>NZ_JBHYXC010000013.1:0-191412 GCF_042751495.1 Streptomyces sp. NPDC059373 | reverse complement strand
GTCGTGGAGAACAGCCGGTGGGCCTCGTCGTAGAAGTGGTGCGGGTTGCTGCCCGGGGTGTTGGTGAACGGATAGCTGCCGTAGTACCAGCTATAAGCGTTGGTGAGGGTGAAGTTGGACTGCTTGGTGCCGTTGATGTACAGCGACAGCGGCGCGGTGTAGACCGAGCCGCCCGAGGTGTCGGGGATGCTGTACCGGAAGTCGATCGAGTTCGTCGCCACCGGCGTGGTGAACGTGACGTACTTGCCGGTGCCCTGCAACGTCGTGGCCTTGCGATACGACGCCTCGTCAGCCAACTGACCCTGGGTGTAACTCGGGCCGATCACCGTGCCGTTGGTCGCGGAGTTCTCCGCCTGCACCTCCACGTACGGCAGGCTCGCCCCGCTACCACCAGTGGCAGCAGTCGCCGCCCACGCCGGTTGGACAGCCAGAGCGAAGACGCCGCCGGTAGCCAACAACGCGGTGCTGACCCCCCAGACGAGGGCTCGTCTCAGATCTCGGATGGAATGGAACACTTATTGCTCCTTTCGGCACGAAATGCCAGACCTGCGCCGTGGGCACCGCCGGGTTCGGTGGGACGGGGAAGAAGCGAGGACGCAAGAGATTGACGCAGTACAGGGCACAGCAAGACACCTCGCCGACTCTGTGAGCGGTGGCTGGCGAGGTGGCGCGAGGGCTGGTGTGGACGGGCGGATGACGGGTGGCGGTCGCAAGGGGGACCGTAATCTCCTCGACATCAGTGCGCAATAACTAGACAGAGTTATGCACAAACAAAATTTTTGCCTGCAAGCCCCAAACAAGATCCAATGCGTCACCGCGTGAGTCCGGACAGGGGGTGTCGTCGTCCTGACACGAGGTCACCGCGTGGACGGCCACGGCGCGTGGTGGCTGCCTGCAGAAGCTCGCCGTCGAACGCGCCCCGGCCAAGAGGCCCCCCGGCCAGTCCCCGGGCCCGGTCCAGCGCGGCGATCCCCGTCGGCCATCGCCAGAGGCAAGCGAGGGATTTGACGCAGAAGTTAAGTGACGAGGTCGTTGATGTTTCGGAAAGAAGCGGTAGTCTCCCGGGCAGTTGGCTCAGTGATCGACATCATGCGGTCGGTCGGTCTGCCTTGATCCGCTTCGTCCGGAAACGGTCCCACAAGGACACCAAGTGCCTGGTCAGGGACGTCAACGCCGTCCCCCAACAGCCGGTCCACAACTTCCGGTTGGCTCCCTTTCGGGCGCCGGGGCGTCCCTGATTCCGAGGAGAAGAGACCCAGGAGGGCTTGGTGTCCGTGGACGAGGTGAACGGGCCTGCGCGGCCGGAGCCGGCGCGGCGCGACCTGCGCGGCCGGCGGAGCATGACGGATCGGTGGCCGTTCCGGCGCAAGCTCAACGTGCTGGTCGGCGTGCCGCTGGTGGTGATCTGCCTGCTGATCGCCGATGTGATCACCGGCCTGGTGGGGCAGGCCCGGGACGCCGCCGCGGACGCCCAGTTGGTCCGCGACAGCCGACCGGTCGCCGAACTCGTCGACCGGCTGCAGAGCGAGCATCAGCAGGCGCTGCTGCTGTCGGTACGGTACGAGGCCGCCACCTCCGGCGAGCGCCCCTCGCTCATCGCCTACCAGAAGGCCCAGGCCGCAGTGGACGCCCAGGTCGCCACGGTCCGTGAGAGCTTCGGCGGCCGCCTGTCCACCAACGAGGCGCTGGCCCTCAAGAAGATCGGCGGCCTGGGCGGTCTACGGGCCGGTGTCGAGCAGAGCTACCTGTCCACCGCCAAGATCGACCAGGCGTACCTCTCGCCCGTGGACGGCCTGATCGACGGCCTCGGCCTCGTCCACAACATGCACGACACCATCACCGCCATCCAGCTGGATTCGCTGCTGCACGCGGCAGCCTCCTACAGGTCCTTCGAGACCGCGGTGTTCTCCGCGCAGACCGGCGACGCCAACGCACTGACCGAGTTCGTCAACGCGGTCGGCGACAACAAGCTGTACACCTACCAGACCGCCCGCTTCGGCCGGTTCTCCACCGACGCGCAGCGCACCGAACTCGCCAAGGTCCAGCAGACCCCCGTGTGGAACACCATCCTGTCGCAGTACGCGGGGCTGCAGACCGACCCCGGCGCTCTGCAGATCCAGGGGCCGGAGCAGATACGGAAGGCGTTCGCCAAGGCCCTGCGGGCGTACCCGGACTACCAGACGCAGGCGCAGAACCGGCTGGGTATCACCGGCTCGCTGATCGGCCAGATCGCCGACCGCGTCGACCAGGCGTCCAGCAAGGCGTGGCGGCGGGCCGCCTGGCTGCTCGTCAGCGCACTGCTGGCGTTCGTCGTCTGGCTGGCCTTCTCGGTGGTCATCCGCCGCTCGGTGGTCCGCCCGGTACAGGCCCTCACCGCCGCCGCCACCCAGGTGGCCGAGGTCGCCGGCGAGGAACTCGCCAGGGTGGCCGACGACGACACCGACGACGCGAGCCCACCGCGACTGCGCAAGGTGCCGGTAACGGCACGCGACGAGATAGGTGATCTGGCGGACGCCTTCAACCGCGTTCAGACCGCCGCCGCCGCGCTGCTCGAACGCCAGGTGCTCAGCCGCCGCAACGTGGCCGAGATGTTCGGCAACGTCGGCCGGCGGGTCAGCAATCTGACCGCCCGCCAGCTCGCCCTGATCGACGCCGTCGAGCGCGGCGAGACCAACCCCGACCTGCTCGGCCGCCTCTACCGCATCGACCACCTCGCGGTACGTCTGCAGCGCAACGCGGACAGCCTGATGCTGTTGGCCGGCGTCCGCGAGACAGGGCTGGACGCCGGCCCCATCGCGCTCACCAACGTCGTACGGGCCGCGCTCGGGCAGATCGAGGGCTTCCAGCGGGTCTCGCTGGACGGCGACAGGGATGTCACGGTGGCTCCCGACATCATCGCCGACCTGACCTTGATGATCGCCGAACTCCTGGAGAACGCGGTGGCGTTCTCCCCGGCCCACACCCCGGTCGAGGTGGTGGTGAGCACCGGGGCCGAGGGCGCCCTGATCGAAGTCAGCGACCACGGGCTCGGCATGAGCGAGGAACGGCTCGCGGAGGAGAACTCCCGGCTGATCCGCCGCGAACGCCTCGATCTGGCGCCCACCAAGGTGCTCGGCCTGTTCGTCGTCGGCAGCCTGGCCCGTCGCTGGGGTGTCCGCGTCACCCTGAGCCGTACACCGGGCGGCGGTGTCACCAGCCGGGTGGCGATCCCCTCGGCGCTGCTGCTCGTGATGAGCCCCTTCGCGGAGGACACCGGCCCGGCGCACGATACCGACCGCCCCGGCGCTCGGGACGCCGACGCCGGGGCCGCGCTGCCGCAGCTGTCGTCGGCGGACCCCCGTCCGCCGGCGCCCACGCTCCCCGCGTCGGCGCTCCCGCAGCCTCGGGCCGCGCTGCCGGCCGCCGACGCCGACGCCGACGCCGACGACCACCGGCGTGCCGAACCGGCCCCGCTGCCGCAGCGCGTCCCCCAGCGGCACCATGCCCCGGCGGACCCCGCGGCTGCCGAACCTGCCGCCCAGCACTCCTCCGGTGAACCGGAGGACGGCGAGTCGCGTCCGCTGCACCGCCGGGTGCGTGGCGCCACCCTCCAGGCGACGCTGGGCGAGACCCGGGAACGCCGGGTACCCGAGGCGCCTCGCATCGCCGACGCGGAGGCCGTGCGCTCGGAACTCGACGAGTTCGAAGCAGCCGTGGAACGCGCGCACCGAGACAGCGCCGACACCACGGCCCCCAGCAACGCCCAGCACCAAGCTGGGCTTCCGGAAGGAGCGGAGCAGTGACAACGCCGACAGGTGACACCTCGACCGAGCAGGCCACGCCCGGCGAACTACGGACCGCCGCAGCCGACTTCACCTGGCTGTTGAGCCGTTTCGCCACAGAGACCGCGGGAGTGGTGGACGCCATCGCCGTGTCCTCCGACGGGCTGTTGATCGCGGTCTCGCAGCTACGTGACAGCTCGGACTCCGAGCGGCTCGCCGCCATCGTCTCCGGCATGACCAGCCTGGCGGCCGGTGTCGCGGGCAACTACGGTCTCGGTGGCCTCAACAAGGTGATCATCGATCTGGAGCAGGGGCATGTCCTGGTCTCCGCGATCGGCAGCGGCGCCGTGCTCGGTGTGGTCACCTCCAAGGAGGCCAAACTGGGCAACATCGCGTACGAGATGACCGTTTTCGCCAACCGGGCCGGCGCCGCGCTGAGCCCGCAGCTCGTCCTCGAACTGAAGAACAACCTCGGTTCCAGATCTGCCGGGTGACCGGTACAGGGGAGGAATCCGGGGTTGGGGGAAGGAGGGCCCATGACCGCCGGCGACACGCAAGCCGACGAGGACGCCGTCACGGGCCCGGCCGCCGACCCGGTCGGGCGCGCCCCCGCCGTACGGCCGTTCCTGGTCACCGCGGGCCGGGTGGCGGGCACCAGGTCCGGCACGCCGATGCCCCTGGAGACCCAGGTCGTATCGACCGCGGCGGGCATCGTGGGCATGGAACGGCTGGCCTTCGAGCGGCGCGACATCATCGCCCTGTGCCGGCAGCCGCAGTCGCTCGCGGAGGTCGCGGCCCGGCTGCGGCTGCATCTGAACGTGGTCCGCGTCCTGGCCGAGGACCTGGAGTCCACCGGCGACCTGTCGGTGTACGTACCCGGACCCGATGCCGCCAACGACCTCTCCGTACTGCGCAGGGTTATCGATGGTCTGCGGACCATCCCCGACTCCCGGGAGACACCGCCGTGACACCAACCGATACCGCGGCCCGCGGCCGCGCCCAGCAGACCGCCGACCGGCCGCCGCTGCCGGTCAAGCTGGTCATCGCGGGCGGCTTCGGGGTGGGCAAGACCACGACCGTCGGCTCCATCTCCGAGATCGAACCGCTGACCACCGAAGCGGCCATCACCGAGGTCGCGGCGGGCGTGGACGACCTCAGCCACACGCCGCGCAAGACGACCACCACGGTCGCCATGGACTTCGGCTGCATCACCATCGACCCGACCCTGAAGCTCTACCTGTTCGGCACCCCCGGCCAGGAGCGGTTCGGCTTCATGTGGGACGACTTGGTCGAGGGGGCGCTCGGCGGGCTCGTCATCGTCGACACCCGGCGGCTGGACGACTGCTACGCCGCGGTCGACTACTTCGAGCACAAGCAGATCCCGTTCGTCGTCGCGGTCAACGCCTTCGACGGCAAGGTCGAGCACGACCTGGACGAGGTCCGCTGGGCGCTCGACGTCGCCGACCAGGTCCCCCTGGTCACCTTCGACGCCCGCCGGCGCGGCTCGGTACGCGACGCGCTGCTGGCCGTCCTGGAACTGGCGCTGGAGCGGGCCGGGGGCTGACGAGGGAGTTCGCCCCGGAACGTTCCGTGGCGACCGTCGCCCAGGTCGAAGGGCCTCAGGTGGACTCGCGGACGATGAGACGACTGGGGACGGCGTGCAGGCCGGGCTCGGGGCTGGAGTTGATGGCGTCCAGTAGCCGGAGGGCGGCCGTTCGGCCGATCTCGGTGAGGTCCATGTCGATCGTCGTGAGCGGCGGGCGGGAGGCCAGGGCCATGGTGTCCCAGTTGTCGTAGCCGACGATCGCGACGTCCCCGGGGACGTCCACGCCTTTCTCGCGCAGGGCGTCCGCCACGCCGCGGGCGATCTGGTCATTGCCGCAGAAGAAGGCGTCCGTGTCCGGCTCCGTCCGCAGCACGGCCTCGGCGGCGCTACGCCCCCACGCCTCGCTCCATTCGCCGAAGTGGACCCGGCGGGTCGCGAGCGTCAGCGAGGAGCGTTCCAGCAGTTCGACCGTGTGGCGGGCGCGGTCGCGGGCGGCCGCGTGGTGCGCCGGGCCGGTGACGTGCGCGATGCGGGTACGGCCGGTGGCGAGGAGGTGCTCGACGGCGAGGTGGGCGCCGCCGCGGTCGTCGGAGACCACCGAGGTGTCGGCCGGGTCGGTGGAGGGGGAGAGCGCGTAGACGGTCGGGATCGGATCGATGCCCATCAGGGGAGGGCGGGGGTCCGTACGGCGGCCGGTGACGATGATGCCGTCCACCCGGCGGTCGACGAGGTTGCGCAGGTGGTGCTGTTCCCGGATGGTGTCGCCCCGGGTGTCGCACAGCAGTACGGAGATCTTCCCGGCTCCGAGCGCGTCCTCCGCGCCGAGCAGCACCGGGGTGCTGAAGCGGCCGATGCCGTCCGTGGTCATCAGTCCGACCGTCCAGCTGCGGCCGGTGTGCAGGCTCTGCGCGTGCTGGTTGGGCCGGAAATCGAGCGCCTCGACCGCGGCCAGGACCCGCTGCCGGGTCTCGGGCCGCATCCTCCCGTTGCCGTTCAGCGCCTTGGAGGCCGTCCCCACGCTCACCCCGGCCAGGGAAGCGACATCGGCGAGCTTCGCCCGGCGAGCGGAGGAAGAACGTTCTGCATCGGCCACGAGCAACCCTTTTCCTTTTGACGGTGGCGATGCCCATCCTGGCAGCGTTCCACGCCGCCCGCCAGTCCTGAGGAGCGGGGGGAAAATACTTTCGCACACACCCTTGACCGGCGCCCACAGGCTCTCTAGCTTTCCGGCAGAAAAACGTTTTCCCAATCGGGTCCGGATGGTGGTTGTGCCGCCCTCCGATGCACGGGGGCCTCAACCGCCCTGTGCCGGATCCCGTTCGACCACCGACCTCTTCGGAGAGCCATGCCCCGCACACGATCCGCCCCGCTCGCCACGGGTCCGGTAGGCCTCAGCCCGGGCGCCCGCGCCGCGCTGCTTCCCGCCACCGTTGAGGTGAGCGCCGGGTTCTGGCACATCCGCCGGGAGGTCAACGCGAGCACGTCCATACCGCAGGGCCCCGGGCTGCTGGAGTCCGCCGGAAACCTGCACAACCTACGGGTGGCCGCGGGCTCGGAGCAGGGCGAGTTCCGGGGCGCGTACCCGTTCGTGGACTCCGACGTCTACAAGTGGCTGGAGGCCGCTTCCTGGCAGCTGGCCCAGTCGGCGCCAGGAGAGGGCGGCCCCGAGACCCGCCGGCTCGCCGACGACGTCGATCGGATCATCTCCCTCGTGGCCCGGGCACAGCGGAGCGACGGATACCTCAACACCTGGTTCCAGGTCCGTCATGGCGGCGAGCGCTACCAGGACCTGCGCTGGGGCCACGAGCTGTACTGCGCGGGACACCTGATGCAGGCGGCGGTGGCCCATCACCGGGCCACCGGGAGCGAGGAACTGCTCGATGTGGCACGCCGCTTCGCCGACCACATCGACTCGGTCTTCGGTCCGCCCGGCAGTGGCAAGCCCATCGACGGCGTCGACGGGCACCCCGAGGTGGAGACCGCGCTGGTCGAGCTCTACCGCGAGACCGGCGAGCGGCGCTACCTGGACCTGGCGGGCTACTTCGTCGACCGGTACGGCCATGGCCTGCTGGGCGGTGAGGCGTACTGCCAGGACCGGGTGCCGGTGCGCTCGGCGACCAACGTCGAAGGGCACGCCGTGCGCCAGCTGTACCTGCTGGCGGGCGCGGCCGACCTGGCCACCGAGACGGGCGACGCCGAGCTGCTGGCCGCGTCCGAGCGGATGTGGCAGGCCATGACCACCACCAAGACCCACATCACCGGAGGGCTCGGCGCCCACCACGACGAGGAGGACTTCGGTGACCCGTACGAGTTGCCCACCGAGCGGGCCTACTGCGAGACCTGCGCCGCCATCGCCTCGATCCAGTGGAGCTGGCGGATGGCCCTGCTCACCGGGCAGGCCCGCTACAGCGACCTGATCGAGCGCACCCTGTACAACGGCTTCCTCGCCGGAGTCGCCCTGGACGGCGAGAGCTGGCTGTACGTGAACCCGCTTCAGGTCCGCGACGGGCACACCGACCCCGGCGGCGACCAGTCGGCCCGCCGCACCCGCTGGTTCCGCTGCGCCTGCTGCCCACCGAACGTCATGCGGCTGCTGGCCGGCCTGGAGCACTACCTGTCCTCAACGGACGGGCAGGGCCTGCAGATCCACCAGTACGTCACCGGCCGCTACAGCGGTGACCTCGACGGCGGCACCGCGGTCACCGTGAGCTCCCGCACGGACTACCCCTGGCACGGCGCGATCACCCTGACCGTCGAGGAGACCCCGGCGGACCGGCCCTGGACCCTGTCGCTGCGCATCCCCCAGTGGTGCCGCGAGTACCGGGTGCGGTGCGGCGACCGGACGTACGACCAGTCCGACAGCCGCGTCGAGGACGGCTGGCTGCGCCTGGAGCGCGCCTGGGTGCCGGGCGACCAGGTCGTCCTGGAACTCGGCCTGGAGCCCCGGCTCACCGTGGCTGACCCCAGGGTGGACGCCGTCCGCGGCTGCGTGGCGATCGAGCGCGGCCCGCTGGTGTACTGCCTGGAACAGGTGGACCATCCCGGCGGGGGCCTGGACGACATCGTGATCGACTCCACCCGGCCGCTCGCCGTGAAGGACCGTCCGGACCTGCTCGGTGGCGTCACCGTCGTCGTGGCCGCCGGCCACCGCCGGCAGCTCCCCGCCGCCGGCTGGTGGCCCTACCGGTCTCCCGATGCGGCCACCGATCCCGTGCCGCCGGCCGGTGAGCCCGTCGAACTGACCGCGATCCCCTACTACGCGTGGGCCAACCGCCAGGACGGCAGCATGCGCGTCTGGCTGCCCACCTCCTGACGCAGCCCGCCTGATCCCCACGCCCCGGAGCACCGGCACCCCGCCCGGCAAGCCCCCCACCTCCCCCGCCCATCTCGCGCACCCCGCACCACCCATGACAATGAGGTCACCCCTGTGAGACACGCCCGTCGTTCCCTCATCGCCGCCGCTGTCGTCGTCGGCGCCCTCGTCTCCGCCACCGCTTGCGGCGGCGGTTCCGGTACCTCCTCCGCCTCCTCCGGCAAGCCGTCCAGCTACACCTTCTGGGACCCCTACCCGCAGTTCGACGCCTCTTCGGACTGGGGCAAGCAGGTGGCCCAGTGCGGCACCCAGGCCGGGGTCACCGTCAAGCGCACCGGCTACGACACCACGGACCTGGGCAACAAGGCCCTGCTTGCCGCGCAGCAGGGCAACGCGCCCGACGTGATGCTCGTGGACAACCCGGTCGTCTCCACGCTGGTGGAAGCCGGCATCCTCAACAAGACGAGCGACATCGGCCTGGACACGTCGTCCATACAGAAGAACATCATCGGCGCCGGCACGGTCGACAACGCCGCCTACGGCGTCCCGATCGGCGCCAACACCCTCGCGCTGTACTACAACGCCTCCGTGCTTTCGGCCGCCCACGTCGACCCCGCGTCGATCAAGGACTGGGCCTCCCTGACCGCGGCCCTGAAGAAGGTCAAGGCGGCGGGGAAGAAGGGAATCACCTTCTCCGCGATCGGCACCGAGGAGGGAAGCTTCCAGTTCCTGCCCTGGTTCTGGGGCGCGGGCGGCGACCTCACCAAGCTCAATGCCGGCCAGGGCGTGGCCGCCCTGTCGCTGTGGAAGGGATGGGTCGCCGACGGTTACGCGCCCAATGACGTGCTGAGCAACACCCAGACCACCAGCTGGCAGGAGTTCGCCACCGGCACGTACGCCTTCGGCGAGAACGGCACCTGGCAGCTCGGCAACGCCCAGAAGGCCGGTTTCACCTACGGCGTGATCAGTATCCCGGCGCAGAACGGCGGGGCGGCACCGGTCCCCACCGGCGGCGAGTTCGTCACCGTGCCGATACAGAAGGACACCTCGCGCTACGCCGTCAGCAAGAAGATCGTCACCTGCCTGACCAGCGCCAAGAACCTGCTGGCCACCGACACCACCCTGTCGTACGTCGCCCCCACCGCGGCGGTGCAGACCCAGCAGGTCCAGCAGAACACGCTGCTGAAGCCGTGGGTGGCGGCGGTGGCCGCGGCGCGCGGCCGCACCAGCGGCGGACTGGGCATCAAGTACCCGGTCATCTCCCAGCAGATGTGGGCCGCTGTGCAAGGAGCCCTGTCCGGCGGCAAGAGCCCGCAGGCGGCCCTGGACGCCGCGCAGCAGGCCGCGGCCGCCCACACCGGCTGACACCGCGTCACCAGCGCTGTCGCACGCTCGGACACAGCCAACCCGCCCACAGGAGATCGCATGACCACCGCCAAAGCCGACCCCGTCAGGCGGTCCCAGGCCGTGTCCGCAGCGACCACTGCCCCATCGGCCGACGCCGACCGGCGCGACGCCCAGTCGCGCCGGCGGCGCCAGATCCGGAAGAGCCGGCTGACCGCGTGGGCGTTCATCGCCCCGCTGGCTGTCTACCTGGCCGCCTTCTACGTCTATCCGCTGTATCGCAACCTCGACCTGAGCCTGCGTCACTACACGGTGCGCTCCTTCGTGGACAACAACGCACCCTTCTCCGGCTGGGACAACTTCTCGCAGGTCCTGCACGACCCCACCTTCGGGCCGGCGCTGCGCAACACCATGGTCTTCACCCTGGTGTCGATCCTCTTCCAGTACACGGCCGGCCTCGCCCTCGCGGTCTTCTTCAACCGCCGCTTCCCGCTCGCGGCCACCCTGAGAGCGCTGTTCCTGATCCCCTGGCTGCTGCCGCTGATCGTCTCCGCGTCGACCTGGTCGTGGATGTTCAACAGCGAGTCCGGGGTGATCAACTACCTGTCGCATCTGGCCGGCGTCGGCCCGGTCGACTGGCTGACCTCACCGCACTGGGCGCTGACGTCCGTCATCATCGCCAACATCTGGATCGGCATCCCGTTCAATCTGGTGGTCCTCCACAGCGGTCTGCAGAACATCCCCGCCGACCTGTACGAGGCCGCCGCCCTGGACGGCGCGAACCGCTGGCAGCAGTTCCGGCGCATCACCTTCCCCCTGCTGCGCCCAGTGTCCGCCATCACGGTGCTGCTCGGCCTCATCTACACCCTCAAGGTCTTCGACCTGATCTGGATCATGACCAAGGGCGGCCCGGGTGACGCCTCGTCCACCCTTGCGACCTGGTCCTATCGGCTCGGATTCGGCTCACTGCTCCCGCAGTTCGGCCCCGGCGCGGCCGTAGGCAACATCCTCATCCTCATCGCCCTCGTCTTCGGACTGCTCTACATCCGCGTCCAGAGAAGGCAGGAATCGTGACCTCGCTCCGCACCCGGGCCCGGCGCTCGCCGGGCAGCACCGCCATCGCCCTCCTGCTCACCGCGCTCATGCTCTTCCCGGTGTACTGGATGCTGAACGTGTCCCTCACCCCGCAGCAGGACATGCGCAAGAGCCCGCCCGACCTCTTCCCGCTGCACCCGACCTTCGAGGGCTACCACGCCGTACTGCGCGACCAGCTGCCCTACCTGGCCACCAGCCTGCTCATCGGCGTCGGCACCGTCGCGGTCACCCTCGTGCTCGCCGCCCCGGCCGGGTTCGCCCTGGCGAAACTGCGCCCCGTAGGCGGTGGCGTCCTCAGCCTGGTACTGCTGGTCGCCCAGATGATCCCCGGCATCGTCATGGCCATGGGCTTCTACGCCGTCTTTCTGGGCGGCGGCCTGCTGAACTCCTGGTGGGGACTGATCATCGCGGACTCCACCATCGCCGTTCCCTTCGCCGTCATGATCTTCACGGCGTTCATGTCCGGCATCCCCGGTGAACTCATCGCGGCCGCCCGCATCGACGGGGCCGGGACCTGGCGCACCTTCTGGTCCGTCGTCCTGCCGGTCAGCCGCAACGCCGCGGTGACCGTCTCCCTGTTCAGTTTCCTGTGGGCCTGGTCCGACTTCGTCTTCGCCAACACCCTCGACGGCGGTGGCGACCTGCGCCCGATCACTCTCGGCATCTACCACTACATCGGCAACAACAACCAGGAATGGAACGCGATCATGGCGACCGCCGTCGTCGCCTCCATCCCCGCCGCCGTTCTGCTCGTCCTCGCGCAGCGCTATGTCGCGGCAGGTGTCACCGCGGGCGCGGTCAAGGACTGACCGCAGGCCCGCACGTTCCGCCCGCACTCGTACACCTCTGTACAGCGAGTGCAGCCCCACACCGTCCCGGGCCGGCCGGCCCTCGCCGAACGGCCGGACCGCAGGCCCTGTCCCCCTCTTCCCCACCGTCGTAGGAGAGCCGCACCCATGTCTGATTCGAGACCGCGCAACCGTCAACACCGGCCGCTCGGCCGCACAACCGCCGCCGTCCTGACCGGCGTTCTGGCCGCCGCCGGGGCCCTCACCGGTACGCCCGCCCACGCGGCCCCCACCTCGTCGACGACCCTGGTCGTCAACGCCAACCAGACCCTGCGGTCCGTCACCCACGTCGCCAGCGGCGGCCTCTACGGCCTCGCGACCGCGAGCACCCCGGCCGACAGCCTCGTCCAGCCGCTGCACCCGAACACCTTCGTCCAGATGGCACCGGGCGGCCATCAGCTGCCCAACGGCGAGCCCGCGCCCGCAGGCGACGCCCTGGTCGTCGCCCCCGAGGCGGCCAGGGCCGGCGCCAAGGTCGTCGTCCGGATGCCCGACTGGTACCCCGACTTCCCCTACAAGTGGGTGAGTTGGAGCGACTGGTTGTCCGCCGTCGACACCCAGGTCGGCTCCGTCAAGTCCTCCGGCGCCACCAACATCAGCGCCTACGAACTGTGGAACGAGCCCGACTGGACCTGGGACACCACCAACGCCGGAGCCTTCGACGCCGGCTGGGCACGCACCTTCAAGGAAGTGCGCTCCAAGGACACCACCACACCCATCCAGGGCCCCAGCTACTCCGCGTGGAACCAGAGCTGGATGAGCCAGTTCCTCACCGACGCCAAGGCCGGCAACACCGTTCCCGACATCATCGCCTGGCACGAACTCCAGGGCAGCCAGAACATCGCCGCCCACGTCTCCGCGTACCGCTCCCTGGAGAGCAGCCTGGGCATCAGCCCGCGGCCGATCGCCATCGAGGAGTACGCCGAACCCAGCGAGATGGGCATACCCGGCGCCCTCGTCGGCTACGTCGCCAAGTTCGAGCGGGCCGGCGTCCAGGACGCGGAGCTCGCCTTCTGGAACCACTACGGCACCCTCGGCGACACCCTGACCGACACCGGTGGATCGCCCAACGGCTCCTACTGGCTGTACAAGTGGTACGGCGACATGTCCGGGAACATGCTCACCACCACTCCCCCGGCCCAGACCGGCATCGACGGCGCCGCCTCGCTCAGTGGCGACGGCAAGAAGATCAGCGTCATCTTCGGCGGCGGCACCGGCTCCACCGCCGTCACCGTCAACGGACTCGGCTCCCTGTCGAACTTCGGCAGCACGGTGCACGTAAAACTGGAGTACACCCCCTCCCGCGGCCGGACCACGGCCGTCTCCGCTCCGTTCACCGTCTCCGACGCCGACTACACGGTCAGCAACGGTTCCATCACTGTTCCCGTCGCGATGAACGCCTCCGACGGCTACCACCTGGTCATCACCCCGAGCGGCACCTCCACCTCACTGGCCGGGCGCTACCAGATCACCAACAAGAACAGCGGCCTCGCCCTGGACACCCAGAACGCGGCCACCGCTCAGGGCACCGCCGTCGTCCAGGCCACCTCGACCACCGGCACCGACGAGAACTGGACCCTGGTGTCCGGCGGATCCGGCCTCTACAAGATCGTCAACCAGAAGAGCGGTCTGCTGCTCGGTATCAACGGCATGAGCACCAGCGACGGAGGCACCGCTCTCATCTGGGGCGACAACGGCACCGCCGACCACCTCTGGCAGCTCATCCCGGCAGGCAGCGGCTACTACAAGATCGCCAACTACAACAGCGGTCTGCTGCTCGGCGTCACCAACGAGAGCACCTCCCCCGGCGCCCAGGTCCTCCAGTGGGACGACAACGGCACCGCCGACCACCTGTGGACCCTGACCGGCCGCTGAGACGGCCCACACAGCGGACAGCCCCGCACCCGCCCACCCGGCAGGTGCGGGGCCGCCCGGTCAACTGCCGGGCGTCCTGTCGCCGAGCGGGTAGTGGCAGGCGGTCATCCGGCCGGGGGCCGTCTCCTCCAGGGCGGGGCGCTCGGTGCGGCAGCGGTCCCGGGCGTACGGGCAGCGGGGGTGGAAGGCGCAGCCGGACGGGCGGTCGGACGGATTGGGCACGTCGCCGGTGAGGACGATGCGATCCCGCCGGCCGGCGGGATCGCCGGAACCGTCGTCGATCTCCGGGACCGCGGACAGCAGGGCCTCGGTGTAGGGGTGCGCGGGGGCGGCGTAGAGGGACTCCGCGTCGGCGAGTTCGATGACCTGGCCGAGGTACATGACCGCGATGCGGTCGGACACATGCCGTACCACCCCCAGGTCGTGGGCGATGAACACGTAGGTGAGCCCGAACTCCTCCTGCAGGTCCGCGAAGAGGTTGAGCACCTGGGCCTGGACCGAGACGTCGAGGGCGGAGACCGGTTCGTCGGCGACGATCAGCTTCGGGCGGGTCGCCAGGGCCCGTGCGATGCCGATCCGCTGGCGCTGGCCGCCGGAGAACTCGTGTGGGTAGCGGTCGAGGTGGGCGGCGGACAGGCCGACGACGTCGAAGAGCTCGGCGACGCGGTGGCGTATCTGCGCGGCGCTGCCGTGCCGGTGGACCAGCAACGGCTCGGCGACGATCTCCCCGGCCCGGCGGCGCGGGTTGAGCGAGGCGTAGGGGTCCTGGAAGATCAGCTGGAGCCCGGCGCGTACGGGGCGCAGCCGCCGCGGTCCGAGCGCGGTGATGTCCTGGCCGACTACGCCTCGGCGGCCACCCCCCGCGCCGAACAGCTCGCCGACAGCGCCTTCCACGAGGTGGTCTGCCAGGCCACCGGCAACCCCCAGATCGCCGGCCTCAGCCGCGACCTGCTGACCAAGGTCAGCCTCGGCTTCCCGATCGAGCCCTGGGGGCGGGGTGAGCCGTCGACCTTCCGACGCGCCCTTCGCGAGCACACCGAACTGTACGAGGCCATCGCGGCCGGCGAACCGGACCGCGCGGCGGAACTCGCACGCGAGCACTTCGCCATCACCGCCGGCATGATCCGCGAAGTGCTCACCCGCGGTCTGGCCGACGAAGACCCCGCCACACCGCCCGAGCCGCCCGGCGCCGGGTAGCAAGCGGGGTGCAACCGCCGGCCTGCCACCCCCGGAACGTCCTTCGGGATGCCACGCGAGGCCGCCCAGCGGACGGGCTGCCGCGAGCAGCAGGGCCGCGAAAACGAGCGAGGCTGCGGGTCGCAACGTACGCCGCGTACGTCTTCGCGGCGGCACTGTCTCCACCGGGGACCAGACCGCCCGGATCCAGGAAACCGGCCACGGTCAGATAACCGGAGGCGATCACCTCAGCAACGACGACACCCCCGGCGAAGAGCCTGAAGTTGGCCGTCGGGCCGACGGCGCAACTGGAACTCGCCAGGGCCATCGGGGTGACCCCGAGTGTTGTCGTCGACATGCTCGACGAGCTGGAGAAACTCGACGCCCTGCGGCGCGAGCGGGACACCGCCGACCGCCGCCGCCAGCTCATCGAACTCACCACCGAAGGGCAGAAGTTGCGGCGCGAGGCCGTACTCCTGGCGAAAGACACCGACGAGGAACTGCTGGGCTCACTCGCTGCCGGGGAGGCAGCCGCCCTGAGACGAGAGCTGAGCCAGGTCGCTTCCGCGAGCGGGATCCCTGCCGTCGGACAGCGGCGCAGCCAAGGAAGTGATCACGTCGCCGTCGTACGGGGTCGCGCGTGCCCGGCCCGCGTTCAGGCGCTGGTGTCGTCGTGTGCCAGGTTGCCGCCCAGCTCGCGGGAGGCCTGGGCCTGGGCCAGCAGTTCCCGGGCCTTGGCCTCGACGGCCTCGATGGCGTCCGCGCCGGCGACGAAGCGCAGCGGCGGCTGGTCCTGGTCGGCGATGACCAGCAGGGCCTGGGCGAGCTTGGCGGGATCGCCGGTCTGCCTGCCGTTCATGCTCTTCCAGCCCTCGATCGTCGGGGCGGTCCGTGGGGCGTAGTCGTCGATGGACAGCTCGGGCCAGCTGGTGGAGGCGTCCACGAGCAGCTCGGTGCGGAAGAAGCCGGGCTCCACGACCGTGGTGCGGATGCCGTACGGCTCGACGTCGTAGCGCAGCGACTCCATCCAGCCCTCCACCCCGAACTTGGAGGCGGCGTACGCGACGCAGAACTCCTGACCGATCAGCCCGGCGGACGACGAAATGGTGATGATGTGGCCGTCGCGCTGCCCTCGCATGACGGGCAGGACGGCGCGGGTGACGTTCATCGGGCCGAAGAGGTTGGTCTCGATCTGCCGGCGCATCTGCGCGGGCGAGATCTCCTCGAAGTACCCGGCGAAGAAGTTCCCGGCGTTGTTGACCAGCACGTCGATCCGGCCGAACCGGTCCACCGCGGCCTGCGCGGCTGCCTGCGCGTCCTCCAGGCTGGTGACGTCCAGCTTGGTGACCAGCAGGTTGTCCTGCGGTCCGCCCAGGGTCTTCTCGACCTCCTCGGGGCGGCGGCCGGTGGCGACGACCTGATGGCCGGCCGCGAGAGCCTCGCGGGCGATGTCCGTGCCCAGACCGCGTCCGGCACCGGTGACGAAAATGACCTTGCTCATGGGGGATTCCTTTCGGCGCCCCGACGGGCGCCAGTGGGTGGGGTGATGAGGTGCGACGGCGGCGGGTCAGACCTGGTCGGTCGGCATGATCCACAGCTCGCCGACGGCGGTGTGGCGGGGACGGGTGACCATGTAGGCGACGCCGTCGGCGATGTCCTCGGGGGCGAGGACCTCGGTCCGCTCGTAGAAGGGGTCGATCATCTCGCCTCG
Organism: Streptomyces sp. NPDC059373; assembly: GCF_042751495.1. NCBI lineage: Bacteria > Bacillati > Actinomycetota > Actinomycetes > Kitasatosporales > Streptomycetaceae > Streptomyces > Streptomyces sp. NPDC059373. The sequence goes on along the minus strand of NZ_JBHYXC010000013.1, from coordinate 174,743 downwards.
GACCTCGGGCTTGTTGTGCGAGCCCAGCTCGGTCGCCACGCCACCCGGCTCGAGGACACCGACGCGCACGTGCCGCTGGGTGACTTCCTGACGAAGGGACTCGGTGAATCCGTTCACCCCGAACTTGGTGAGGTTGTAAACGCCGTAACCGCTCCACGCCACGCGGCCGGCGATCGAGCTGATGTTGACGATGTCCGCGACCCGGCGCGGGCCCTCCTCGGCCGCCGTGAGCAGATGCGGCAGGGCGGCCCGGGTGGTGTACAGCAGGCCCTGGACGTTGACGGCGATCATGCGGTCCCACTCCTCGGCGTCCGCGCCGACGACCGGGCCCAGGAGCATCAGACCGGCATTGTTGACCAGGGTGTCCAGCCGTCCGAACCGCTCGACGGCCTGCTGTACGGCCGCCTCGGCCTGGACGCGGTCGGTGATGTCCGCTTCCACCACCAGCGCGGTGCCGCCCGCCGTGTCGATCTCGCCGGCGAGGTCTTCCAGACGGTCCTTGCGGCGGGCCACGAGCGCGACGGAGGCACCGTGCTCGGCGAGCCGGCGGGCGGTGGCGGCGCCGATACCGCTGCTCGCGCCGGTGACGAGAGCGACGGTGCCGGTCAGTTTCGATGCCATGGGGGTTGTCCTCTTCTCCGGCCGTACGGCGCAGGGGGGCGGGGGCGTCACATCAGGTGAACCAGGGGTCGGCCTGCGCGTGGGATGACCTGAAACGATCGGTGCAGCAGGCCCGCTATCCAGGCAACCACCCGCCGACCACCGTCCGGGCCCCGTACGGGGTGCTGCTCTTCCGGGGGTCTGGCGGCACCCCCTTCCGGAGCCCGGCGAGCCGGGACCCGCCGTACGGTGGACCCATGGACCGCAGCACCGAGATCCGTGAGTTCCTACGCAGCCGCCGGGGCCGGATCACCCCCGAACAGGCCGGTATCGCCCCGCACCCGGGCGCCCGCCGCGTTCCGGGGCTGCGGCGCGAGGAAGTCGCCCAGCTCGCCGGGGTCAGCGTCGACTACTACATCCAGCTGGAGCGTGGCCGCACCAAGGGCGTCTCCGAAACCGTCCTGGAAGCCGTCGCCCGCGCCCTGCACCTGGACGACACCGAACGCGCCCACCTCTTCGATCTCGCCCAGCCCACCGCGGCCCGGACCCGCCGCAAGCGACCGCTCAGTCCGCAGAGAGTCCGCCCGGCCCTCTACCGAGCCCTGGACTCACTGAGCGTCCCCGCGATGGTCCTCGGGCGACGCATGGACGTCCTCGCGGCCAACCGACTCGCCTACGCGCTCTTCACCGACTTCGAAGCCCGCCCCCACCGTGAGCGCAACTCCGCCCGCTTCGTCTTCCTCGACGAAGACGCCCGCACCCTGTACACCGACTGGGAGCGAGTCGCCGGCGACTGCGTGGCCACACTGCACCTGTACGCCGGACGCCACCCCGACGACCCACAACTCACCGAGCTGATCGGCGAGTTGTCCCTGCACAGCGACACCTTCCGCCGCATGTGGGCCGACCACGACGTCCTCGCCCACACCACCGGCACCAAACGCCTCCACCACCCGCTCGTCGGCGACCTCGCCCTCGACTACGTGGTCCTGGCCACCGAGGACGACGCCGAACAGACCCTCGTCATCTACACCCCCGAACCCGCCTCCCCCTCCGCCGAAGCCCTCAACATCCTCGCCAGCTGGACCAACACCCCCACCGGCCCGCCCGCCCCCGCACAGACGCACAACCCAGCCGGCTGACGCGCGGGGTGCGGGCGCGTGGGCCGGGTCAGGGCAGCTTCTGGAGCCCGGCGCCGGTCAGCAGGTAACCCGGGGCGAGGGTGGCGGCGTCTTCCCGTACCAACTGGACCAGAGCGGCGCCGGCGACCTGGGGGGTGAGTGGCTCGCCCAGGTGCTGGAGGTACTCCTCCTCGGACTGGCCGCTGCGAGACGCGTACGCCCTCACCGCCGGCCGGCCGAGGTCGGTCAGCGGCGTGATCCGGGGCAGCACCGCGGTGAAGGTGATGCCCAGACCGGCGCGGTTGGCCTCGTCCTGGGCGTACCCGGTGATGAAGCGCTGGGTGGCCTTGGCGCCGGCGTACCCGCCGCTGAGCGGTGACCCGGCGAGGGCGGCACCGCTGCTGATCACGATCACCCTGCTGCCGGGCCGGAGCGGCTTGAGGAGAGCCTCGCGCAGCCAGTGGAAGGCGATCCGGACGTCGGTGTGCCAGTTGACCGAGAACGTCTCCCAGGTGTGGTGCTGCAGTGGACGCATGAGCGGGGTTGCGCCGGCCACCACAATGACGACGTCTGGCTCATGGCGGTCGAGGAGGCTGCCTGCCACCGTGGCGTCACCGGCATCGGCGACCTCCTGCTGGATGGTGCCGGCGCCGTTGGCCGGCTCTGCGAAGGCCGCCGCGGTGCGGGCCGCGGCGACCACCGGGGCGCCGGCCTCGGCGAAGGCGGTGGCGATCCCGTGGCCCAGGCCTCGGCTCGCTCCGACGACGATCGTGGTCCTGCCGGACAGGTCGCTCATGGTGTCCTCCGAGGCGTGGTGTGTTGTCGCGTTCGAAGGGACAGACACGGCGCGCGCCCGAAAATGGGCGTGCCGACCGCGACCAGTTCCGTCGGTCGCCGGTGTCAGTAAGGAGAGACGATCGGTACGGAGGTGGCAGATGTCGGCAGAACTGCTCGAGCGGGCACGGGCCGGCGACCGGGACGCGTTCACCGCCCTGGTCGAGCCGCACCGCGGCGAGCTGCAGGTGCACTGTTACCGCATGCTCGGTTCGCTGCAGGACGCCGAGGACGCGTTGCAGGAGACGCTCCTGGCGGCGTGGCTCGGCCTCGACGGTTTCGAGGGGCGCTCGTCCATCCGCACCTGGCTGTACCGCATCGCCACCAACCGGTGCCTCAACCTGCTGCGGTCGTCCGGACGGCGGCCGGTGACGGCGGCGCCGCTGCCGGTAGCGGCGCCGGAGCCGACCCGCGTGGGTGAGGTGCTGTGGCTGCAGCCGTATCCCGACGCGCTGCTGGAGAGGCTGTCCGATCAGGCGCCGGGGCCCGAGGCCCGGTACGAGTCCCGGGAGGCGATCTCGCTCGCGTTCGTCACCGCCGTCCAGCTGCTGCCTCCGAACCAGCGCGCCGTGCTGCTGCTGCGGGACGTCCTCGGGTACCGCGCGAAGGAGACCGCCGAGCTGCTGGGGCTGACCGAGGACGCCGTCACCAGCGCCCTCAAGCGCGCCCGCGCCACGATGGACGCGGCCCGCTCGACCGACGACCCGCCCCCGCCGCCGTCCGGCGCCCCGGAGGAGCGTGCGCTGCTCGACCGGTTCGTCGCGGCCTTCACCGAACTGGACGTCGACGCGCTCGTCGCGCTGATGACCGACGACGCGTGGGTGCGGATGCCGCCGCTGCCGTTCGAGTACCGCGGGACCGCGACGGTGCATCGCTTCTTCACCGCGATCCGCGCCCACCGGCCGCGGATCGACCGGATGGTGCCCGTCCGGGCGAACGGCCAGCCGGCCTGGGGCGCGTACATCCGCAACCCGGTCACCGGGGGCCTGCACCTCACGGAAATCGTCGTGGTCGGCCTCGCCGGCCGCCGGATCTGCGAGATCACCCGGTTCGAGACGGCGCTCGCGCCGTACTTCGGCCTGCCCCGCACGCTCGACCAGAGCCTGTCCGGGCGATCGGGTGGGCACCCGAGGCCAACGCCTGCCGGCGGCTAATAGGCGCCGACGACCTTGAAGTCCTGGTCGACGAAGACGTGGTGCGGCCAGTTGACGCCGATGTTGTGGACCTCGTACTCGCCGCTGCTCAGCTTCACAACACGGTCGACGACGCCCCCCGGGTAGGCGGCCAGCGCGGCTTCCGTCGCCTTGTTCGCTGCCGTACCGCTGACGATCGTCCCGTCGCCCTCGGTGTAGTTCGCGGGGATCTGACCGACCTTCTTCGACGTGGACGACGCACCTTGCTGGAAGGGGACCACCCCTGCCGCCGAGGACGCCGCGGATCCGCCGTCGCCGGTCGGCTGCACGATGACCTGCGTGGCCGTGATGGTCGTTGAGCTGGTCGTGCCCAGTACGAGGACGCTCTTGCCGGTTGTCACGGCACTCGCCGAGGTCGAGCTCGTCCCGTTCAGGTAGGTCGTAGAGGACGCCTCGTTGACGGTCACCTTCTGACCCGTCGCTGTCGACAAGGTGAAGCCCGACGTGGACACGCTGTCGACCGTGCCGACGGCTCCTCCTGCGGCCGCTCCAGACCGAGCGTTGGATGCCCCGCCGCTGCCGGATGCCGAGGGGGACGCGGCTGTCGCCGAGGGGGATGCGGTCGTCGCCGACGTGGACGTACCGCACCCGGCGGAAAGCCCGATCACCGCACACATCAGCGCAGCGGCCGCGAGCCGCCCCCTTCGCGTGTTCGGCAGCAGTCGCCGTGCCTTGGGCCGGCGTGCTTGCCCGGCCTTCACCGAGGCCGACGAGTCCGGCCAAGACACTGGCGGGGAAGACGGCGCCGCGCCGGCGCCGCCTGAACCTCCGGCAGCCTGCGGCCCTGACGTCGCGCTCGAACCGGGGCGAGCGGGAAGGGGCTCGTGGGGGCTTGTTGAGTCGTGATCGTTCACGATGGCTCACCTCTCAGTTCAGGCAACTACTCAGAGAGTGCTGACCGTTCTTGTGAGGTCCATTTGGGCGGCCTGTGACGGGACTAAGAACCCGCTGTCCGCCCGTCGCGATCCGGAGCCACTGTCGGGGTGATCTCGCCGATCACCCGGGCCAGCACATCCGGGTGGGACAGAAACGGGTGGTGACCGGTCGGCAGTTCGATCACCCCGGACGCCCGCCGGGCGAACTCCCGCTGCTTCGCGGGCGGCGTGGCCCGGTCCCCGGTGCAGACGATGTACGTCGAAGGGATCTCGTGCCAGGCGATGCCGCGCGGAGCCTGAGCGAAGGCCGCCTGCGACTGCGGCCCCAGGCGCTGGAAGAATCCCTCCTCGGCCTCCTCGTCGCAGTCGTGCAGGAACGCGCCCCGCAGGTCGACCGCCGTATTCGGGACGACCGTGCCGTCATCCCGCGGTACGACCCAGGGCGCGGGTTCCGGACCGGCCAGGGAGGCGAGGGATTCGCCGCGGTCCGGCACCACGGCCGTGACGTAGAGGAGGTGGCCGACGTCGTCCCGGCCCGCGGCGGCGTCGGTGATCACCATCCCGCCGTAGGAGTGCCCGCACAGCACGGCGGGGTGCCCGGGCTCCTCGTCGAGTACCGCCCGCACCGCGTCGGCGTCGGCGTACAGATCCGCGCCGGACGCGGCCCCGGCCCGTTCGCCACAGCTGGGCAGTTCCACGCTGCGGCTCTCCAGCCCCAGGACGGCGAGTGGCTCCACCATCCGGTGCCACCACCAGTCGGCATCCACCGCGCACGCCCCGTGGACGAATACGACCCGCATCGAGGGCTCCCTCGGCTCCACAGCCGCCCCCGTGGCGGCCTCACGTCCAGGACATCATGTCCGGCCGGGATACGAACCGCCCTTCCTCTGCGGGCGAAACCGCGCCCGGCGCCGTCAGCACCGCACGAGGTCGGCGCTGTCACGAAACACCATCACCTGGTGACGCGTCAGCCCGTTACCCCCAGAAACACACGCTTCTCAGCAAAGCGGTCATGTCGAACCGCTGCTGGGTAATGAATTCGTTTCGGACTTATGGTCTAGTCCATTTGGCCGCCCTTCCTTCGTGCACTGTTAACCCTGTTGACGCAGTGTCAAAGCGGCACTTTCGATCTCCGAAGGGAAGACGATGAGATTCTTCTCGAAAGCGTTAGTGATCACCGCACTGTTGGCGGGTTCACTGGCGGGTTCACTGACAGGCGCGACGACGGCCGGCGCGGACCCGGTGAAGATTTCCGGCACGACGACGGTCGGCGTGCACAACACGTACGACCCCACCGCTTACCCCTACCTCGCCCAGGCACTCGACGCGGGCTCGTCGCTGATAGAACTGGACGTCTGGCCCGACGTCTTCACCCATGAATGGAAGGTCAGCCACGACAGCCTGACGAGCAACTCGAACAACTGCGTCGCGGCGACCTCGGCGGCCGATCTGTACACCGGTGGGCAGAACAAGGACCTCGAGTACTGCCTGGACGACATCCGGATCTGGTTGGCCGCGCACCCCGGTCACGGCCCGGAGACGATCAAGATCGAGATGAAGACCGGGTTCTCGGACAACCTGGGCCTCGGCCCGGACGAGCTCGACGCAAGCATCCGGGCGCACCTCGGCAGCCTGGTGTTCAAGCCCGCCGACCTGCTCGGCAGCTACTCGACGCTGGACGAAGCGGCCCGGGCGAACAACTGGCCGTCCCGCGACTCCCTGAACGGCAAGGTGATGATCGAGATCATCCCGGGCACGGTAGAGGAGGGCAATCCGACGGACACCCTCAAGACCGACGTCGAGTACGCACAGTACGTGCGCTCACTGAAGAACGCCGGACGGCTGGGAGACGCACAGATCTTCCCGACCGTGCACGGCGCCGCAGGTGGCGACCCGCGCACCAAGTACTCCGACGTCGACCTGCGGTCGTGGTTCGTCGTCTTCGACGGGGACGCGAACACCTGGGTCACCCAGACCGGTCCGTGGTGGTACGACGCCAACCACTATTTCGTGGTGATGACCGACGCACAGAACGTCGCGCCGGCCATCGACTCCCGTAACCCCACGGTGGATCAGGCCAACCAGCGCGTAGCGGACCTCGCGAAGGCACACGCCTCGGTCGTCACCTCCGACTGGGTCGGGCTCACCACCGTGCTGCCGCAGGTCCTCCCCCGCGGCTGAGCGTCGTTCCGAGCCGGCCTCCGGCGAGCGGCGGGGCGTATTCGGTCTGCAGTTGCAGGATCCGAATCCCGCCCCGCCGAAGCGTCGAGGGCCGGCTCTGCCTGTTCCTGACCAGGCGATCCGTGGCTACAGGTCCAGGACGACGCCCTCAGCGGGCTTTGAGCAGCAGATGAGGATGTTCCCGTCGGCCGGGGGTTCGACCGGATCGGGCGCGTAGTCGACGGTGCCGGACAGCATGGCGAGTTCGCAGGTGTGGCAGACGCCTGTGCGGCACGACCACTGGACGGGGATGTCGCAGGCTTCGGCAAGTTCCAGTAGGGAGTCCTGCTGGTCGTTCCAGGGCACGGTGAGGCCGCTGCGGGCGAACGAGACGGTCGATCCGGTTCCGGCCGGTCCAGGGGGCTGGTGCGGCGGGGGTGCGACCGTGGAGCCTTTCAGCCCCGGGGTGATGGACGCCCGGGTGCCGAAGATCTCCGTGTGCACACGTGAGGCGTCCAGCCCGGCATCGACCAGGGCGGCGCTGACGCCGTCCATGAAGCCCGTCGGCCCGCACAGATAGGCGTCGGCCTCCGCCGGCAGCCCGAGGCCACGGACGCGGTCGGCCGACAGCCGACCGGCCTCCGTGTAGTCGACGCCTCGGCGGTCGGCGGAAGCCGGGCTGCTGTAGTAGATGACCGACCGGGCGTGCGGGAGCGCACCGAGCAGGTCGCGGCTTTCCCGGGCGAAGGGATGCTCCGTACCGTCGCGGGCACCGTGCAGCCACCACACCTCGCGTGGGGACCGACCCCGCACGAGGGCATGCAGCATGGCCAGCACGGGCGTCACCCCCACTCCCGCGGACAACAGGACGACCGGGTTGTCGCCCTCCTTCAAGCAGAAGGTGCCGCGGGCCGCCGCTGCGTCCAGGCTGTCGCCCACACGGACATGGGCGCGCAGCCGGTTGCCGGCCGCGCCGTGCGGCTCGACTTTCACGCTGATGCGGTACGTGCCCGTGCCGGGCTCGCCGGACAGGGAGTAGCTGCGGATCAGCGGCGGGGCATCGCCTTCGGGCTGGACCTTGACCGTGAGGAACTGACCCGGCAACGCGTCGGGCAGCGGCGAGCCGTCGGCGGCGGCCAGGGACAGCGAGAACACGCTCCGGCTCTCCGGCCGGATGTCCACGACGGTCAGCGGACGGAAGCCCGGCCAGCTGGCAGGCGGGGCGCTCGCCGCCTCGGTGAGCCCGGCGCTGCCCGAGGAGCCGGCCGTGTCAGCGTCGGCCTGGTCCAGGAGCGTGCGCATGGAGCCCTGCCACCCGGGGCTGAGCGCCGGGATACGCAACGCTCGTTCGACCTGTTCGCGCGTGTGCCCGGGCAGGTAGAGCACCCCGTCGATCTCCCGGACCGTCATCTTCTCCGGGCCGGCCGAGACCTTGACGATCTCCTGCCCCGCCTCGACCTCGCCTTCCTCGATCACCCGCAGGTAGAAGCCCGGACGCCGATGCGAGACCAGCAGGGCTGCCATCTGCGGCTCGCCCAGGCGCAGTCCCACTCGGTAGCAGGTCACCCGCGGCTGGGTGACCTCGAAGAGCGCGCTGCCGATGCGATAGCGGTCTCCGATGCAGACTTCGTCGTCCGGCAGGCCGTCGACGGTGAAGTTCTCACCGAAGTGCCCGGGTTCGAGGTCGTCGCGGCCAAGCTCCCTCTGCCAGAACCGGTACGAGTCGACCTGGTACACGAGCACCGCCCGCTGCTCGCCTCCGTGCCCGCCCAGGTCTCCCTGACCGTCGCCGTCGATGTTGAGCCGGCGGACCATCCTGGGGCCGGTGACGGTCTGCTTGTAGACCCCGGTGTGTACGGTCCTGCCGTGCCAGGGGACGTCCTTCGGCATCCCGACGTTCACTGCCGTCAACGTGGCCACTACGCCACCCTTCCCGCGGCGGCCTCCCCTGTTCCGCCGCGTCCTTCGGCCCTTGCAGCCGGCTCAGCTGCGGGCGAAGGCCAACAGGTCGGCATCGAAGACGTCCTTGAACGGTGCGACCGCCGACAGCCCGTGCGGGGCGCCCTCGTACACCTTCAGCGTGGCGTCCTTGACGATCTTCGAGGATTTCTCGGCGGCCGCGACGATGGGCACGATCTGGTCGTCGTCGCCGTGCGCGATGAGGGTCGGGAAGTCGAAGACCTTGAGGTCCTCGGTGAGATCGGTCTCGGAGAACGCCTTGACGCAGTCGTAGGATCCTTTGATCCCGACTTGGAGAGACCACAGCCAGAAGGCGTCCCGGGTGCCCTGGGACACCATGTTCCCGGGGCGGTTGGCGCCGTAGAACGCCGCACTGAGGTCCTGGTAGAACTGCGACCGGTCGGTCGCCACACCCTTGCGGATATCGTCGAACGCTTCCCGTGGCAGACCCTCGGGGTTCGCGTCCGTCTTGAGCATCAGCGGCGGGATCGCGCCGAGGAGGACGGCTTTGGCGACCCGGTCGGTCCCGTGCCGGCCGACGTAGCGCGTGACCTCCCCGCCTCCGGTGGAGTGGCCGACGAGGATGATGTCGCGCAGGTCGAGCGTTTCGATCAACTGCGCCAGGTCATCGGCGTATGTGTCAAGGTCATTGCCGTTCCACGGCTGTCCGGAGCGCCCGTGGCCGCGGCGGTCATGCGCGATCGCACGGAAGCCGTTGTCCGCGACGAGTTGTGCTTGCGGATCCCAGGCGTCCGCGTTGAGCGGCCAACCATGGCTGAACACGACTGGCTGCCCCGACCCCCAGTCCTTGTAGAAGATCGGCGTATCGTCTTTCACGGTGACAAAGGGCATGGCATGGTCCTCTCGATCACATCGATGTGGATGCCATATTTGCTACTGCGACCCCGGCAGTCCGGGAATAACGGGTGTCCGACGACGGCCTTTCATCATCGGACAGGCGAGGCTCTCGTCGCATGGGGTACTAAAAAGCGCCGGCTCGGAAGATTGAACAGCCAGGCGGTTGCGCGTTGCATCTCATGCCCCTCGCCACCCTACATGCCGCATTTGTACCCGGCCAGCTGAACCTATGGCGCTGGGATCGGTAAGTCTCCAGCAGGCGGAGACTGATTTCGCCGGCTGTCGGGTAATGGGGAACGACGTGCCAACGTTGCCCGCCCGACGTAGTTCTCCCGCATGACGTACGTGCCGGCAAGGGCGGCCATGTGCCCGGGCCGCTGCTTCAGCCGGCCGGTACGACCGCGACCGGACACTGCGCGTGGTGCAGCACTTGGTGCACCACCGAGCCCAGACGCAGCCCGACCCGCCCGGTCGGCCGGTGACGGGGCACCACCAGTAGGCCGGCCTTGGCGGAGGCGTCCACCAAGGTCGCGGCTCCTGAACCGATGACCAGCTCGGTGTCCACGTGCACATGGGGGTAGTCGGCGACGGGTGCCGTTACGCGGTTGACCAACTCCACGTGTTCGCGCTCCTGCTGGGCGATGTGGTCGGCCTGGGATACCACGAGTCCCATCCCCGTCAGCGGTGACCAGGCGTGCACCATCCGCACCGACGCCCGCCGCCGTTCCGCCTCGGCCAGGGCGAACCGTACGACGTCGGCGTCACGCTCGTCCCGTACACCGACCACGACGTCGCCACTCGGCATCCCTTCGGCCCTGCCCCGTACGACGACGACCGGGCACGGCGCATGGGCGGCCACCTTCAAGCTCACCGAGCCCAGCAGCAGCCCGGCGAAGCCTCCGCGCCCCCGGGTGCCGACCACGACGACGGCGGCATCACCCGCCGCGTGTGTGATCACCTCCGCGGCCGCACCCCGGACCAGCACCGAACCCACGCGCAGACCAGGATGCTCTGCCGCGATCCGGGCCACGGCGTCGTCCAGCATGGTGCTCGCCTCGGCGAGGACCTCTTCGATGACATCGGGCGGATTGTCGCTCTGTGGTGCCGCCACCCCGATATCGACCGCGTGTACGAGCTCCAGCGCGCAGCCGCGCCGTTCCGCCTCCACGGCCGCCCACTCCGCCGCCGCAGCGGCCTGCGGCGAGTCATCGACGCCGACCACCACAGCGCCGGGGTCCGTGTTATTCGTCATCGCTGTTCCTTACGTTGTTCGGGCTCCGCAGCCCAAGGCAGAGTCGTCAGCCGAAGCCAGGGACAGTTTTGCGGTTCGCACCGAATACGCGCGGAGGCACCACCTGCGAGTCGCAGCAGCGACCTGCTCCATGGCTCCGGCTTCCTCAAAAAGGGCGGGTGTGACCCGCTGGCCGGTCCCGCACGGCGTCGGCCACGGACGCGGCGGCGCGGACGAGCGCCGCCGTGGCGGTCGAACAGGACTGCTGCGGCCAGGCGATGACGAGGACCGCGGGTGGTGCCTCCGGGATCGGCCGGTAGACGACGCCCGGGCGCGGATAGCGGGCGGCGACGGAGGCGGGCAGCATGCGGGTGAGGTCGCCCAGTCCGACGAGCGTGAGCAGTTGGGCGAGGTCGCGGCCCTCGCTGCGGGTCTCGTCGAGGATCCGGTGCAGGTCGCCGGGGCACAGGCCGAGGTCGGCGAGGGTCAGGTGGTCCCGGGTGGCGAGCGGGTGGGTGGCGGCGAGGGCCACGACGCGCGGTTCGGCAGCCAGCGTCTCGGTGTCCAGGCCGGTGCGGTCGAAGGGCTCGTGGACCAGGGCCGCATCGGCTTCGCCCCGGCGCAGAAGCCGCGGTTGTTCGCGCCAGCCGCACAGCCGGACGGCGACCGGTACGGCTGCCGGCTCGGACGCGTAGCGCGCCAGGATCGGCTCCAGCAGTCCCGCGTCCCCGTCGGCCTTGACGGCCAGGACCAGCTTCGGCTCCGGGGCGGCCGCGCGCTGAGCCCGCCGCTCGGCGGCCTGCAGGGCGTCCAGGGCGATCCTCGCCTCCGCGAGAAGCACCGTACCGGCCGGGGTCAGCGCCACGCTGTGGGTGGTCCGCACGAGGAGGGTGACGCCCATCTCCGTCTCCAACTGGCGGATCGCGCGTGACAGGGGCGGCGGGGAGATGCCCAGCCGCTCGGCGGCGCGGGCGAAGTTGAGCTCCTCGGCGACGGCGACGAAGTAGCGCAGCGGGCGGGATTCCACGCTCTCCCCCTCATGTCTCTGTTCGGTATTGCCCTGAGGGTAACAAGCGGGAGCGGATCGATCCTTCAGTTCGGGAGCGCCACACAGCAGGCTCGACGACATCCAGTGAAGCATCCCTTGGGGAGTTGTTCATGATCGTCGTCACCACCCCGACCGGCCAGATCGGCCGGCAGGTCCTCGACCGCCTCCTCGACGCCCCGGACGGCACGGCGGGGCTCCGGGTGATCGCCCGCGACCCCGCCCGGCTCTCTCCGCGGGTGCGCGAACACGCCGAGGTCGTACGGGGATCGCACGCCGACCCCGCCGTTCTGAACGAGGCGTGCGCGGGCGCCGACCGCCTGTTCTGGCTGGTGCCCCCGACACTCCGGGCCGACAGCGTGGAGGGCCACTTCCGCGACTTCACCGAGTCACTGCGCGAAGCGATCGGGCAGCAGGGCGTCGAGCGGGTCGTCGGCGTCTCCACCCTCGGCCGCGGAGTGGCGAAGAACGCCGGGCAGATATCGGCGTCGCTCGCCATGGACGACGCGATCGCGGCCACGGGTGTGCACTACCGGGCGCTGTGCCCGCCGTTCCTCATGGAGAACCTGCTGGGCCAGGCCGAGTCGATCCGCAACGCCGGCGTGTTCTTCCTGGCGGCGTCGGAGGACCGCGTGCTGCGCACCTGCGCCACCCGCGACATCGCCACCACGGCGGCCCGGCTGCTGCTCGACGACTCCTGGACCGGGCGGGACGACGTCCCGCTGGTCGCACCCGACGACCTGTCCCCCGAGGGCATGGCACGGATCCTCTCCGAGGTGCTGGACCGTCCGGTGCGCTTCCAGCGGACCAGCAGCGCGGACTACAAGGCGACGGTGCTCCGCTTCGGGGCGAGCGAGGCCTGGGCGCAGGGACTGTCCGACATGGTGGACGCCCTGAACGACCAGGACTTCTACGGTGCCGTCGAGCCGAACACTCCCGAGACCGCGCCCACCGGCTTCCGCCAGTGGTGCCAGGACGTGCTCAGGCCGGCCGTCCTGGCCTAGGGCTTTCGGATCAGGCAAGCCACCTAGCCGCTCCGGGTGACGTTGTTGGTCCATTCGTGTCGGGTTCGTGACGGATGCGGGCGCCAGTGGGACGTAGGGGTATACACGGCGCCCTGCAGGGGCGCCCGCGAGAAGGGAGCATGACATGACACGTGTCCGCCATTGGTCCTCGGCTGCCGCGACGGCCGGCTTGGTGATAGCGCTGGGAACCGTCGGTACGGTGGCTCACGCCGCCCCGACGCCGAGTGTCAGCAGCCGCGACACCGCTTTCCTGCGCAGCATCCACCAGGCCAATCTGGCCGAGATCGTCTCGTCGCAGCACGCCAAGGCGCACGGGCGGACTGCCTGCGTCAGGCAGGTGGCGACCATCCTGGTGCGGGATCACCAACGGCTCGATGCCAGTGGCGTCGCGCTGGCCAGGCGGCTGCGCGTCAACCTGCCGGCAGCGCCGACAGCCGCGCAGAAGGCGCAGTTCGCCACGGTCAAGGCCAAGACCGGCACGGCGGCGTACAACTCGTCGTGGCTCAACCTGCAGGCCCGCGCCCACAACGAGGCACTCCGACTGATCGACAACGAGCTGGCCTCCGGCCGGAACGCGCAGGTCAAGGCTGCCGCACGGGCCGCCCGGCCGGTCGTCGTGCGCCACCTGGCCATGGTCCACGGCGGCGTGTGCCACGCGCCCCGTCCGGCCGGCCGGCACTGAGCTTTCGCCGACGTGACCGTCGGACGGGCGCATGGTTCAGCCCGTCCGACGGCTCATGACTTCTCAGTGCGCGTGTCGGCCTGGCACTTCGGTCGCGAGGCGTTACGTCAGCGGCCCTCGACGGCCTCCGGGGCGACCACCGCCAGGGCGATGCGTTGGTGGAACATGGGACTTGACGCCGCTGATGGCTCACCCGCAAGGCAGCTCCGCTGACGTGCCCGGCTGAACCGTCAGCCCGGACGGCTGGCCGGGGTGACCAGGACGAGGGGGATCTCCCGGGTCGTCGCGGTGCGGTAGGTCGCGTACGAGGGCATCGCGGCAACCACCGCCGGCCACAGGCGGGCCGACTCGGTCGCCGTGGCCGGCCGGGCCGTCGCCGTGAAGGTGGCCGCGCCGACCTGGAGGGTGACCTCCGGGGTGGCCAGCAGGTTCAGGTACCAGGCCGGGTGACGGTCCGCGCCCGCGTTGGACGCCGTCAGGACGTACTCGTCCCCGTCCCGGAGGTACACCAGCGCCGTGCGTCGTAGCAGGCCGGACTTGCGGCCTCGGGTGGTCAGGAGCAGGTCGGCGATCCCGGGGCGGGGGCGGCCGTCGGTTTCCTCGAAAGCGGCGGATGTGGTCGGCGACCCAGGGGGTCGGGTTGTCGTGGATCGGGTCGGTCATACGGTGGATCGCAACCGCCGTCACGTGGCGACCCGCCCGTCCTCAGGCCTTCGGTTGGGTGAAGCGGATGTGGTTGCCGAAGGGGTCGCGGAGGCCGCAGTCGGTTCCGTACGGGCGGTCGGTGGGTTCCTCGGTGAACTCGACGCCCCGGTCCAGCAGCGTCTCGTACGTCTTGCGGCAGTTGTCGGTGCTGAAGATGAGGTGGCCACCCGTCGCGCCCTTGGTCACCAGCTCGCGGACCTGCTGCGCCGTCTCCTCGGACATCGCCGGAGGGCCCGGCTTCTCCAGCAGGATCTGGCGCTCCGAGTGACCGGGGACGCCGACGGTCAGCCAGCGCATGAAGCCCATATCGACGTCGGCGTTGACCTCCAAGCCGAGCTTGCCGACGTAGAAGTCGAGGGCCTCGTCCTGGTCGAGGACGTAAATCTGTGAGTGTGTGATCGCGTTGAACATGTACATCACGCTACCGGGCAAGCCGGACGAAAACTTATCCAAAACTGCTCAGTCGACGGACGGCACGGGGGGCTCGGACGGTCAGGCGCTCGGCCGCGTCCACGCCATCGTGAAGCAGGTCGGTACACCCGTGGGCGCCGCTTCCTTGCGGTATGTCCTCGGTGACCGGCCGACGATGTCGCGGAACGTGCGGCTGAAGGTTCCCGGGCTGCCGAAGCCGACCTGGAAGCAGATGTCGGTCACACTGCGGTCGGTCTCCCGCAGCAGGAACATCGCACGCTCGACACGGCGGCGCTGCAGGTAGCGGTGCGGCGTCTCGCCGAACGTGGCCCGGAAGGTGCGCGTGAAGTGCGCCTCCGACACATGGGCGATCCGGGCCAGGGCCGGGACGTCCAGCGGCTGCGCGTAGGCGCGGTCCATCGCATCCCGTGCCCGGAGCATGCGGCGGTTGGTCTCTTCTGCAGCGCGGCCCACGCGGCCATCACACCACGGTTCCCCGCCGTCCGTGACGGATCCGGTGACCTGTCCGCTCCGCCCCTTGCCCAGTGCTGACGCGGGCCGCAGGGGTCAGGCCGGAGGTACGTGTGCTGACGCCCTTCTTCCGCTCATCTCGGCCCGGGGGTCGTACCGGCACCCCGCGACGCACGTACGGGCCCGGGTCCGCCGCCTCAGGTCCGTCCGTCCCCCGGCCGGTCCGCCTGGGACCCGTCCGCCTCGGTTTCATCCGTCGCAGGCCCGCCCGCTCCGGACGCCCCCGCCCGCAGCCCGTCCATCACGAGGTCCAGCAGTCGCGTCGCGCGCGGCTGCCAATCGCTGTGCGGGTCGATCTGCCAGAGCCCGGCGATGGCGAGCACGAAGTCGTCGGGGGTCAGCCCCGAGCGGATGGTGCCGGCCTCCTCGTTCGCCTTCAGCAGGAGCGTGACCGCCTGGGTCACCGGGCCGTGACCCAGCTGGGCGAGGCTGCCGTACGTGCTGGTGGTCTTGCGCAGCGCGTCGGCCAGGCCGGCCTTGGCCATGGCGTACTGGGCCAGGCGGTCCATCCACTCCCTCAGGGCCTGGTCAGGTGCGCGGGTTTGCAGCAGCTGGGAAGCGGTGTCGGCGACCTGCTGCATCTCGTAGCGGTAGACCTCAAGGACGAGGGCCTCGCGGTTGGGGAAGTTGCGGTAGAACGTCCCCTGCCCGACGCCCGCCTTCTTCGCGATCGCGCTCAGCGGGGCGTCCGCGGCCCGCGTCAGCTCGGCCAGCGCGACTTCCAGAATGCGCTCGCGATTCCGTTGCGCGTCCGAGCGCATCGTCGCGCTCTTCTCTTCCTGCACTCGTCCTCCTTCCGGAATCATGGCCAAGCCCGGCCTTGCTAACCGGACAGCTGTCCGCTAAGTTCGTGACTACCGGACAGTTGTCCGCTTAGGTTCACCATAGCGGCAGATCCGGCCAATGTGGCCGACCGGTGCCCATCGTCACTGGTTCGTTTCACCCGCATAGCGCTCCCCCTCCCGGACTGCTGGCCGGGATCGTCTCGTTCGACGCGCATCAGCAATGCGAAGGAAGGCTGATCATGGCCCCATCGACGTCCAGCGCCATCACCCTGAACATCAATGGCGAGAAGTACACGCTGCCCGTCGACCACCGCACCACCCTGCTCGACGCCCTGCGTGAGCACCTCGACCTGACCGGCACCAAAAAGGGCTGTGACCAGGGACAATGCGGTGCCTGTACGGTGCTGCTCGATGGGCGCCGGGCGGTTTCCTGCCTTCAGCTCGCGGTCGCTGCCGAGGGGCGCGCGATCACCACCATCGAAGGCGTGGCCGATGGTGAGCGCCTGCATCCGGTACAGCAGGCCTTTCTCGACCTCGACGGCTATCAGTGCGGTTACTGCACACCGGGACAGATCTGTTCGGCCCTCGCGGTGATCGAGGAACACGCGGCGGGCTGGCCGAGCGCCGTGACCGACGATGTCCGCCCCGAAGCGGGAGTTCCGGCGCTCACCGCCGAGGAGATCCGCGAGCGGATGAGCGGCAACCTGTGCCGCTGCGGCGCCTACGTCTCGATCGTGCAGGCGGTGGCACGGGCGGCGGAGGCGCAGGCGGCCGATGCCGAGGCCAAGGGGGCGGCGGCATGAGGGAATTCGGCTACGAACGCGCCTTCGACGTCTCCGGAGCGGTCGCCCTGCTCGGCACCGACCCCGACGCCCGCTTCCTCGGCGGCGGCACCAATCTCGTCGACCTGATGAAGGCCGGTGTGGAAAGGCCCACGCGGCTCGTCGACGTCCGCGAACTCCCTCTCGACGCAGTCGAGTTCACTCACGACGGTGGGCTGCGCTTCGGAGCGACCGTCACCAACAGCGATCTCGCGGCCCACCCCGACGTGCGGCGCCACTTCCCGGCGTTGGCGCAGGCCGTCCTGGCCGGCGCCTCGGGACAGCTGCGCAACATGGCCACGGTCGGTGGGAATCTTCTCCAGCGGACCCGTTGCGGCTACTTCACCGACCTCAGCAAGCCGTGCAACAAGCGTGCCCCCGGCAGCGGTTGCCCCGCCCTCACCGGCGAGCACCACAACCACGCCATCCTCGGTGCCTCCGAGCACTGCGTCGCCACTCATCCCTCGGACATGGCCGTCGCGCTCGCCGCCTTCGACGCCGTCATCTCGTACGAAACGGCGGACGGTCCGGGCGAGTTGCCGATCGCCGACTTCTACCTACCCGTGGGCGACACCCCGCACATCGAGACCGCCCTTCCGCCCGGCGCGCTGATCACGGGCGTCACGCTGCCGCCGGCCCCGGTCGCCGCCCACTCGCGGTACCGGAAGGTGCGCGAGCGCGCCTCGTACGCGTTCGCGATCGGCTCGATCGCCGCCGCGCTCGACGTCCAGGACGGTGTCGTACGGGAAGTGCGCCTCGCGTTCGGGGCGGTCGCGTCCCGGCCGTGGCGGGCCCGTGCGGCCGAGCGGGTACTGACCGGTGGCCCGGCGAGCGCGGAGGCGTTCGCCGCCGCGGCCGATGCCGAACTGGCGGCCGCCGAGGCGCTTCCCGAGAACGGATACAAGGTGACGTTGATACGCAACCTCGTCGTGGCCGTGCTGACCGAACTCACAGAGGAGGCGACCCGATGACGACGCCGACCACGACGACCGGAATCGCCGCCGTGACGGGGGCCGTCGGTTCTTCCCACACCCGTGTGGAGGGCCGCGACAAGGTCACCGGGGCGGCCCGCTACGCCGGAGAGATACCTTTCGCCGAACTCGCCCACGGCTGGCTGGTGTTGTCGACCGTGGCCCGTGGCCGTATCCGCTCGGTGAAGGACTCCCCCGTCCTGGCCATGCCCGGCGTCCTCACCGTGCTGCACCACGGGAACGCACCGCGCGTCGACACCGACTACGTGGGGATGCTGGGACGGCCGAACCCGGTTCTCGGGATCTTCCAGCACGACCGGGTGCCCTTCGTGGGCTGGCCGGTGGCGCTGGTCGTGGCCGAGACGTCCGAGCAGGCCAGGGAGGCCGCCGAGGCGCTGGTGGTCCGGTACGACGAGGAATCGCACGACGTCGCTTTCAGCGCCGGACGCTCCGATGCGTACACGCCGGAGAACAACCCGATGGTGCAGGCCGAGACGGAGAAGGGGGACGTGGAGGCCCAACTCGGCGCTTCGGCCGTGGTCGTGGACGAGGAGTACACCACCCCGGAGGAGCACCACAACCCGATGGAGCCGCATGCGGCGACGGCTCGCTGGGACGGCGGCCGGCTCGACGTCGTCGACTCCAACCAGGGCAGCACCTGGGTGGCGAGCGAGATCGCGCAGCTCTTCTCCCTCGATCCGGCCGCCGTACGGGTGCGGTCCGAACACGTCGGTGGCGGCTTCGGATCGAAGGGTCTGAGCCCGCACCAGGTGGCCGCCGTGATGGCCACGACCGTCCTCCATCGCCCGGTCCGCGTCGTACTGACCCGCCGTCAGATGTTCTCCCTCGTCGGTTTCCGCAGCCCCACGGCACAGCGGATCAGGCTCGGCGCCGACGCCGACGGCCGGCTGCGCGCGCTCGACCACCAGGCGCAGAGTCTCACCTCGACCGTGCACGAATTCGTCGAGACGAGCGCCGTGCTGGGGCGGGTGATGTACGACGCCGACGCGCATCACACCCGTCACCGCCTCGTACGGCTCGACGTGCCGACGCCGGCCTGGATGCGCGCACCGGGCGAGGCACCGGGATCCTTCGCCCTCGAGTCCGCCCTCGACGAACTGGCCGAGAAGTGCGGCGTGGACCCGATCGCGCTGCGCGCACGCAACGAACCCGAGACGGGTCCGGTGTCCGGGCTGCCCTTCAGCAGCCGCAATGTACTCGCCTGCTTCGAGGAGGGCGCCCGCAGGTTCGGCTGGGCGGACCGGGACCCGCGTCCCGGCCTGCACCGTGAGGGGCGCTGGCTGATCGGGACCGGCACGGCGGCGGCCACCTACCCCTCGGGGGCCGGCCCGTCCACGGCGGCCGTGACCGCGGAGGCGGACGGAACCTTCACCGTACGGATCAACGCGGCGGACATCGGCACCGGGGCACGGACCGCGATGACCCTGGTCGCCGCGGACGCGCTGGCGGTGGATCCGGACCGCATCAAGGTGCGCATCGCGGACAGCGACCTCGGCCCGGCGATGTTCGCCGGCGGCTCGATGGGCACCCGCTCCTGGGCGTGGGCGGTGAAGCTCGCGGCGGCCGAACTGCGGGAGCGGCTGGCCCTGGGAGGCGGCATTCCGCCGGAGGGCATCACCGCCCGGTCGAACACCGCCGAGGCCATCGGCGCCCTCGCGAAGAAGGAACGGCACTCCTTCGGAGCACAGTTCGCCGAGGTCGCGGTGGATGTCAGCACCGGCGAGGTGCGCGTGCGACGGCTGCTCGGCATCTACGCCGCCGGCACCATCGTCAACCCGCTCACCGCCCGCAGCCAGTTCATCGGCGGAATGATCTGGGGGCTGTCCATGGCCCTCCACGAGGAGGCGATCAGGGACCAGGCCTCCGGCGGCCTGGTCGGCGCCGACCTCGCCGGCTACCACTTCGCCGCGCACGCCGACGTTCCGCTCATCGAGGCGGACTGGGTGGACGACCCCATCCCGGACGACCCGGTCGGCATCAAGGGCATCGGCGAGATCGGCGTCGTGGGCGTCGCCGCCGCGATCGCCAACGCGGTGTGGCACGCGACCGGCGTACGCCACCGAAACCTGCCCATCCGTCCGGACCGCGTCCTGCGGGCGGCCGAGGGAGCCGGCGGTGCTTGACATCGCGGCGGAGCTGCACCGCTGGGCCGAGGAGGGCCGGGACTTCGCCGTCGCCACCGTCGTCGCCGTCGGCGGCAGCGCGCCACGCGGTCCCGGCGCCGCGCTGGCCGTCGACAGCGACGGCACCGCCATCGGCTCGGTCTCCGGCGGCTGTGTGGAAGGGGCCGTGTACGACCTGTGCGTCCAGGCGCTCCAGGACGGCCGGACGGTGCGCGAACGGTTCGGATACAGCGACGAGGACGCCTTCGCGGTGGGACTCACCTGCGGCGGCGTCATCGAGGTCCTGGTCACGCCGATGCGCGCGGACGCGCCGGTGTTCGCGGCCGGGTTGTCAGCCGCCGCCCGAGGGGAGGCGACCGCACTCGCCCGAGTGGCCCGGGGCCCGGGAGAACTGCTCGGCAGGGCGCTGCTCGTCCACCCCGACGGCTCGTACGAGGGCAGCCTCGACGGACATCCGGAACTGGACCGGACGGCGGCCGCGGAAGCGCGCGCGATGCTGGACACCGGCCGCACCGGCACCGTCGAGATCGCGGAGGACGGGTCGCGCTGCCCCGGCGGCGTGACGCTGTTCGTGGAGTCGAGGGTGCCGCCGCCCCGGATGATCGTCTTCGGCGCCGTGGACTTCGCGACGGCGCTCGTACGGGCGGGCAAGTTCCTCGGCTACCACGTGACCGTGTGCGACGCCCGGCCGGTCTTCGCCACCCGCGTCCGCTTCCCCGACGCCGACGACCTCGTGGTCGACTGGCCGCACCGCTACCTCCGGCGCACCGCGACCGACGAACGAACCGTCCTGTGCGTGCTCACCCATGACGCCAAGTTCGACGTACCCCTGCTGGAGACGGCCCTGCGGCTGCCGGTCGCCTTCGTCGGCGCGATGGGCTCGCGCCGCACCCACGAGGACCGCAACCGGCGCCTGCGCGAAGTCGGCGTCACCGACAGCGAATTGGCCCGCCTGCGCTCCCCGATCGGCCTCGACCTCGGCGCCCGCACCCCCGAGGAGACCGCCCTGTCCATCGCAGCGGAGATCATCGCAGCGCGCCGGGGCGGTACGGGGATTCCACTGACCGGTTCCGGGACGCCCATCCACCACGACGTGGACGGGAGGGAAGAGGGCGAAACCCGCTCCCGAGCGGCGGCGTGACCCGGTGCGGTTTGCGAGGCCCGCTGTACGAGCTGTTCACCGGGCAGTTCGCAGCGATCCGTACCTGCGTACCGGCGTACTGCCGACGACATCTGACTACTCCGGGCTTGGCCACACCACCATCAGCACCGCGATCAACGCGAACGGAAGCAGCGCCAGCACCGTCGCGACGGCACACAGCGCGATCCGGGGCCCACGCCACGACCGGCGCGACGGCAGCAGCCAGGCCCCCAACAGGGCCGCGCCACCGCCGACAGCCATGGCCATGGCGACCGAGCCGGTGGCCCTCACCTGCCACAGCATCCATGCCAGGGCCGGCACGACAAGGACCGAGACAACCAGGGGCGCCCGCCACCAGCGCGGATCGGGGGCACCAACGGACCGGGGCGGCAAGGATGTTACGTCGGGCGGGGTCATGCCGCCCATCCTGGCCGCGGCCCCGGCCGAGCGGATGGGTGAACGTACTCAGCTCACGCGGGGCTGCTACTCATCGTTCGGAACGCTTGCGCCGGCATCGGACCGGCCGGCAGCCGGGGGTGGGGCCTATTCTCGGCTCTCGCCGTCCACCAGCATACGCAGGGCTCTTTCGAGCCGAACCTTCCTGCTTTCCGGCGTGAGCGCCTGAAGCAACGGCAGGATCACCAGGTAACGCCCAGTCCTGTCGAGCGCTTCGAACGCCTTCTTGGCCTCAGGGTTCGCATCCAGCGCCGCCGCCAGATCGGGCGGCACCACCGCCGTCTTCTGTGACTCGTAGGCCCCCGCCCATCGCCCGTCCTCCTGAGCCCTGCGCACCTCGGCCAGACCGGGTTCGCGCATCCGCCCCGTGGCCGTCAGCATCGCGACCTTGTCCACATTCACCTGCGACCACAGGCTCCTGGGCCGACGCGGCACATACTTCTGCAGGTAGTACCGCTCGTCGAAAGACCGCCGTTGCCCGGAGATCCAGCCATAGCACAACCCGATGTCGATCAACTCCTCGTCGGTGATCGTCGGAAGGCCGGACTTCTTCTTGGCCACCTTGATCCACACGCCCTCGTGGCGCGCGTAATGCTCGGCCAGCCAGCTCTCGAACGCCCCACCGTCCACGAAGGCGATGATCTCCACTCCGTCGCGCTCCTCCATACGGCTCAGGCTAGTGCCGTGACGGGCAATGTTTGCCCGTCACGGGGCGTCGTCCGGTGCGTGGGATCGCAAGGCGGCCGGAAGTCCTTGATGGGGGTCCCCCCTGCTCGAGCGAAGCCAAGAGCTTGGGGGTGGGGGTACCTCCCGGCCGAAGGCTGGGGGAGAGCTACCAGGACTTTTGGCCAACGCCGCGAGCGTGCGTGCTGGGCGGTGCGACAGGGCAAAGCTTGCCGGGAGGGGCACTAGCTCCGACCGAGCACGGCGCCTCGGACAGGACCACATCCCCCGGTGTCGGGACAAGGTCACCAGCCGGGGTCGCCGCGCCGGCCAGGGCGGTAGGCCGCCGTTGCTCGACGTAGCCGCCCACCCGGGGGCGGAACGTGGACAAGCTGGCTACCCGCCACTCGGCCGGGGTTGAGGGCGGATGGGTGGTGGCGGCCCCTCACATCAGTTCGGTCCGGACAGCTCGCCGAAGACCCAGCGGGAATCGTCGGGGGCCAGGCCCGCGAGGTGGCGGCCGGAATGGTGCAGGACGACGGGGCCGGAGGTGACGTGCTGGCCGCCGGCGTGCATGTCGCGGAACACGCGCTGGAGGTCGCCGTCGCGGAGGGCGGCGGTACCGGCCCATTTGTACGCGGTCGCGCACACGCTCTGCCCGGAGCGGGTGACGTTGTTCAGGGCCAGGCGGGCAAGGGTCTCCTGCTCGGTGCTGAGCGGAGCGCCCGTGTCGAGGGTGGCCTCGATGTCAGCCCAGACCTCCAGGGCCCAGGCGCGGGCGGAGCGGAGGGCGATCTCGGCGCGGGCGTAGTCGGCGTGGAACTCGGCGGAGTCGACGGTTGCGCCCGGGGCGCCGGACTTGCGCTGGGCGAGGGCGCGCAGCTCGTCCAGGGCGCGACGGCCGACTCCGAGGGCCCAGCCGGTGAGGGCGATGCTGGCGATGTTCCAGACGCCGACCCGGTACAGCGCCCCGCCGTTGACGGGCTCGGTGGTCGTGACGTCGTACGCGTAAGCGTCGGGGACGAACACGTCCTCGACCCGGTAGTCGATGCTGCCGGTGGCGCGCAGGCCCATGACGTCCCAGCTGCCGAGCAGGGTGGCCTGTTCCTTGGGCTGGATGAGGATGAGTGGCCGGCCGGTCTGCTCGACCACTGCCAGGCTGTGGAGGTGGCTGGCGTGGTGCATGCCGGAGGCGAAGGACCATGATCCGGTCAGCCGGTAGCCGCCGTCCACCCGGACGGCGGTGCCCGGGCGGGTGCCCTGGCCTGCGACCAGCGTGACGCGGCCGTCACCGTAGAGGTTCTGGGCGGCCTCCTCGCCGACGTACGCGGCGGTGGTGCCGGAGCAGACGTACACCGCGTGCACGATCCAGCCGGTGGAGGCGTCGTCGTAGCTGACCTTCTCGACGGTCTGGATGGCCTGGCGGGGTGTCAGCTCGTAGCCGCCGAGCGACCGGGGTATGCAGATCCGGAACACGCCGCTGTCGTCAAGGGCTTGCACGACGGGCGGGGTGAGCCGGCCGGCCGCCTCGGCCGTCTCCGCCTCGCGGCGTATCAGCGGTCCGATGGCGTCCAGCCGGGCGATCAGGGGGCCGAACTCCTCGCTGACGTGCAGGCCGCCGGAGACGGCGGAGGTCAGCTGGTTGGTCATTCGTCAACGCTCCCTTGCGTGGTCGGCTTTGCTTGCCGTCCAGCGGAAGTCTTCCGGATCTCCGTCCACGAGCTCAACGACATTTCGCGCCCCTGCAACATCACTTACGAGACACAGCGACCACCGACGCTGCGGCGGTTCCGGCGAGCAAGGAGAATGCCGCACCTTCGGTGTACGGCAGCATGGGTGTGCGTCAGAGGGAGACGGCGACGGCGTTGGACGTCGTGTCGGGCGTCTGGGGGCTGGTGAAGCGGGCGTTGGCGAGGTAGAGGCGGTCGCCGAATCGGGCGGCGGTGGTGGGGACGTCGAAGTGCGGGTCGATGATCGTGCGGCTCAGGGTGGCGGTGGTGACCTTGGCGTCGAGGTCGAACACGCTGACGATGTTCCGTCGGTTCTGTACGACGTACAGCGTGTGGCCGATACGGACGAGGCCGTCGCCGTTGCCGACGTCGGCCGCGCCGCTCAGCGCGATCTCGGTGGCCTCACCGGTCTCCAGGGCGACCCGGTAGAGCTTGCCGGAGCTGCTGTTGACGACGATCAGATCGCGGCCGTCGGGGGGCGACGATGCCGTTGCACGATTCCCCGCAGCACGCCGGCGGACATGACCGCCGAGGGCACTACCGCACCGAGCGACCGCGGGGCGCGGGCCCGGTCTGCTCCTCGCGGCGGGTGCGCAGCAGGAGCGCGACCCAACTGCGGTACGGCGCCCAGTGATCGGCGATCCCGGCGAGCCGGCCCGCATCGGAGGCGTCAGGATCGCCGAGGCCGTACGCCTCGGCCATCGACGCGTGAAGCCGGCGTTCATGGCGGGGGAAGACGTCGGGGTGGCCGGCGCCGCGGATGAGGATGAGCTCCGCGGAGAAGGGGCCGATGCCGGGCAGGGTCCGCAGATGAGCGAGGGCGTCTTCCACTGGCATCGCGCGCAGCCGGGCGGCGTCGAGATCACCGGCGAGAGCCGCGTCGGCGAGGAGACGCAGGCGTTCGACCTTGCTCTCGGGAAGGCCCGGAACACGGCTGAGTCCGCGCAGGACCAGCGGGGTGGGGAAGGCGTGCATCGACTCCCCGGCAACGGCGACGCGCTGTCCATGGTGCTCGGCGATGCGGGCCTTGATCGCGGCGGCCTGGGCCATCCGGATGCGGTGGCCGATGACCGCCCAGGCCGCGGCCTCGTACGGCGAGTGAAAACACACCGGCCGCAACCCCGGGTACGCCGCGATGAGCCCGGCCACGACGGGATCGTCCTCGGCGAGCCGTGGGAACCCGCTGCCGTCGACGTCGAGCGAGAGGATGCGGGCCAGTTGCGCCCGCACCGCGCTCGTATCCTCCCATTCCGCGGCTGCGACCGTGCCCATCCCGTCCCTGCCCGGCTTCCCGGTGTGCACGGTGACCTTCGCCTGTACGGTGCCCTCCGAGCCCTGCGCCTGCCGTACCTCCGCGCTCACCGTCGAGCGGCCGTCGTCGGTGGGAAAGGCCAGGCGCAGCACCCTGCCGTCCGAGGCGTCGCGGTACCCGGCGGGTGTGAAGCCCTCAAGGAACCGCAGGCTCGCCGCAAGTGAGAACGGCCCGCGCGGGGTGACGACGATGGCGGTCATGGTCAGGCCTCGTGCGTGGTGATGGCGTAGCCCTCAGGGCCGACGAATGTGAACATCCTGCCGAACGGACCGTCCTCGGGCGCCTTGACGATGGGGACTCCGGCGGCGTGGAGCCGGTCGTGCAGAGCCTGCGCGTCAGTGGTCCGGAACCACAGGGCGACCCCGAGGCCGGGCCGCTCGACGGCGTCGAGATCCACTCCCGGCAGCGGCTCGCGGACGGCGAACGGAACAGGCTCGGTGGCGAACACCACGGCGCCGGGCGGCGAGGCGGGCGCCCGGCGCAGCCCGAGATGTTCCTCGTAGAAGGCGGCAGCCGCTTCGACATCGCGCACCTGCAGAGCGATGAAGTCCGGGCCGCCGGCGGTGACCGTCATAAGTGCTCCTCGATCTCGATTGATGTCAGGACTTTGACATAGCTCGACGATAGACGGCGCCGCTCTTACATGTCAAACTCCTGACATGCATGATGGGACTCCCTCCAGCCAGGCCCCGACCGCCGACGTGACCGAGCGCCTGGGATACCGCCTCAAGCGCGCCGCCGCGGCGTTGCGCGGCGCGATGGACAGGGCGCTGCGTGAGTACGGCCTGACGGTGCCGCAGTACGCGTGCCTCGAACTCCTCGACCAGCGCCCCGGCCTGTCCAACGCCGAGCTGGCCCGCGGCACCTTCGTCACAAGGCAGTCCATGAACGTCGTCCTTCGCGGACTGCAAGAGGCCGGCCTCCTCACCCGGCCGGCCACCACCGACCACGGTCGCGCCCTGCCCGCCCACCTCACCGAGGAGGGCCACGGTCGCCTCGCGGCGGCACGCTCCGCCGTCTACGCCATCGACCAGCGCATGACCGACGCCGTCCCGAAGCCTCGCCTCGCCGAGCTCCTCGCCGACCTCGACCACATGGCGGCGGCACTCGACGGGTGAGAACTTTGCTCGGTCGGCAGCTTCTCAGGCGATAGGTATTTGCCTAAAGGTATTAGGCAAATGCATAATGGCTGCTGCCGAACCAGAGGAGGCGTATGGCACGCGCAGGACTGACCACGGAACGTCTGACCCAGGCGGGAGCGGAACTGGCCGACGAGGTCGGCTTCGACCAGGTGACCGTTTCGGCGCTTGCCAGGCAGTTCGATGTCAAGGTCGCGAGTCTGTACTCGCACCTGAAGAACTCCCAAGATCTCAAGACCAAGATCGCCCTGCTCGCCCTGGAGGAACTCGCCGACAGGGGCGCCACCGCCCTGGCCGGGCGGGCCGGCAAGGACGCCCTGACCGCCTTCGGGAACGTCTACCGCGACTACGCCCGGGAGCACCCCGGCCGCTACGCCGCAGCCCAGCTGAGGCTCGACCCGGAGACGGCGGCCGCCAGTGCCGGCGGCAGGCACGCCCAGATGACTCGGGCGATCCTGCGCGGCTACGACCTGACGGAGCCGGACCAGACGCACGCGGTCCGACTGCTGGGCAGCGTCTTCCACGGCTACGTCAGCCTGGAGATGGCGGGAGGGTTCAGCCACAGCACCCCCGACACACAGGAAACCTGGTCACGGATCCTGGACGCCCTCGACGCCCTGCTGCGGAATTGGCCCGCACCCTGACCAGGGCCCTGCACCAGCCGGAGGCCGTCGCCCGCACGGCGCACCGGCGAAGCTGAACAATCCAGACATACTGATCAACAGGTTGAGACCATGCACGCCATGCACACCGAGCACAACTGGATCACCACGCCCGTCACCGCCGACCTCCTGCGCGGCGCCCTGGATCTGGAGCGCACCGAACACGGAGTGCTGCCGCACCGGCTGCCCGCCCGGGCCCGCGCACAGTGCGCCGACGGGCAGTTGGCCATGGCGGAGGCCCAGCCCTCCGGCGTACGGCTGGCGTTCCGTACCCGAGCCACCGCCGTCGAACTGGACGCACTGCGCACCAAGATGGCCTACCAGGGCGCGCCGCCCCGCCCCGATGGCGTGTACGACCTGCTCGTCGACGGCCGCCTGGCCGGGCAGGCCGGTGTGACCGGCGGCAACGTCCTGATGGTGGACATGACCACCGGGTCCGCGGAAACCCGGCCCGGCCCCGTCGGCACCGTCCGGTTCTCCGGCCTCCCCGACGGCGTCAAGGACGTCGAGATCTGGTTGCCGTACAACGAGATCACCCAGCTGGTCGTCCTGCGCACCGACGCCCCCGTCGAGCCCCTGACAGATGGCGGCCGCAAGAAGTGGCTGCACCACGGCAGTTCGATCAGCCACGGCTCCGACGCCGCAAGCCCCAGCACAACCTGGCCCGCGCTGGCCGCCTCGCTCGGCGGCGTGGAACTGACCAACCTCGGTCTGGGCGGCAGCGCCCTGCTCGACCCGTTCACCGCCCGCGCCCTGCGGGACACCTCCGCGGACCTGATCAGCGTCAAGATCGGCATCAACCTGGTCAACACCGACCTGATGCGTCTGCGCGCCTTCGGCCCCGCGGTGCACGGCTTCCTCGACACCATCCGCGAGGGGCACCCCACCACTCCGCTCCTGGTCGTCTCGCCCATCCTGTGCCCCATCCACGAGGACACCCCCGGCCCCAGCGCCCCGGACTTCAGCAACCTCAGCGCCGGAAGGCTTCAGTTCCGGGCCGCGGGCGACCCCGCGGAACGGGCCGGCGGGAAGCTGACGCTCAACGTCATCCGGGACGAACTGGCCCACCTCGTGAAGCAGCGGGCAACCGACGACCCGAATCTGCACTACCTCGACGGCCGCGACCTCTACGGCGAGGCGGACTTCGCCGAACTGCCGCTGCCCGACCAGCTCCACCCGGACGCCGCGACACACCGCCGCATCGGCGAACGCTTCGCCGCCCTGGCCTTCGCCCCTGGCGGCCCGCTCCCCGCCGACCGTGCCTGAAACACCCACTCCCCGCTGTCAGCCAGGGACTTGAAGGAATGCGGAGCCAGCGCCAAGCCGGGTCAGGCGGCGCCGGTTCGCACCGCGGTGACCACCACCGTCGCGTAACGCATCGTGAAACTGCCGCCCATCGCGTCGACAGCGGCCCCGACGCCCTCCAGCACCTCCGCCAGCTTGTCCGACGGGAGCTGGGTGAGGCTGCCATGGGTGGGCATCTGATCCAGCCAGGCGTCCCGGGTGTAGGACTGCTCCCAGTCGAATCGCCACTGCTCCGGGTCACTGAACGCGCCCACCTCCCGGATCCCGTCGGCGGCCTTGGTCAACAGCGGCTGGTACCTGTCAAGGGCTTGCGTCGTCATCGCCCGGAAGTCGAACGGCGAGTCGGGCACCACCCGCCGGTAGACCGCGGCGAAGGCTTCCGCCACGTCGGGCGGAAGCTGGAACACGTGCCAGAACGGTGCCACCAGGCCGCCAGGCCGCAGCACCTGCGCGGCCTTGGCCGCTCCCGCGACCGGGTCGATCCAGTGCCAGGCCGTTCCGGCGACGACCGCGTCGAATTCCCGGTCGGCCGGCTTCCAGGCCTCAAACGTCGCTACGTCGACCTCGACCCCGAGCCGCCGCGCCAGGTCGGCCATCCGCGCGTCCGGCTCGACCCCGAGCACCCTGCTCCCGGCCCCCTGGAACTGCCGGGCGGCGATGCCGGTCCCGCAGCCGACGTCGAGGACGTCAGGGCCGGGGCTGGCAGCGATGATCCGGTTCACCATCGCTTCGGGGTAGCGGGGCCGGGTCCGGTCGTAGCGTTCGGCGTCCGAGCCGAACGACTCCGCTATCCGGCGGTGTCGATGCGGCTCGGTCTCGGTAGGACGTGATCGCTCCGGGGGTATGGTGGGCACACGCCCACTATGGTGGGCAAGCGCCCACTCGTCAACGGGCGGGCCCGGCAAGGGAAGGCGGGATGCGCGGTATGCCGACAGGGGTAGCCATGCGCGACGCACGCGAGCAGCTGTTCGACGCCGCCGAGCGCGTCCTGCTCCGGGACGGGCCGAACGCGCTGACCAGCCGGGCCGTCACCACAGAGGCAGGCTGCGCCAAGGGCGTCCTGCACCGGCACTTCGCCGACTTCGACGCCTTCCTCACCGAGCTCGTGCTGGACCGCATCGGCCGGATCGACACCCAGGCCGCCGCCCTGCGCGAGTCCGCCGGGACCGGCACCGTCGCCGACAACCTCACCGGCGCACTGACGGCCCTGTTCGGGTCGGTCGCTGTGGCGATCGTCGGCCTCATCACCTTCCGCGACGACCTGCGCTCCCGACTGCGCCAGACCCGGCCGGCCGGCGGCGTCCCGGTCCTGGCGGAAGCTACGGCCATGATCGCCTCCTACCTCGCCACCGAGCGCGAACTGGGCCGTATCGCGGCGGACGCCGATGTCGACACGCTCTCCCTCACGCTGATCGGGACCGGACACCTGCTCTTCGCCGGCCGGGAGGGCACCCCGCCGGAGACTGAAGCCGTCCGCAGGATCGTGACCACCGTCATCGCCGGCGTCGCGCAAGAACCGCCGGCGTGAACGGCCCGCAGGCCGACGTTTCCGTCACCGAGGTGATCGCGCTGGCTGTCGGACTCGCCTGGGCAGCCGAGCGAACGGGAGAGGCATCCGATCTCGCAGCGCGCCTGCTGTCGACCGCGATGTACGGCCTGGCCGCGAGCCCACCCGGACAGTCGCAGCGCTGATGACCACCGGGTAGCTCAGAGCAGGACGGCGAGGAATACCGCTCCCGGAATCGGCGCTTTCCTCGGTCACTTCGAACGCCTGTCGACCGCCCAGCGGCGCGGAACGGCGGAGAACCCCCTGGTCGCGGGGGTACGCCGGACGGTTTTCACGTCGGGGGGAGCGATGGGGGAACGTGTCACCAGTCGTTTGGCTCTGCTTCACTCGTTATTCGGTGAAAGACAGTCGCTCGAGCACAACCTTCACCACGGAACCGGTGTCCAAGGGGCGATCACTGGACAGGTGAGTCGCATTGTCTGCGAAAACTGAAGTGGAGTAGAGCCCATGGCCGAGTTGATCATGGATGTGAAAGGCACGGGGCACGACATTTACATCGACCCGTCGGCGTCGTTGGACGGGTCCCGGCTGCGGGTGAAGGATGACGGTTGCTCGGTTCATATAGGTGCCGGAGTCAAGGGCAAGTGGGACATGACGGTGTCGCGTGGCGGGCGGTTGGTCATCGGCAGCAATACCACGTGTGAGTCGGCCGTCCTTGTGGCGCAGGAGGAGAGTCTCGTCATCGGCGAGGACTGCATGCTGTCCTTCTCTGTTGAGATACGGACGACCGATACCCATGCCATTTACGACGTCGCGACCGGAGAGCGCGTGAACTCGGACAAGCCCGTCGATATCGGTGACCACGTGTGGCTCGCCAAGCAGGCCCTGGTACTCAAGGGGACGACGATCGGTACCGGAAGCGTTGTCGGCACCCGCTCCGTCGCGGCCGGGGCGATCCCACCGCTGGCGATAGCGGCGGGCGTCCCGGCCCGAGTAGTGCGCGAAGGTACGACGTGGACTCGTCGCGTCGGCAAGGGCAGTCTCGAGGCAGATGCCGACGCGATGAAGATCGTCACCGCGTTTCAGGGGGTCTGAACGATTCCTCAGGACTGATCGGGCGGCGGGCGGGCGGGCGCACATGCGCCACAGCCCGACCCACCGCACGGCGTGGGCCAACGGGCCGGCCGCGGGCGAGGCGGCGGCGGCGCACGAGCCAGGCGAAGGTGCGCGCTCGACGGTCCAGCGCGGGGCAGCATCGTGACGTGATCCAAAATCTTGCCGTATCTGCAATCTTGCCCATTCGGCAATCTTTGCTACGGTGGTCGACATGACACAGGGAGACGACGCCCGCGTCGGGCTGCGGGAGCGCAAGAAGCGCGAGACCCGCGTCGCGCTGAGCCAGGCCACGATCCGCTTGTGTGTCCTGCGCGGGTGGGACAACGTGACGGTGGAGGACATCGCCGCCGAAGCGAACGTGTCTGTGCGCACCTTCCGCAACTACTTCTCCAGCAAGGCCGAGGCGATCGCCGCCAGTCATCTGGAGCGCATGCTGCGGATCGCCGACGAACTGCGCGCGCGGCCGGTCACCGAGCCGTTGTGGGACTCGGTCGCGCGTGCCGTACAGGCCCAGTTCGTGCCGCAGGGCGAAAGCGGCGGGGGGTCCGCCCGCGACCAACGCTGGACGGAGGGGCTGCGGCTCATGCTGGCCGAGCCGGCGCTGCAGGGGGAGGTCGTCAAGGCGAACGCGGCCGCGGAGGAGGAGCTGGCCAAGGCGATCGCCGAGCGCACCGGCACCGACGTGGCACGTGATGTGTACCCGAAGCTCGTTGCCGCAGTGGTCGGTGCAAGCAGTGCCGTGGCTGTGGAGCACTGCCTGCGCGCGGATCCACCCGCCCCGCTCGCCCCGGTGCTGCGCGAGGTGTTCGACCGAGTCGTCGCGGGCCTTCCCACTCCGTAACAAACGAACCGATCTCCCGGCTGCCGCCGGGACGATCCGTCCTGCCTTTTTCCTGTCCGTACAAGGGGGGAACATGTTGTCAGCAACAGATGTCGTCATCGTCGGAGGCGGCCCGAACGGGCTGATGCTGGCCTGCGAACTGGCCTTGGCCGGTGTCCGGCCGGTCGTGCTGGAAAGCCTGCCCGCGCCGAGCGAGGAGCCCAAGGCGAACGGGCTGCTCGGCCAGGTCGTGAAGATGATCGACCGCCGGGGCCTGTACGAGCGCCTCAGCGGTACGCCGGGCCCGCCGGAGCCGAACTCGGCCTACTTCATGTTCGCCGGGATGAGCCTGGACCTGAGCATGCTGCCGGACAGTCCCATCTACGGCCTGCCGGCGCCGCAGCGGCACATCGTCCAGGTCCTGGAGGAGCGGGCCACCGAACTCGGGGTGGACATCAGGCGGGGACACGAGGTCGTCGGCCTCTCGCAGGACGACAAGGCAGTGACCGTGGACATCGCCGGGACGGACGGGACTTACCGGCTCCGGGCGCATTACGTCGTCGGTGCGGACGGGGCACACAGCATCACTCGCAAGCTGTCCGGCATCGGTTTCCCCGGCATCAGCTACGACCGCAGGACCAACCGGACGGCGCATGCCACCGTGCCGGCGACATGGGTGGATCCCACGACCGGAGCACTGAACGTGCCCGGCTACGGAACCATCCTGCCGTTCCTGCCCCACCGCACCGAGCACGGGGGATTCTCCTACGCACCCTTCCCCGGCCACCCGCCCCTGCTCAGCACCACGGAATGGGACCAGCCCGCGACCGAGGCGCCGATGAGCCTCGACGAACTCGGGGCGAGCGTCCACCGCGTACTCGGCGCCGACCTGCCCCTGAGCCCACCCATTGGCGAGGGACCACACCTGCTGCGCCGGTTGACCGGCGGCAACACCCGGGTGGCCGAACAATTCCGGGAGCGCCGCGTGTTTCTCGTCGGCGACGCCGCCCACGTCTACGCCTCGGGGGGCGGCCCCGGGCTCAACCTCGGCCTGCAGGACGCGATCAACCTCGGCTGGAAACTCGCCGCCGAGATCCGCGGCAGCGCCCCACCCCAACTGCTCGACAGCTACGAGACCGAGCGCCGGCAAGCCGCCCACCGCATGGTCATCAACGCCCAGGCCCAGTCCGCGTTGACCGCACCGGGCAGCGATGTCACCGCGCTGCGCGAGCTGTTCACCGAACTCCTCGGCCAACCCAACACCGTCCAGCACCTCGCCGGCCTCACCGCGGGCGCCGATGTCCGTTACGACATCGCCGGCCCCGACACGCACCCCCTGGTCGGCCGGTTCGCGCCGGACATGGAACTGCACACCCCAACCGGCACGGTCCGGCTGGCAGAACTCACCACAACCGCACGGCCACTGCTGCTCGACCTCACCGAAGACGCATCGGCTGCCGGAGCACTCGCACACTGGCACGACCGGGTGGACATCGTCACCGCACCACCCCAGTCCCCCGCACCCGCGGCCACCGCACTGTTGCTTCGTCCCGACTCCTATGTGGCATGGGCATCAGCCTCACCCCACCCTGACTCAGCCGACCTGGACGCCCTGCGGACGGCCACGCAGCGGTGGTTCGGCGGCACCGAACCCGCCCGCAGCGAGTCGGCAACCCTCAGAACGACATAAAAGTCGTTGAGACCATCGGGTCGGTACCGATCGGTGCTCTGCGGCAGGGGCGGGCAGACGCAGCTCTTCTCGCCGTCGACCGTGGCGCCGGCGCCGGCGCCGGTGTACTTCAGCATGGCGCCGACCTGACCGCATGGCGGTGAGCAGAGCCGGCAGTCCACACACCGTGCCAGGCTCGTGATTGATCAGTCCGGCGGCGCGAGCAGGCTGTCGACGACATCGCGCAGCGGGCCGATCAGATCGTCGGACGTCGCGTCGCGCAGGGGCTGCAGGCCAACGGCGGATCGTACGACAGCGACGCCGACGCCCAGCGCGACGACGAGTTCCGCCCTCAGCAACCGTTCGTTGTCGTCGTCCTCCGGCCGCTGCGGGCCCGAGGCTTCGAGCACCTGTCGGCTGAAGTCCTGCAGGGCCTGCCTGCGGAGGCTGTCCACCCGCTCGTCGCCGGAGACGCGCAGCAACATCAGTACCGGGTGCTCGCCGAATTCCGGCCAGGCGCCGGCGGACAACTGGTGGCTGAGGGCCTCGGCGAGGGCGGCACGGTCTCGGGGGAACTCGCCTTCACCTCCCACGAATCGGGGTGTGGACGCCACCGCCGCCTTGAACAGGCCCTCCTTCGAGCCGAAGTACCGCTTGATGAGTGCGAGGTTGACCCCGACGTCCGCGGCGACGTCCCGGAGTGTGGTGCGGTCGTACCCAAGGCGGACGAACCGGCCGCGCGCGGCCTGCAGCAGCGCTTGACGGGTCGCTGCCGCGTCCCGCCGCCGGGGACCCTCGGCGGACTGTCCGGGGGTATGCGGTTCGGCGGCGTCGTCCGGAGACCCGTTGGTTTTCCTCGTCACCACCGGCGACCTCCCCCGCAAGTCATCCCGTACGGAACTTCGGCATGCCGCCGCAGTATAGCTCTGCGACGACATCAAGTAATCGCTCGTTGACATGACCGCGAGGCGCGGATACGTTCTAAGTAATCGGCTGATGACTTACCTCCGCAGTACGACTCCGCAGTACGAAAGGATGACGGTGGCCAAGCACGCTCTCCTCGTCATGGATGTCCAACGCGTCATCGTCGACCGCTACCCCGATCCCGCCTACCTGCCACGCCTGCGCGAGGCCATCGGCGCTGCCCGTGCGGGCGGCCTTCCCGTGATCTACGTGGTCGTCGGGTTCCGCCCCGGGTACCCGGAGATCAGCACCCGCAACAAGATGTTCGGCGCGATGCTCTCGCGCACCACGGGAGCGGCCGGGAGCGACGAAGCCACCCGGATCCACCCGGACGTGGCACCCGAACCCGGCGACATCGTCGTCACCAAACGACGCGTCAGCGCCTTCGCCGGCAGCGACCTCGACATCGTTCTGCGGGCCGGCGACATCGACCACCTCGTCCTCACCGGCATCGCCACGAGCGGCGTCGTCCTGTCCACCGTCCGCCAAGCAGCCGACCTGGACTTCGGCCTCACCGTCCTGGCCGACGGATGCCTCGACGCCGACCCGGAGGTGCATCGGGTACTCACGGAGAAGGTGTTTCCCCACCAGGCGGATGTCACGACCGTGGCCGACTGGGTGGCAACGCGCTGACGGTACCCTGTGACCGAGCGCCGCAGTTGGTTGCGACCGCGCTTCCGTGATGGCTACGCCTTGGTGATGAGATCGGCTCGACAGGGGGTATGCGGCCGCCCCGCCGGCAGCGGCTCCCACGCAGTCGTCCGGCGTAATCGAGAGACATGGCTGACCGGCTTGCCAGCGGCTCCGCCGCCACGACGATGCGCTTCGCGCGTTGCGCTGTTGGCTGCTGCGGTCGGCGGCCCCGGAATACGGTTCGACGGCTTTGCGGAGTCCTGGCACAGTGGCACACCATGACGGACGTCGAGCTCTTGACCGCTGCGGACATACCGCTCATGCAGGGTCTGGCGCAGCGTGTCACCGCCACCCGCCCGGACCTGATCAGCGCCGGCGCTTCGTACGGGGAGCTGGCCTGGATCTGGGGCCAGGGGTGCGCCCCCTACGGCGCAACCTGGCCGCGTCGGCTGTGGTTCTCCGGTGACGAATTGGTGGCGTGGGGCTGGGCCTTTCTTCCGCGCCAGGTGAGGCGCAATGACGGGTCGGTCACGGACGTCACAGGCGCCTCTCTGAGTTATCAGGTCCATCCCGACCACGCCGAACTGGTCGACGAAGTGATCGAGTGGTACGACGGTGTGGCAGCCGGCCTCGAGCGCACGGCGTTGCCGACGGGCGCCGAGGAGTTCGCTCTGAAGCGATGGGCGGCGCACGGCTATGAGACCGACGTGGAGGCGCTCGGTGACACCGGCGACTGGACCCAGCTCAACGAGCGGGACCTCACCGATGTGGAGCGGCCGGTGCTGCCGGCCGGATTCCGGTTCCGCACCGCCGACGAGGCCGGACCGGAGGACACGGTCCGGGCCCATGTGGACGCCTGGACTCCCTCGGCCTACACGGCCCAAAGCTACAAGGATGTCCGGCAGACAGCGGCCTACCGCGGCGACCTTCACGTCCTGGTGGAGGCGCCGGACGGAACGATGGCATCCTCGACGATCATGTGGCTCGACAAGGCGAACAAGACCGTCGAGTTCGAGCCGGTCGGAACGCATCCGGACTACCGGCGGCTCGGGCTGGCAAGGGCGATGATGCTGCACGGGATGCATTTGGCGCGGGAGGCCGGGGCCACTCATGCGACGGTCGTCTGCCTGGGCGCGCCGGGGCATCCCAAGGCGCGCGGGCTGTACTACGGCCTCGGGTTCCGGGAGCTCTCGCGGGACGCGCCGCTCATCAAGACCAAGACCGCGGGCTGAGGACTGGTTTGGGCCCGCCGCCAGGTCACCACCGACCCGGTGCCCCTGCGGATCATCCGCAGCAGGCGCCGCCCCTCGTCGTCATCGATCTCGCGGGAGCGTACTCCGAGGGATGGCCCGGCCAGAGCCTGGGCCGGTAGTGCCGGACTGCAGGACCGTTCCCCCAGGGGATTTCTGCCGTGCCCGTTTCCGCGTCCCGCACAGCGCTAGCGTTGGGTCCCATGATCGTATGGCTCAACGGCACCCACGGCGCAGGCAAGACGACGACCAGTGCACTCGTGCAGCAGCTGATCCCGGATTCACGGGTGTTCGACGCCGAGAAGGTCGGCGAGACACTCATGGACATCACGCCAGGGCTGCCCGCGACGGACAACTTCCAGCACTGGCCGCCGTGGCGGCCACTCGTCGTCGAGACCGCCCGCCGCGTACTCGACTACACCGGCGGCACTCTGGTGATGCCCATGACTGTCCTGGTCGAGCAGTACTGGCGCGAGATCAGCACGGGCCTCGCCCAACATGCCATTTCGGTACGGCACTTCGTCCTCCACGCTGACCAAGACACCCTCCGCGGCCGCATCGAGGGGGACACTGTTCTTGGCCCCAACTCCCCATTCCGTCTCAAATACCTTGAGCCCTACGCCGAGGCGGCCCGCACCTGGCTACACGGCGAGGCCGAGGTCGTCGACACCACGCACCTCACGCCCGCCCAGGCCGCCCTGCAGATCGCAGAGGCCGTCAAGAGTTGAGGTCCGCCCGCCACGCCCGACAAACCTTCCCGGTCACCGGACTATCACCGGACTAGAAGTCGAGCTCCACGTAGTCGATGTCGGTGAACTCGACCAGGAGGCCTTGGGCGCGGCGGCCGCGGTCCTTGAAGTACTGCTCCTGGAGCCCTTCGGCGACGACCGCCTGGAGCTGTTCGTCGGTGGCGCCGGCGGCCTGCGCGTCGAACAGGCGGGCGGCGTACTCGGGCGGGAGGTGCTGGGTGATCAACCGGATCCGTCCGTCGTCCGTGGTGCCCGGGGCGGCGGTGAAGCCGAATCTCGCCCGAGTCTCGACGATGATGCCGGTGGAGGTGGCGGCCTGCTTCTTCGCCTTCTCCTTCACCCGGGGCTGCCATCGCCTGCGGACCTCACCGGTGATCCGGGCCGCGAGGTCCGCGCGCGGCTTCTTGATCTGGCCCTTGACGTACCGCTCGACGGTGCGCTGGGAGACGCCCAGCAGGTCGGCGACGGCCTTGGTGCCCTTCTCCTGCTTGACCAGGAACCGCATCTGCGCGGGCGCGCCCTTGGGGGTGGGGCGGGTGGCCTTGTTCGCCGCGGCGTTGTCGAGACTGTCGCCCAGGATGCCCATCAGGTGTCGCTACTCCCCACTGTCTTCGGTGTCGCCCTTGATGTGCCGGGCGGGGTTGTGTCCTTCATCGAGCATCTGTACGGCCCACAGCAGCTGCTGGGTGCCCTCGTGCTTGACCATGCCTGGGCTGACGCCGAGCCGGAAGGTGCCCGGGGCCGGCTTGCCGTCGGCGGTGTGCGGCAGCACGTCCAGAGGGCTCGGCCCGTCGGACAGGTAGACGGCGCAGTCCGACAGCAGGGCGACCGGAATCAGCGCGTCCTCGGCGAGCGTGAGGTGACCGACCGGGGCCGGGGCCTGCTGGGCGGCGAGTGCCGTCTTCAGAAGTTTGCGGTGCATGTTGACGCGGGCCGCGGAGATGACGGCGGCGCGGATGTCGGGGCGCCAGGTCGGGCGCTCCAGCGCGGGCCACCGCTCGCCGAACGTGTAGGACGTGCCCTGCGGGCGCTCGCGCAGCTTCCCGATGCCGCCCTTGACCGTCGATTTGATCGCCGACAGCACTGCCGCCATGCCCGGGTCGTGGTGCTTGTGCGTCTCCATCGCCGCCAGGAACTCGGCCTCGCTCATCTCGGAGACCACCCCGAGGTCGGCCATCGTCGCCTTGTACGCCTCGCTGATGTGCTTGTACCAGGGGTCCAGGTACGGGCCGGACTCGGTACGGATCCACGCCTCCAGCGGCCGGATGGCGACCGGCAACCGGAAGGTGTCGATGAGCTCCTGGGCGTAGGCGACGGTCGGAGTCGCGTACCAGGCCGGCCCGGTCGGGCGGGTGCCGTGCGGGGTGAACGGGTTCGGCAGGCGCGGGTCGAGCTCGATGCCTGACAGGTCGACCAGCCACGAGCCGGGCGTCTTCTTGTCGAAGGACTGCTCTTTGACGTGGACCGGCGCTGACAGGCCCACGACCAGCCGGTTGGCGGCGGCGAGGAAGGCGGTGTTCACATCGATGCCGACCGCGTACCGGCGCGCGCACTCGGCGTCGGTGAGCAGTTGCGGGTCGCGGGTCCACTCGTACGCCTCCTCATCGAGGACCTCGTCCGGGGTGCGCTGGTGGGTGCGCGGGTATCCGGCGGCGACGATCGGGTGCTCGGACGGGGCCTCCACCGGCGCCGGGTCGACCGCTTCGGTGAGCGAGCCGGGCACCGGCCCGGACACCCATGCGCCGCTCTCCTCGTCCTTCACGGCGCGGGTCGGCGGGCGCAGCGCGGTCATCGTCTCCAGGCCGCAGACGGCGGTCGATCCGCGCGGGGTGATGACCCGGGTGGCGTAGGTGCCCAGCACCTGGGCGAGTTCGGCGGGCGGCAGTTGGTCGGCGTCGCCCCAGGAGCGGGAGTCGAGCGCGCCCCACGGCAGGACCGCGAACTGCACGCAACTGCGCCGGCCGCCCTGAGCCGGGCGGTAGATCCGCGCCCACGGCCCGAACCCACGGCGGGTGAGCTGCCACTTCGCCTTCGCGATCTGCTTGACGACCTTGTGGTCCTCCGGCAGTCGCAGGCCACGCCGGTCCTCCAGGCGCTCCGGGAGCCCGAGCCGTTCGGCGGCCGCGGCGGTGAGGATGACCAGCGGGTCCGCGTCCTTCCCCGACGGGTGCAGCCGGGGCGCACCGAGCTTCGCTTCGGCCAGCGTCCATTCGACCAGCGCGGGAATCGTCTTGGCCGGGCAGTCCAGCACCAGGCCACCGACGCAGTACGCCAGCGCCTCGCCGTCCGCGACGTCGACGACGGCCAACGGCCCGTTCGCGAAACGCGGATCCACCCCGACGGCCGGGGAGGCGGCAGGCTTGCGGGCGGCCGTCTTCGGCACCGGACGCTGCGACGCCGACGCCGACGCCGACGCCGCCGACACCGGCCTGGCGGGCGCCGCCGCCTTCACGGGAGTGGGTACAGAGGGCGCAGCGGTCGGAGGCACGGCAGGCGCCGCCTCCCCTGCGGCGGGCCGGGGTGCGGGGAACCGCGCGGCGAGACCGTCCAGGAACCGTACGTACGCCGCGCGCTTCGGCGGCCGCGGCTCGGTGCGGCCCGACTCCCACGCGGTCACCGTCTCCCGCCGCACCCGCAGCGCCGTCGCCAGCTGCTCCTGACTCAAGCCCGCCGCCTCACGCAATCGCTTGCGCTCATCCGGATGCGGCAGCTGGGAGGTCGCCTCCTCCAACAGCGCGTCGACCGCAGCGAAGAGCTCGTGTTGCTCATTGGGCACAGGGGCCACCTCCACCTAGGCACCCTAGCCAAAACACACCATGGATCGCACCCCAAACACACCGTTGCGAGCTACGGCGATGCCACGAGATCGTGCACGAGGGCGCGCGGCGGATACTCGCCGCCGCGTCGGAGGCGGAAGTGCCGCCCGAGCCACCCTCCGCGACAGAAGCTCACCCGCGAGCCGAGCCGAATCCGCGGGGGCGGGAGCCGCGCTCTGCGCTCAATGGGTGTTCTTGTCGCCCGTCCGCCGGGTGCATCCGCGG
Source organism: Streptomyces sp. NPDC059373 (assembly GCF_042751495.1). Lineage (NCBI taxonomy): Bacteria > Bacillati > Actinomycetota > Actinomycetes > Kitasatosporales > Streptomycetaceae > Streptomyces > Streptomyces sp. NPDC059373. Next base: position 134,636 of record NZ_JBHYXC010000013.1, on the reverse strand, counting down.
TTCGGAGCCGACAGCCCCTCAGGGTGGGCAACGTAGCCGGCGAGCGCGCCGGCGCCGGGCCGGGCCGCCGGCCGGGCCGTGCAGACCACCGTTGGAGGATCCGTGCCGCCCACTGCCACCGCCGGCTCGCGATCCAGGACACCCCGGGCGGCCCGTGTCATGGCCGCCGCGTTGACCGCCGTCGCCCTCGCGGCCAGTGCCCCGGCCGCCGCGACGGCCGTCCAGGCGGCTCGGCCCGGCGGGGCCGGACCACTGGTCTGGCAGGCCTGCCCGGCCGCCACGTTGACTCCCCGTGACTCACCCCTGCGATGCGCCTCGGTGCAGGTGCCGCGGGACTACGCCCGTCCCAAGGGCCCGCAGGTCACACTGACGATCTCCCGGCTCCGGGCGACGAATCCGCGCCGGCGACGCGGCGTACTGCTGCTCAATCCCGGCGGACCGGGCGGACCCGGGGTGGCGATGCCGCTGTGGTGGAGCGCGACGGTGCCGGCGTCCGTGCGGACCCACTACGACCTGATCGGTTTCGACACCCGTGGACTGGCCGCCAGTTCGGGCGTCTCGTGCCACCTCTCGGTCCACCAGATGAACAACCTGCCGCTGTCCCCGCCGCTGTACGGCAAGCCGTTCTCAGCGACCGCCGCACTGCAGCGCAGCGTCGCCCGCTCGTGCGCCCGGCACGCGGGACCGCTGCTGCCGACGATGTACACGAAGAACAACGCCCGCGACATGGACCGCATCCGGGCGGCGCTGCGCGAGCGGCGGATCTCCTACTACGGGATCTCCTACGGCACCTACCTGGGCGCCGTCTACGCCCAGATGTTCCCGCGCCGCACCGACCGGTTGATCCTCGACAGCGTCGTGGACACCTCCGCCACATGGCGCCAACGCTTCCGACTCTTCGGCCTGGGATCCAAGCAGCGCTACCCGGACTTCACCCGGTACGCGGCCGCGCACGACGCCACCTACCACCTGGGCCGTGATCCCGGGCGGGTGGGACGGATCCTGTTCACGCTCATCCACCGGCTCGACCCGCACCCGGTCGTCGTCGGCCGGTACCGGGTGAGCGGCACGGTGCTGCGTCAGCTCACCTTCCAGGGGCTGTACTCGGACAGCGACTTCCCCAACCTGGCACGGGTCTGGCAGTTCCTGGCCCACGCACCCGGCGCACCGTCAGCCAAGCAGATCGCCGGTCCGCTGGGCGTGCTGTACGCCAAGGTGCTGGACCCGGTGGCCAACCAACTCATCCAGCCCTCCGCGGCCGCCACCGTCTGCCAAGACGACCGAGGCTGGCCCCGTAGCCTCGCCCCGTACCGCCGCTCGCTGCGCGAGGACTCCCGCCGCTACCCGGTCGCCGGGCCCATGAGCGGCGACATCTTCCCCTGCGCCTTCTGGCCCCACCGCGCTCCCGAAGCGCCGGAGAAGATCACGGACCAAGGGCCGCGCAACATTCTGCTTCTGCAAAACCTCCGCGACCCGGCCACGCCCTACCCGGGGGCCCAGGTGACGCGCCACGCCCTCGGCCGCCGCGCCACGATGGTCAGCGTGGACCAGGGCGGCCACGGCGTCTACGGCTTCACCCCGGACCACTGCGCCCGTGACATCGCCACCGCCTGGCTGACCACCGGCACACTCCCCCGCCGCGACACCCGCTGCCCCAGCCCCCGCTGACCGACCCACCCCGGCTCGGTACCGGCATCGGCGTGACGCCTGCCCCTGCATGGCAGATATCCGACCCGCGGGATGTGACCCACCACAGGTCACAGCCACCCGACCCGGTTCAGATCGTTGCTTCGAGGGCCACGTCGATGTTGACTCGGGTGGCGTTGGAGGGCAGACCAGATGGGTGGTCTGTACAAGCTGGTCGGCGGCTGCCTGGTCGAGCCCGGGCAGGTCGACCGACAGCTTGACGGCCGGGGTGAAGCCTCCGTCCTCGCGGCTGAGCAGGCTCACGGTCGATGCGACGGAGGGACGGGGCCTCCGACGAGTGACCCGTGCGGGGTTGAAGGCAGCCGGGCCGGGTGGCCGGTGACCGTGTGTCCGATTCAGATCACGGGGCCGGGATGGACTGATAGTCGACCGGCTGAACCGCGTTCCAGCTCTCGGCAAGGCCGGCGGCGACCGGTACGAACCCCGCCCCCCGATGTCTGGCTTCGGCACGACACCGAGGGTTCGGGGAAGGGATAAGTGCTCCCAACAGTGGGCCGTCAGCCAAGAGTTCGAGCCCTTGCGATCACAGCCGGGGATGCCTTGGCCGGCGAACCGGCGTCGAACGGCGGCTGGGGGTCGTACTCGGTGTAGAGCTGGATCGCTTGGGCAGTGGCATCGTCGGTCAGCCAGGCCGCAAGGTGGAGGGCCATGTCGATGCCCGATGCAACGCCGGCCGACGTGACGATCTTGCCCTGTCTGACCACCCGATCCGTGCTGTAGCGGGCGCCGAAGGCCTCCAGTTCAGCCACGCTCGCCCAGTGCGTGGTGGCGTCCAGGCCGGTGAGTAGGCCGGCCGCCCCCAGGACGAGCGAGCCGGTGCACACAGAGGTGGTGAAGGCGCTCGTGGCGTTGATCCGCCGCACCCAGTCGAGAAAGGCGTCGTCCTTCATCAACACCCGGGTTCCGACTCCTCCGGGCACCATCAACACGTCGCAGGACTCGATGTCGTCATACCTGCTGTCAACGGTCACCGCGAGCGCCCCGAGCACGTCGCTGATCCGTCCTTGCTCAGGGGCGACGAACCGCACCCTCGCCCCCGGTACGTGGGCGAGGATCTCGTACGGACCGATCGCGTCGAGCGGTTCGAAGCGGTCGAAGAGCGGTATCACGATGTCCACGCCGCCAGCATAGTCAGCCGTGTTGGGAACCCCGTCGTGACCTCATCGGCCACTTCCCCACAGGCCAGGCAGAACTCGAGCGCCCGCCGCATCGTGGCAGCCACCTCCCGCACCATGGCCATGGTCTCGGCCAGAAGCTGTGGCGGCGTCTCGAAGATGTCGGCGAAGTGTGATGTCGGGATGACCAGTGCGTGGCCGGGTGCTATCTGGTTGAGCGGTGCGAAGGCGCAAGCCGTCGGTCCGCGAAAGACCCACCGGGTCGAGTCGGCATGAACGAGGGTGCGGAAGACGCAGTCCATGACGCTCGACACTGGCAGGCTGCGATGGACGACGACCAACCGTTTTCGCGGCGTGAGCAGACACATCTTGCGCGCCGTCAAAGAATGGGCCCATGTCTCACCTGATCGAAGCGCCCCGGCCCGATGAGGCGGCAGCCGTTGGGCAGATGTACCTGGTGGCTTGGCTCCAGACGTACCCCAACGAAGACGCTGGGATCGATGAGACGTGGATCAGGAAGCACCGGGGTTCAGCGACCACGGCGGAGGGGACTGCGCAGTGGCGAGAGTTCATTGAGGAGGCGACACGGCAGCCGGACAGGTTCTTCTGCCGTGTCGTTCGCTCCGGAGCAGAGGTCGTCGGGATCCTGTGCGGCCGACGGGATGATCACGTCACGCTTGGGCCCATGTACCTGTTGAACGAAGCCCAGGGGCAAGGCGTCGGGCCTCGGCTGATGAGCGAGTTCCTCGCGTGGGCGGGAGATGCACCCGTGCGCCTATGGGTGACGGCCTACAACGAACGGGCCGTTCGCTTCTACCAGCAGTACGGCTTCAATGCCACGGGCGAGTGCGAGTTCTGGCGAGGCAGGCTGCCGAACATTCGCATGGCCCGCGATGAGCAGGACGGTCAGATCGGCTAGCGGCGGAATCGGGCGAGGAGGAGGTTGGGGTCCTTGGCGGTGAGGTACGCGGCGCTCGGGACGTAGAGGGTGGTGCCGCGCAGGGCGACGGAGGTGGGGTTGGACAGGCCGTCCGTGGCGGTGAGGACGGTGGTGCGGGTGCCGCGGGGGGTGAGGAGGACGAGCTTGCCGGCGGCGTCGATGGCGGCGAGTACGGAGCCGGTGCGGCCGACGAAGGTGAAGTCGTCGATGCCGCCGAGGCCGGAGGCCCTGACCTGGAGGCGGCCCGCGGAGCCGTTGCGGCGGACGGGGATGCGCAGCAGGGTGCCCTTGTCGGTGTTCGACACCCAGACGGCGGAGTGGCGCAGCTTGACGCCGTTGACGCCGTAGCCGGAGGCGGTGGGGCCGGTGTTGGGCGTGAGGGCGTTGGCGTGGGCCCAGGCGGTGACCCGGCCGGTGGCGATGTTGACGCGCCATACGGTGCCGGCTTTGGAGTCGGCGACGTAGAGGCGGCCGGTGCGTTCGTCGAGGGCCGCGCCGTTGGGGAACCCGGTCGCGGGCAGGGCGGCGATGCGGTGGAGGGAGCCGCCCCGGTCCAGGCACCAGACGCCGGTGAGGGCGGCGGTGCCGGCGTGGTAGACGACGTACAGGGTGCCGTTGCGGGCGCGGGCGATGCCGGTCGCGCCGCCGCCGGTGGGGAGGGTGGCCAGGATCCTGACGCGGCCGCCGGGAGTGACGCGGGCGACCTGGTGAGCGGCGTTGAACGTCAGGTCGGCGGCGCCGTCGGGCTCCAGGGCGATGTTCTCCGGCTGCTGGCCCGCGGCCAGATCGAAGTGGGCGACGATGCGGGGCCCGGTGACCGGCGGTGCGGCGGCGGGAGCCCGTACGGAGCCCGGAGCCTGCGCGGACACCAGCAGCGCTGCCGCGAGGGCGACGGCACCGGCTCCTGCGAAACGACGGTAACGGCGGTGCTCGGACATGGGTTCTCCGTAGCTCGTGGACTCAGCCCCGCGCCCATCCTTTCCAGGCGCCTCGTCACGTGCCCGCTGCGCGCCGCCACTCGGGTGGTCTCCTCAGACCGCGCCGACGGCCGAGGGCACCGCGTCGACGGCGACCTCCCGGAGCAACCGCAGGCCGGCCTCCGCCGGAGAGCCCCGTTCGGCGCTGTACAGCAGCACCCAGTGCCCGGAGTCGTCCGCGGTGTGCAGGGTCTCGAAGGCCAGGTCCATCGCCCCGACCAGCGGATGGTGAAAGGACTTCGTGCCCGCCGTGCAGTGACGCACCGGGTGGAGGGACCACAGCGCCTCGAACTCGGAGCTGTTCATGAGCAGTTCGCCGATCAGTTCCGCCAGCCTGCGGTCGTCCGCGTGCCGGCCGGCCGCCAGCCGCAGGGAGGACACGGCGCGCCGGGCCTCCTCGTCCCAGTGCGGGTACAGCTCGCGGGTGTGCGGGTCCAGGAAGAGCAGCCGCTGCAGGTTGGGCCGGTCCTCGGGCCGGTCCGGGCTGGTGGAGTCCAGGTGCCCGGCGATGAGGGCGTGGCCCAGGGCGTTCCAGGCCAGCACCTCGCTGCGGCGGTTCAGGACGATCGCCGGCACGGCGTCCAAGGCCGCGATCAGTTGCCTGGTGCCGGTCCTGGCGCGGTCCGGCCGCTCCGGCGGACGGCGCTTGGGGCGGTTGGGGCGGGCGAGATTCCGTAGGTGGGCGTGCTCGTCGTGGCTCAGCCGCAGAGCCCGGGCGAGGGCGTCGAGCACTGCCTCGGAGGCGTTGCCGCTCTGCCCCTGTTCCAGCCGGGTGTAGTACGCGGCGCTCACTCCTGCCAGTTGGGCCAGCTCCTCGCGCCGCAGGCCCGGGACACGGCGCCGGACTCCGTACGAGACCAGCCCGACGTCTTCCGGCCGCAGTCGGCCCCGCCGGGTGCGCAGGAATTCGCCGAGCTCCGCAGGGGTGTCCATACGGATCAGTATCGCTCCGGCCGGCGCGGGGTGGGCGGCTCGAACCTGACCCTGCCGGTGGTAGGAACCGCGGTCCTACGCGGCCGATGCGTACGCGGGACAAGGCACTGGCTGTGCGTCGCGGGCGATCACAGACTCGCCGACGGGTGATGAGTCCCCCATCCCCCTCTCCCCCGCCCTGAACAGCCGTGAACAGCCGTGAAATGAAACGGAGTCCGACGATGCCCGCACTCGACGAGGTGTCCGCCGCCCGCCCGGCGGCAGCCGCGGAGCGACTGACCGGTCGGCTGAAGCTGGTCCTGGTCGTCCTGCTGGTCGCGCAGTTCATGCTCGCCGTGGACTTCTCGATCCTCAATGTCTCGTTGCCGGTGATCGGCAGGGGGCTCGGCTTCTCGCTGGCGAACCTGCAGTGGATCGCCACCGCGTTCGCGCTCTCCGCCGCGGGATTCACCCTGCTGTTCGGCCGGATCGCCGACATCGTCGGTCGCCGGCGGCTGTTCCTCATCGGTCTCGCGGTGCTCGGCGCGTCCTCGATGGTCGGCGGTCTCGCCGTCAGTCCCGAGATGCTGCTGGTCGCCCGGGTCGCGCAGGGGCTGGCGACCGCCGCCGTGACTCCGGCCGGGCTGTCGCTGCTGACCTCCTCCTTCCCGGAAGGGCCGCTGCGCGCCAAGGCACTCGGACTCAACGGTGCGCTGATGTCGGCCGGTTTCACCACGGGTGCCGTGCTCGGCGGGGTCCTGACCGATCTGCTGAGCTGGCGCTGGGCGTTCTTCATCAATGTGCCGGTGGCCCTGGCCGTGCTGGTCATCGCTCCGAGGGTGATCGCCGAGAGCCGTGGCGCGGCCCGGACCCGGCTCGATGTGCCGGGCGCGGTCAGCGTGACGGTCGGTCTGCTGGCCCTGGTGTACGGCCTGACCATGGCGGGCGAGTACGGCTTCGGTGACACCACCGCGCTGATCGCCCTGGCGCTCGGTGTGGTGCTGCTGGTGGCGTTCTACGTCGTGGAGAAGCGGTCGGCCCAGCCTCTGGTGCCCCTGCGCGTTCTCCAGCGCCGAACGGTGATCTGGGGCAACCTGGCCGGTCTCATCGCCTTCGTCACCGAGACCTCGCTGGTCTTCTTGATGACGCTCTACCTGCAGAGGGTGCTCGGCTTCTCGCCGCTGGCGGCCGGACTGTCCTTCGCCGTCCTGGGCCTGGGCACCGTCACCGGCGGTGTCACCGCCGCCCGCGTGATCGGGAAGATCGGTACGACGCCGACCCTGGTCGCCGGCGGTCTGGTCCAGGCAGCCGCCACGGCGTCGCTGCTCGGGCTCGGCGCCGACCGGAGCCGGCTGTGGCTGCTGCTGGTCGCCACCTTCGTCGGCGGCGTGGGCAACATGCTCGTCATCGTCGGCTTCATGGTGACCGCGACGTCCGGCCTGCCGGACGCCGAGCAGGGCATGGCGACCGGCGTGGCGACCATGACCCAGCAGATCGGCATCACCATGGGCACGCCGATCATGAGCGCCATCGTCACCGCCCGCACCGGCGGCTCGGGGAACGCCGACGCGATCCTCGAGGGCGTCAGCACAGCGGTCCTGGTCAACGCGGTGATCGTCCTCGTCGGGGCGCTCCTGGCGGGCCTGTTCCTCCGTGGCGAGCAGCGGGGGTGACGCCGTCGCCCCCGCTGCGGCGCCTCAGCTCCGCAGGTGCCCCAGCACGGACCGCACCGCGCGGGCCACGGCGTCGCGCGCCTGGTCGGTGCGGTCGATCGTCTCGAGCCCGTGGTGGCCGAGCGGTACGTCGACCACCTCGACATGGGCTTTGCAGTCGCCGGCGGCGGTCAGGAACTCCTCGACCGTGACCGCGATCTCCGCGAGCTCCAGCCCCACCCGGGTCACCACGATCGGCAACTGCCCCGCGTTACGTACGGTGGCCGCAGGGCGGAACCGGGATTCGGCGAGCCCCCAGTTCGGCAGCGGCGCGAGGACGGGATAGGTCGCCGCCACGCACCGCAGCCATGACGGGGGCGCCGCGAGCCAGTCCGCCGACAGCAGCGCGCCGGCGGAGAAGAACCACAGTGCGACGCGGATGCCGTAGCAGTGACCGACCATCACCACCTCCGGCGCATCCACGTGGTCGATCAGCCGCAGCAGGTCCTGGATGTGCGTTTCCAGGTCCGTTTCCGGCCCCGCCGGATGGCTGGGGTCACCCATGCCGGTGAGCGTCACCGGATATGCCTCGGCTCCCGACTCCCGCAGCCGACCGGCCACTTCGTGCCAGATCCAGCCGCCGGTGTGGGCGCCCGACACCAGGATGAATGCCGTCATGAACGTCTCCTCGCAGTCTCGTCGTCGCCGGTACGGTAGGAACTCCCCCTGAGGGAGGTTCAAGCCGTGCCCCCTGACAACCTGTGGACCATCGGAGAGCTCGCCGAGCGTGCGGGCGTCACTGTCAAGACCGTTCGCTTCTACTCGGACCGCGGCCTGCTTCCCGAGGCCGCCCGCAGCGCCGGCGGCCACCGCCGGTACGGCCCCGAGGCGCTCGACCGGCTCCGTACGATCCGCTCCCTGCGCACCCTCGACCTGCCGGTCCCGGACGTGGCCCGGATCCTCGACCAGGAGGACGCGCTGGAGGACGTCATCGCAGGGCAGCTGCGGGAGCTCGGTTCCCGGCTGGCCGCCCTTCGCTGGCGGGAGGCCGCCCTCCAACTGCTCCAGGACTGCACCCCCGAGGAACGCACCGAGCGGCTACGCCTGATCGGCGCCGTGTCCGCCCCGCCCACCACGGCCGCGCTGGCGCGTTTCTGGCGCCGTTGGCTGCCTCCGCGGCTCCCGGCCCGGCTGGTCTCCGCGATCCTCGAAGAGGCGGTTCCGCAGCCCCCCGCGGAACCGATCCCGGCCCAGGTACTGACCTTCGCACGGCTCCACGCCTTCGTCTCCGCCCCCTGCAGCGGCGACGATCGCGGCCAGCCCGCGGCACACCGGCCCGACAAGGGCTACCGCCCTGCCGTGCTCTACGACGGCCTCCGCGAGGCGTACGCGCTGGCATCGCCGGAGCTGCGGGCCCAGCGGCCACCGCACGAGGGCGGGGCACTCGACTGCTTCGTCTCCGCCTATGCCCGCTCACGCGGCACGCGCGACACCCCCGCCTTCCGCCACCACCTCGGCCGCCTGCTCGCCGCGGATCCCCGCATCGACCACTACTGGCAACTCACCGCCGAACTGACCGGCCCGTCGCACCCCACCCCCGGCGCCGCCCACGACTGGCTCCTCGCCGCCCTGGACACCCAGCTCGCCCGCCCGGCAGCCTGAACCGGGCGGCCTGAGCCGGGCGGCCTGACGGCGGCGAGCACCGGCCGCGGGGCACCCGGCTGTTCGGGCGCGGACCCCCGACGGCGCCGCCGCTCGGGCGATAGGGTCACCTTGACGATAAAGGTCGGCTCTCGCTATCGTCTTACTGACGACAAGGGGGGCCGCCATGGCCGACATCAGCAAGCGCTTCGGACTGCGACACCTGCGCGCAGCACCCACCTCGCACATCCGCCACCTTCGCCGCGGCCAACTCGCCCACGACGGCGCCGGGATCGCCTTCTGGTTCCGTCCACTGGTTGCCGCTCTCTCCGAAGTGCCCATCGACGACCGTGAGTTGGCGATGCTCTTCCATGCCCGCACCGCCGACTTCCAGGACGTCACGGTGCAGGCAACCGTCACGTTCCGGATCACCGAACCGGCCGCCGCGGCGACCCGGCTCGACTTCAGCATCGACCCCGGTACGGGGGTCTGGCGCGCCGCGCCGCTGGAGCAGATCGGCACGCTGCTCACCGAGACCGCCCAGCAGCACGCCCTGCACCTGCTGGCCCGCACCAGCCTCGCCGACGCGCTGGTCAACGGCGTCGCCGAGGTGCGGGCACGGATGGCTGAGGGGCTGGCCGCCGAGCCGCGACTGGCCGAGACCGGACTCGAGGTCTTCGCCGTACGCGTGGTGGCACTGCGGCCCGAGCCCGAGGTGGAGCGGGCGCTGCGCACTCCGGCCCGCGAGCAGATCCAGCAGGAGGCGGACCGGGCGACGTACGAGCGACGTGCCGTCGCCGTCGAGCGGGAGCGGGCGATCTCCGAGAACGAGCTGGAGAGCAAAATCGAACTCGCCCGCCGCGAGGAGCAGCTGGTCGCCCAGCAGGGCACCAATGCCCGCCGCCTGGCCGAAGAAGAGGCCGCCGCCGCAACCGTCCGTACGGAGTCCGAAGCCGGCCGCCGCACCACCCTGGCCACCGCCGAGGCCGAGGCCGTACGCACACTCGGCGCAGCCACAGCCGCCGCCGAGGCCGACCGGCTCACCGCACATCAGCGGGTCGACCCGGCCGTGCTGCACGCGCTCGCCCTCATGGAGCTGGCCGGCAACCTGCCCAAGGTGGAGCATCTGACGCTGACCCCGGATCTGGTCACCGACCTGCTGGGCAGGCTGACCCGATGAGCCTGGCCCCGCGCGCCGTCCTGGTCCACCGGCGCACCGAGTACCAGGAGCTGATCGACCGTCACGGCACCCGGGGCCAGGCGGAGTTCTTCCTCCGCACCCGGGGACGGGCCATCCAGGAGGTGGAGCGCCGGCACCGGCTCACCGAAGCCGCGCTCGCGCAGGTCGCGGGAGCGGTCCCGGCGGACTGGCGGCACGCCCGGGTGGAGCGCGGCGACCTGGCCCGCTTCCTGTTCGCGCCCGACGACATCGTGGTCGTCGTCGGGCAGGACGGGCTGGTCGCCAACGCCGCCAAGTACCTCGACGGACAGCCCGTGCTGGGCATCGACGCCGAACCGGGCCGCAACCCCGGCGTCCTGGTCCGCCACCGCGCCACGGACGCCGCCAAACTGCTGCGCGCCGCCGCATCGCCGGGGCTGGAGGGCCGGCTGGAACCGCGCACCATGGTGGAGGCCGTCGCCGACGACACCCAACGGCTCCTGGCCCTCAACGAGATCTACCTCGGCCAGCCCGGGCACCAGACCGCGCGCTACCGCCTGGAAGCGGGCAGCACCCCCGAGCCGCAAGCCAGCTCGGGCGTGCTCGTCGGCACCGGCACCGGCGCCACCGGCTGGTGCCGGTCCGCCTGGCTGGAACGTGGCAGCCCGCTGCCGCTCCCCGCCCCGGCCGGTCCCGAACTGGCCTGGTTCGTCCGCGAGGCCTGGCCCTCCCCCACCACCGGCACCGAGCAGGTCCACGGCGTCCTGGCCCAGGACCAACGGCTCTCGCTCACCGTCGAATCCGACCGTCTGGTCGCCTTCGGCGACGGCATCGAGGCCGACGCACTGCACCTGACCTGGGGCCAGGTGGTCCGCATCGGTATCGCCGGGACCCGGCTGCGACTGCTCGGCTGACAGGGTCCGGCATCCCCGGTGGCCACCCGCTGTCTAGGGTGAACGCATGCCGACCACAGCCCCCGGCCAGGAGCCGCACATTGACCCCGGCGAGCTGATCGCCGACCCGTATGCCGTGTACGCGCGGCTGCGTCAGGCCGGCCCCGTCCACCGGATCGCCGGTACGGATGGCATGCCGGCCTGGGTGGTCACCCGGTACGACGATGTCCGCCAGGCCCTTGGAGACCCCCGGCTCTCCCTGGACAAGCGCAACGCGCTGCCCGGCGGGTATCGGGGCCTCGCGCTGCCGCCGGCGCTGGACGCGAACCTGCTGAACATGGACCCGCCGGACCACACCCGCATCCGGCGGCTCGTGTCGCAGGCGTTCACTCCGCGCAGGATCGAACAGCTGCGAGACCCGATCCGGCGCACTGCCGACGAACTGCTGGACGCCATCGCCCCGCACGGCCGGGCCGACCTGATCGCCACGTACGCAGCGCCGCTGCCGATCACCGTGATCTGCGACCTGCTGGGCGTCGCCCCGGCGGACCGGCAGGACTTCCGGGCCTGGACCGACGCCCTGGTCGCCCCGGACCCGGCGCAGCCGGCCCGGGCGAAGGAGGCCGTCGGCAGCATGCTGGCGTTCTTCACCCAGCTGGTCGCCGACAAACGCACCAGTCCGGCCGATGACCTGCTCTCCGCCCTGATCGCCGTACGCGACGAGGAGGACCGGCTGAGCGAGGACGAGCTGATGTCCCTGGCCTTCCTGATTCTCTTCGCCGGGTACGAGAACACCGTCCATCTCATCGGCAACGCCACCCTGGCCCTGCTCAGCCACCCCGACCAACTGGCCGCGCTGCGCGCCGACCCCGGCCGAACAGGCGGCGCGGTGGAGGAACTTGCCCGCTACGACGGCCCGGCGCCCTTGGCCATCCGCCGCTTCCCCACCGAGGACATGGCCATCGGCGGCGTGACCATCCCGGCGGGCGAGACCGTCCTGCTGTCGCTCGCCGCCGCCCACCGCGACCCGGACCGCTTCACCGACCCCGACCGGCTCGACATCGCACGCGACGCCACCGGTCACCTGGCCCTCGGTCACGGCATCCACTACTGCCTCGGCGCCCCGCTGGCCCGCCTGGAGACCGAGATCGCACTCACCGCGCTCCTGGACCGGTTCCCGCGACTCGTACTCGACGTCCCACAGGAGGAGTTGCGCCGGCGTCCCTCGATGCGTGCCCGTGGGCTTCTCGCCCTCCCGGTCCGCTATTGATGCGGCTTCGCCGCCGGGGGCGATGAGTTCCCTCACGGCCTTACGGGCGCAAGGCCGCGTTCAGCCGGTGGTCGCCGGTGAGCGTCAGTCTTCGGTAAGCCACGGAGCCAGCCTGGAGGTACAGCGATGGACGCACGCGAGGGTACGCCGGATTCGTCGGATTCACCGAGAGGACTCAGCCGCCGCCACGCCCTGGGGCTGCTCGGGACCGTGGGCGCCGGGGCGGCCGCGTCCCCGCTGCTGGGTGCCGGCACAGCGCAGGCGGCGCCCCTCGGCGACGCCCCCGCGTTCCACATCACGCCGGACTCGGCCGGGGCATCGCCGGTGCAGGGCCTGCACCTGACGTTCGGTGCCGATCCCAGCAGGCAGATGACGGTTTCCTGGCTCACCGACGGCCCGGTCAACAAGCCGCGCGTGTGGTACGGCACGCTGGAGCACGGTTTCGGATCAGCGGCCGACGCGCGGACCCGCACCTACACCGACGGCAAGTCGGGCCGCACTGTGTACGTCCACCACGCGGCCCTGGCCGGGCTGACGCCGGGCACCGACTACGTGTACATGGTCACGCACGAAGGCACCACCCCCGACAGCGGCACCTTCCGCACCGCCCCGCGTGGACGGGCGCCCTTCACCTTCACCAGCTTCGGCGACCAGTCGGCGCCCCAGGTGACGTGGAAGGCCGACGGCACCGTGGGTCTCGACGCGAACTCCACGCCCGCGACCAAGGACATCGTGACGGGCGTCGAGCAGATCGCGCCGCTGTTCCACCTGCTCAACGGCGACCTGTGCTACGCCAACCTCGACGTCGACCGGGTCCGTACCTGGAACAACTTCTTCACCAACAACACCCGGTCGGCCCGCTTCCGCCCGTGGATGCCCGCCGCCGGCAACCACGAGATCGAGAGCGCCAACGGCCCGGTCGGACTCGGCGCGTACCAGACGTACTTCTCACTGCCCTCGACCGAGACCGACGCCGAACTCGCCAACCTCTGGTACGCGTTCACCGCCGGCTCGGTCCGGGTGATCGTGCTGCAGAACGACGACAACTGCCTCCAGGACGGTGGCGACGTCTACATCTCCGGCTACTCCGGAGGCCGCCAACTCGCCTTCCTGGAACGGGAGCTGAAGGCGGCGCGATCCTCCCGCGACATCGACTGGGTGGTCGTCGCCATGCACCAGGTGATGATCAGCTCCTCCGACGCCAACGGCGCGGACCTGGGTCTGCGCCAGAAATACGGCCCGCTGTTCGACAAGTACGGCGTCGATCTGGTCGTGTGCGGCCACGAGCACAACTACGAGAGGTCCCTCGCCGTACGCGGTGTCGTCTCCGGCACCGAGACGCTCACCCCGAATCCGGTGTCGACCGCGACGGACTCCATCGACACCTCCCTGGGTACCGTGCACATGGTGCTCGGCGGTGGAGGCGTCTCCGGCAACACCAACGGCGCCTTCTTCAAGGACGGCACCGGCAAGGTCATCACCGCGGTCTCCGCGACCGCGGGATCGAACGGCAAGCGCACCTCCACGTACGTCAAGGAGGAGGCCGTCTGGACCGGGGTACGGGACCTCGACCACCCTTACGGCTTCGCGGCGTTCACCGTCGACCCCGGCTCGCGCCCCGGCGACACCACGCGGCTGCACGTGACCTACTACAACGTGAACAAGCCATACGGCGAGCTGTCGGTGTTCGAGCAGTTCACCCTCCACCGGAAGCGTTCCGACGGCCCGCGCTGACGAAAGGCGCCTACGCAGCCGGGGCCGGATTCAGCGATGGCGATATTCGGATGTGCGTTGAGGATCGGCTGCGTAGGGTCTGCCGGATGACGCTCTCTCATGAGGTGGCCGGAGACGGTCCTGTGGTGGTCCTGCTGCATTCCGGAGTGTGTGACCGGCGGATGTGGGATGCGCAGTGGCCGGGATTGCTCGATGGCGGTTACCGGCTGGTGCGCTGCGACTTCCGGGGGTTCGGCGGGACTCCCGTCGCAGACCGGCCCCACAGTGATGCCGAGGATGTGGTGGAGCTCCTGGATGCCCTCGGCGTCGGGCAGGCCGTACTGGTCGGGTCGTCGTACGGCGGGCGGGTGGCCCTGGAGATCGCCGCGCGTCGGCCCGAACGGGTGAGCGCGATGGCTCTGCTGTGCTCTGGGCGTCCCGGCCATGAACCCACCGCTGAACTGCGCGCATTCGGTGAGCGGGAGGACGCGCTGATCGAGGCCGGCGACATCGCGGGTGCGGTGGAACTCAATGTCGACACCTGGCTCGGTCCGGACGCCGACGAGGCTGCTCGGGATGCGGTGCGCCAGATGCAGCGGCATGCCTTCGAGGTGCAACTGGCAGCCGACAAGGAGTTCGCGCCGATCAGAGTCGAGGTTGAGCTGTCGGCAATCCACGTTCCCTGCCTTGCCGTGTCGGGCGGGCACGACGTGGCGGACTTCCGGCGGATCGCTGCCCAACTGCCTGAGCTTCTCGCGGACGCCCGGCATGTCGAACTGCCTTGGGCAGGCCATCTGCCCGGCCTGGAACGGCCTTCCGCCGTGACCGACCTGCTGCTCGGGTTCCTGCGCGACAAAGCCCCGGTCGGTTGAGCTTGTTCAGGGCGTGTTACTGAGCACCCGGCCTGGACGCCGTCCGCTGCGCACGGCGGTAGGCGGCCCAGTCCTGCAGTTCGGCGGTCGCGGTCGCCTCCATCTCTTCGAGGAGGCGCTGACGGCTGTCCGCGTCCCGCTCCGCCTCGGGAATCAGCTGGTAGCGCTGGATCGCCAGACGTAGCCTCAACCAGGCCTCCGCCGAAACGACGTGGCGCTCGGTGTGGCCGTAGACCTGGCGGGCGCCGCCGATGAAGACGGTTGCCCCGGCCACGCTGGCGGTGACGATCGCAGGCGCCCGGGTGCCTGCGGCGACGACTGTGGCAGCCCCGGTGATCAGGGCGCTCAGTTCGGTGGCCCAATGCCATCGGCGCGCACGGTCACGGCTGCGTTCGTACCAGGACAGATCCGTGAGCGCCTGCGCCAGAAGAGGATCATCGCCGGGCGGGGGCATGGGTGGCGTCGGTCTGCGTCTGGGCACTCGAACATCTTGCCTGATCGCACAGGTCCGGGACCATGCGCACGCCCCTCCAACAAGCGGCTGCCGCCCAGGCGTTCAGCGAGGGCGGGGGCCGCGGCCGGAAGGTTGCTCCGGGGCTGGGCGGGTGGTTGCGGCCGGCGTGGGGCGGGTTTGCGGGCTCTTGCCGGAGACGGTGAGTGGCTGGCCGAAGTGGCGGATCTCCAGCGGTTCGCCTTCTACCAGGGTGTAGGCGGTCTGGGCGTCGGTGATCTCGACGTGGAGGCGGCGGCGCAGCACCTGCAGCGTGAAGGCCAGGCGGTTGAGTTTCTCGGGCAGTCTGGGTGCGAAGTCGAGGACCCTGCCGCGCTGTCGCAGTCCGCCGAAGCCGGCGACCAGGGCCGTCCAGGCGCCGGCGAGGGAGGCGATGTGGAGGCCGTCGCGGGTGTTCTTCTCCAGATCGTTGAGGTCCATCAGAGCCGCTTCGCCCAGGTAGTCGTAGGCCAGGCGCAGGTGGCCGACCTCCGCGGCCATGACGGCCTGGATGCACGCCGACAGGGAGGAGTCCCGTACGGTCAGCTGCTCGTAGTAGGCGAAGTTGCGCGCTTTCTGCTCGTCGTCGAAGGCGTCGCCGCATACGAACATCGCCAGGACCAGATCCGCCTGTTTGATCACCTGCTTGCGGTACAGGTCGAAGTACGGGAAGTGCAGCAACAAGGGGTAGTGCTCGGGCGGCGTGCCGGCGAAGTCCCAGACCTGGTGGCGGGTGAAGCCGGCCGACTGTTCATGGACTTCCAGATCGCTGTCGTACGGCACGGTCATGGCCGCGGCGGCGTCCCGCCAGGCGGCGGTCTCCTCGGCGTCGACGCCCAGGGCCGCGCCCTGCTCCACGTGGCGCTCGACAGCGTCGGCGGCGGCCCGCAGGTTCGCCTGGGCCATGAGGTTGGTGTAGGTGTTGTCGTCCGCGATGGCGCTGTACTCGTCGGGCCCGGTGACCCCGTCGATGTGGAAGTGGCCGTCGGGGTCGTGGTGGCCGAGGGAGCGCCACAGTCGGGCGGTCTCCACCAGCAGCTCGACACCGGTCTCGCGGTCGAAGTCCTCGTCGCCGGTGAGCGAGACGTAGCGTACGACGACGTCGGCGATGTCGGCGTTGATGTGGAAGGCGGCGGTGCCGGCCGGCCAGTAGCCGGAGCATTCGGAGCCGTCGATGGTCCGCCAGGGGAAGGCGGCTCCCCGCAGGCCCAGTGTGCGGGCGCGGTCCTGGGCGGCGGGGAGGGTGGCCTGCCTCCAGCGCAGCGCTTCGGCGACGGAGTCCGGGGAGGTGTAGATGAGCAGCGGCAGGACGAAGCTCTCGGTGTCCCAGAAGGAGTGCCCGTCGTATCCGGAGCCGGTCAGGCCTTTGGACGGGATCGCGCGCTGCTCGGCGCGGGCGCCGGCCTGCAGGACGTGGAAGAGGGCGAAGCGGACGGCCTGCTGGATCTGGGCGTCGCCGTCGATCTCGACATCGGCGCGCGCCCAGAAGTCGTCCAGGTAGCCGCGCTGCTCGTCGGCCAGACCCTGCCAGCCGGTGGCGCGCGCGCCGGCGAGGGCGGCTTCCACCTGGTCGCGTACGGCAGGCAGCGAGCGCACGCTCGACCAGCCGTAGGAGACCAGCTTCACCAGCCGCAGTGTCTCCCCCTGCGCCAGCTCGGAGGTGATGGTGAACCGGCTGGTGTCCTCGTTGCTCTCGCTGGAGGTCCGGGTGGACGGCGGCCCGTGCACGAGGTGGTCGGCGGCGGCGGCGACCCGCAGGCCGCTGAGGGCGGTGCAGTGCACCAGGCGCAGTCGGGTGCCCTCGGCGAGGTCTTCCTCGGGCTGCAGCGGGGACTCCAGCACGGCGGAGACCCGGGGGTCGCCGTTGGCCTGCGGCAACTGCTCGTTGGCCACCAGTTCGGACTGGACGACGAGGCGGACGTCGGCGTCCAGCGCCTCCACCTCATAGGAGATGGCGGCGATGGCTCGCTGCGTGAGGGAGACCAGCCGGGTGGAGCGCACCCTGACGGTGCTGCCCGCCGGGGACGTCCACTCGCAGGTCCGGTGCAGGAGCCCGCTGCGCAGGTCGAGCACGCGTTCGTGCGAGCGCAGCCGCCCGTAGCGCACGTCGAACGGCTCGTCGTCGACCAGGAGCCGGATGATCTTGCCGTCGGTCACGTTGATGACCGTCTGGCCGGATTCCGGGAAGCCGTAACCGGCCTCGGCGTACGGCATCGGATGCCGTTCGTGGACGCCGTTGAGATAGGAGCCGGGCAGGCCGTGCGGCTCACCCTCGTCGAGATTCCCGCGCCAGCCGACGTGGCCGTTGGACAGGGCGAAGACCGACTCGCTCTGCGCGATCACGTCCAGGTCGAGCCCGGTCTCGCGCAGGGACCAGGGCTCGACGGTGAAGGAGGAGTGGCTGATCACGCGTCCTCCTCCAGCAGCTCGACGAGGTCCTGTACGACGATGTCGGCGCCGTGCGCGCGCAGGGCGTCGGCCTGGCCGACCCGGTCGACCCCCACGACGTGCCCGAAGTGGCCGGCCCGGCCGGCGTCCATCCCGGCCAGGGCGTCCTCGAAGACGGCCGCCGCGCCTGCCTCGACGCCGAGTTCGTGCGCGGCCTCGAGGAAGGTGTCGGGGTGCGGCTTGCCGGGGAGCTTGCGCTCGGCGGCCACGACACCGTCGATCCGCACCTCGAAGAGCTTGTCCATGCCAACGGCGACCAGGACGTCACGGCAGTTGGCACTGGAGGAGACCACGGCTGTCCTCAGACCGGCCGCGCGCACGGATTCGACGTAGCGGACGGAGCCCGGGTACGCCTCGACGCCGTCCTTGTGGATCTTCTCCAGCAGGAGCACGTTCTTGCGGTTGCCCAGGCCGTGCACCGTGTCCCGGTCGGGGGGATCGTCGGCGGCGCCCTCGGGCAGCTCGATGTCCCGCGAGGCCAGGAAGGCCCGCACCCCGTCGGCGCGCGGGCGCCCGTCGACGTACTCGTCGTAGTCGGCCACCGAGTCGAAAGGGCGGAATCCGTCGCCGTCGCGGCGGCGCAGGAAGTCGTCGAAGGTCTGCTTCCAGGCGGCGGCGTGGACGACCGCGGTCTTGGTGAGCACACCGTCGAGGTCGAACAGGCAGGCCCGGATGCCGTCCGGGAGACCGGTCTTCGTCATGGAACGCGCTTCCCCCCACATCGCCCCCGCCATGCCTGCTGCCGTCCCCGACCAGCCGGACGCGTGAGGTCCTGTCAGCCATCCCGACGCACCGGCGGGTTCATCGGTCCGGGCCGGCAGGCGGCGCGACCAGGGCCTGGGTGAGGGGGATCCGGGCGAGGTGTACTGCTCCGTAGAGGACCAGGGCGACCCCGGCCACCTCGGGGATCAGCCACCAGCCGGTGCGTACCCCCTCTCCGAACAAGGTGACGCCCAGCGAAAGGCTGACCAAGGCGTCGCCCAGGGTGAGGGCGGGTTGGGATGCCACCAGAGGACCGGACTGGACGGCGTTCTGGAGCAGGAACAGGGCGCACACCCCGGCGGCGGCGAAGGCGTAGGTCTGCCAGGCGAGGAAGAAGCCGGTGGCGCCGCCGGTCTGCCAGGCGTGGGTGGCGTCCTTGATCAGGGCTGCCGTGAGTGCGTAGCCGATAGCGGCCGCGGCGCCGAAGCAGGTCGCCCGCACGCGCCCCGCGGGACGCAGCAGCGCGATGCGGACGAGAACCGCCATGGTCCCGGCGCAGCAGACGATCGCCAGAACCCAGCCGGGCCCCGTGGGCCGATCGGTCCCGTCCGTCGGAGCCGCGGCAGCCAGTGCCATCCCTAGCCCGGCCGCGATGCAGGCCACGGCGACCCAACCGTCCCGGGTCACCCGCCGCTGCAGCACCACTCCGCCGATCAGCAGCGCGAACGGCAGCTCCAGTACGAAGATCGGCTGTACGACCGACAGCGCCCCGTTGACCAGGGCCAGCGCCTGGAAACCCGCCGCCGCCAGGACCGCGGCCATGCCGCCCAGCCACACCGGCCGGTGCAGCAGATCGATGAGCAGCTTCAGCCGGAAACCCTCGTCGAGCGGCACGTCGAGCGCCGCCCGGCGCTGCAGAACGGTCGCCGTCGCATTGCTGACCGCGGCCAACAGCGCGAAGGCGACCGAAAGCACGGACCCCACCGGCAACTCCCTCCTGCTGCTGCCCCGGGCGCACCTACGTCCACGCCCATGCTCCCTCAGCGTCGCAGCGCCTGCCCGCGGACAGACGGTGGCATGCCGGGTGCCGACTCACCCCTTGTCGGTCGGTTCGAGGACGAGTACCGGAATGTCGCGGCCGGCCGCCTTCTCGCGATACTCGGGGAAATGCGGCCAGTGAGCTTCGGCGATGCCCCACCAGCGGGCCTTCTCCTCGCCGGATACTTCCCGCGCCCGAACCAGGTGTATCCGGTCGTGGTCCTGCAGGCGCACCACCGGATCTGCCAGGACGTTCCGGTACCAGGCGGGATGCTCCGGCGCGCCGCCGGCGGACGCGACCACGGCGTAGGTGGCGTCGTGTTCGATCCGGATCAGGGGGGTTTTGCGGATCTTGCCGGTCTTCGCACCCCTGGTGGTGAGGATGACGACCGGACGGCCCTCCAGCGTTCCGCCTTCGCGGCCGTCGGTGGCCTCGTAGAGGGCGACCTGGTCACGGACTCGTTCGCTCGGGCTCGGTGCGTACTCCATGGCAGTACTCCTTGTCACTCCTTGTCTCAGCCGGCGATGAGGTCGAACTCGTTGCCCTCGGGGTCGGCGAATGTCGTCCAGCGGGCGGAGCCCTGGGCGACGTCGCGGATCCGGGACGCGCCGAGCGCGACCAGCCGCTGCGACTCGGCCTCGAAGGTGCTGCTGATGAGGTCGAGGTGCAGCCGGTTCTTCACCGACTTCGGCTCGGGGACCTGGTGGAAGCTCAGCCGCGGGGTGGCCCCGTCCGGGCCGAGTGTGGCGAATTCGGGGCCGGCGCCTGAGGCGGTGTCCCGCCCGAGTACCTCGGCCCAGAAGTGGGCGAGTTTCTCGGCGTCGGCGGCGTCGACGCTCAGGCCGTACACGGTGTTGCTCATGAGTGTTGTCCTCTCGGAGCAGGCAGGTTCAGATGGCGGTGCGGCCGCCGTCGACGGCGATGGTCGCGCCGGTGACGTAGCTGGCCTTCGACGAGGCCAGGAACGCGACGACCTCGGCGATCTCGGCGGGCTCGGCCGCGCGCTTCATCGCGGTGGTCGCGGCGAGCGCGTCGAACAGGTCGCGGGCCTCGGGCCGGGTGTAGACCGGGCCGGGGGCAACGGTGTTGAAGCGGACGCCGCGGCCGCTGTACTCGGCCGTCCAGGCCTGCGTCATCGAGGCCAGGGAGGCCTTGGTCGCGCCGTATGCGGCGCCGGTGGCCAGGCCGAGACTGCCGGCCATGCTGCCGATGCTGATCACGCTGCCCGATCCCTTCGCCGCCATCGCCGGGGCGAACGCGGCGACGAGGAAGAACGGCGCGCGGACGTTGCCGGCGAACATCGCGTCGTAGTCGGAGACCTTCAGGTCCTCGGTCGGTGCCCAGACGGACAGCCCGGCGTTGTTGACCAGGACGTCGATCTCGCCGACCTCCGCGGCCAGCCGGTCGATGTCGGCCGGGTCCTCGAGGTCCGCCGCGACGAATCGTGCGTGGCCGCCGGCGGAGGTGATCTCGTTGACGGTGTCGGCGCCGCGCTGGGCGTTGCGGCCGGCCACGACGACGGACATGCCGTCGGCGGCCAGCCGCTTGGCGACTGCCCGGCCGATGCCGGACGTGGCCCCGGTGACCAGGGCGGTCAGGGGGTGCAGGTCGAGGTTGTTTGTGCGCTCCGCAGACATGGGATGCACCTTTCGGAATTGTTATCCAGACCGGTCTGTCTGGCAACGTCTCCAACCTAGACAGACCCGTCTGACTATGTCAACAAGGACACGCGAGGAATTGAAGACAGACAGACCTGTCTGCTACCGTGTGGGTATGTCTGAGAAGGTGCTCTCCCCGCAGGAGCGCAGCGCGGCGGCGCGGGCCCGGCTGCTGGCTGCCGCCAACGAACTGTTCTACGCCGAGGGTGTGCAGTCGGTCGGGATCGACCGGGTCATCGAGCGAGCCGGAGTCGCGAAGGCAACGCTGTACAGCGCGTTCGGCAGTAAGGACGGTTTGGTCCGGGCCTACCTTCAGGCGCGGCACGCCGCGACCGCCGAGCGCATGGCGCGCGAGCTCGAAGCGCGTTACGACACCCCGAAAGAACGCCTGGTCGGCGCGTTCGAGGTGCAGGGTCTGTCGTTCACCGAGCCGGGATTCCGTGGCTGCGCCTTCATCAGCGCGAGCGCCGACGCCTCCCCCGGCGGTGTCGTCGAACAGGCCGCGCAGAACTACCGGTCCTGGCTGCACGACCTGTTCTTCGACCTCGCCCAGCAGGCGGGCGCCCAAGACGCGAAGTCACTCGCCCAGCAACTGGTGCTCCTGTACGACGGCGCCGGGATCAGCGCCTGGTTGGACCGCGACCCCAGCGCCGAGACAGCGGCCCGCACCGTGGCCGCCGCGGTGGTCGACGCCGCGATCCCCGCCTGAACCGGCCCACGTTGTCGAAGTCACCGGAGCGCTGCCGCTGCTTCATCGGGTGGCCACCCGATGACGCCGTCCGCCCGTACATTGCGCAGGGCCGCTCCCTCGAACCGGGCACCGGTGACGTCGGTCAGCCCGAGCGGGGGCATGCCGGTGTTCACGCTGCCGAACCCGGTGTCGGTCAGATCTGCGTCACGCAGGTCAGCACCCCGTAGATCGCATCCGGCCAGGCTGACCCCGCGCAGTGAGGCCCCGCGCAGGTCTGCGCCGCGCAGGTCGCAGAACTTGAACCAGCACCCGTCCAGAGTGGCGTGGCGCAGATCTGCGCCGGTGAACGAGCAGCGGGTGAACCGCAGCCGCGACGTGCGGACGGAAGCAAGGTTCTGGCCGGTGAAGTCCTCACCGTTCACGGCCGCATAGCTGTGCAGGGCGGCAAGTCGCTGTCTCGCGGTCAGTGGCGCAGTCATGTGCGCCAGCGTGTCAGCCGGGTGGGCGGCCGTCGCCCGGATTTCCGACAGCCACGCATGGCGCCGAGGGCCCCGCCGGGTACTCAGGCGGGGCCCTCGGTGTCTAGTGCTGTGACCGGCAATGTTTGCCCGTCAAGGAGCGTCGTCCGGTGCATGCGATCGCAAGGCGGCCGGAAGTCCTTGATGGGGGTCCCCCCTGCTCGAGCGAAGCCGAGAGCTTGGGGGAGAGCTACCAGGGCTTTTGGCCAACGCCGCGAGCGTGCGTGCTGGGCGGTGCGACAGGGCAAAGCTTGCCGGGAGGGGCACTAGGTCGCGACGGCAAGGGACCTCCCGTCGTCATCGCGGTCCTGGGGCGGGGAAACGCTCAGCGGACGCCGTTCTCGACCAGGGCGTGGTCGGCACTGGGCTCCTGCTGGACCGCCGGGGGCTCGCCCTTGCGGACGAACGTGTTGTAGAGGACGGCGGCGACGATGCCACCGGCTATCGGGCCCACGATGGAGACCCACCAGCCGCCGTAGGAACCGGAGGCGATCATCGGGCCGAGGCCACGGGCCGGGTTGACGGCGGCGCCGTCCGTCGGGCCGCCGATGAAGACGGCCGTGGCGAGGGCGAAGCCGACGACGAGGGGCGCGGCGGGGGCCGAGAAGCGCTTGTCGGTGGCGACGGCGGTGACGACGAAGACCAGGATGAAGGTGATCAGGAATTCGACGAGGAGTGCCCGACCGTCGCTCACACCGGGCTTCGGGTTGGTCGCGGCCAGGTGCATGACGTTCCGCGCGGCATTGCCGTGGATGGCCCAGGTGGCGAGAGCGGCGAGGATGCCGCCCGCCATCTGGACGGCGACGTAACCGGGGACGTGCCGCCAGGAGAACTTCCGGATGACGGCCATCGCGATGGTGACGGCCGGGTTGAAGTGCGCGCTGGAAACGTGGCCGAGGCCGCCGACCAGCGCGGCCAGCGCGAGTCCGTTGACCAGCACGATGGCCAGCGAGCCGAAGGATGATCCTGCGACGGTCTGCGCGAGGCCGGCGGAGGTGGCGGTGGCCGTGATGGCGAAGACCAGGATGAAGGTCCCGGTGAACTCGGCGAGGTAGGCGCCGACCACGCTTTTGGACGCCGATGAGGCGGCGACCGGCCGGCTGGTGTTGCTGTGGAATCGGAGAGTTGAGTCAGTGTGTACAGCCATGGTTCGCGTCCTAACTGAGACTGACGGGTTGGGGCTGTGCGTGGGGTGGAACAACCGCCGGAACCGGCGGGTGTCGCGGCGGTCTACCTGTGCTGGCCGCGCAGTTCCTTCACCGCGAGCTCCAGGCGCCTGCCGAAGTCGGCGTCGGCCTGGCTGAAGTTGCCGATCGCCCGGTCGACGATGTCGTCGCGGTCGGCGGACACGCCGGAGATGGCGTTCGCCAGGTTGGTGACCAGGCGGTCCTTGGCGTCCTGCGGCATGAGCCGGTAGAGGTCGCCGGCCTGGACGAAGTCGTTGTCCTCGGCGTGCGAGGGTGCCTCGTGGTTGCCGGTGTAGCCGTCGACCGGGGTGGCCGACCACAGCGGGCGGTCGGTCTGCACCGGTCCGCCGAAGCTGTTCGGCTCGTAGTTCTTCGCCCTGCGGTGGCGGCCGTCGTACAGGGCGCCGTCGCGTCCGTAGGTCTGCGACTCGGTGGCGTGCGGGGTGTTGACCGGCAGGTGGTCGGCGTTGACGCCGACCCGGTAGCGGTGGGCGTCCGCGTACGCGAACAGGCGGCCCTGGAGCATCTTGTCCGGGGACGGGCCGATGCCGGGCACGAAGTGCGCCGGCGAGAAGATCGCCTGCTCGACCTCGGCGAAGACGTTCTCGGGATTGCGGTTGAGCTCGAGCTTGCCGATCTCCATCGGCGGGTAGTCCTCGTGCGGCCACACCTTCGTGAGGTCGAACGGGTTGAAGCGGTAGGTCGCCGCATCGGCCGCCGGCATGACCTGCACCTGCACCGTCCAGGACGGGAACTCGCCGCGCTCGATCGCCTCGCGCAGGTCACGCTGATGGCTGTCCGGGTCGGCGCCCGCCAGGACGGCGGCCTCCTCGACCGGGAGGTTCTTGATGCCCTGGTTGGTCTTGAAGTGGTACTTGACCCAGAAGACCTCGCCCGCCTCATTGGTCCACTGGTACGTGTGCGACCCGTAGCCGTTCATGTGGCGGAACGAGGCCGGGATGCCACGGTCACCGAACAGCCAGGTCACCTGGTGCGTCGACTCAGGCGAGAGTCCCCAGAAGTCCCACATGTTGTCCGGCTCCTGCGAGCCGGTGTACGGGTCCCGCTTCTGGGTGTGGATGAAGTCCGGGAACTTGCTGGCGTCCTTGATGAAGAACACCGGGGTGTTGTTGCCGACGAGGTCGTAGTTGCCCTCTTCGGTGTAGAACTTCAGCGCGAAGCCGCGCGGGTCCCGCACGGCGTCGGCCGAGCCGAGGCTGCCCGCGACGGTGGACATCCGCAGGAACGTCTCGGTCTGCTTGCCGACCTCGGACAGGAACTTCGCCCGGGTCCACCGGCTGACGTCACGCGTCAGCGTGAAGGTCCCGTACGCACCGGCGCCACGGGCGTGCACGATCCGCTCCGGGATCCGCTCCCGGTTGAAGTGCGCCAGCTTCTCGAAGAGCTGCTGGTCCTGGATGAGCAGCGGCCCGCCAGGACCGGCCGTCTCGGTGTTCTGGTTGTCCGCGAGGGGCGCACCCGCCTCGGTGGTGAGGGTGGGACGTGCGGGGTGGTGTGTGGTCACTTTGAACCTCCGGTGATCCGATCACTTTGGAGACCTGGTCCTGATCTGGACTGGGTCCAATCTCCACTCAGGATAAAAACGGACAAGTGAATGCATGAACCAACGAAAAGTATTCATACGGCAATATGTCGTTTTCGCCACATTCTGTGACTGGGGAGTGACCAGTCGCGACCCGCCAGGCCTCGGCGTCCCGGCCGGGCGCACCACTTCGCCACCGACCCTGGTCGGAGGATCTCGACAGCATCCGTGCGCGCGTCAACGCCCCACCCTGGATGGTGTACTGGATACGATCCGGCCCATCAGACATCGGATGGCGTGACGTTGTACGGTCATGCTGCTTAGCCAATCCAGCAGGTCGCAGCCGCGCCTTGGACGTCGGATCCGGCAGCGGTGATCTGGCCAGGCTTCTGGCCTCACCATGTGCCGTTCTCGGACGCTCTTGCCTGCCTCAGCCAGCACCTGGCGCCCGGCGGGGCGCTGATCGTCGTCGGCGTCGCCCGTGCACAGTCACCGGGCGATCACCTTCTCGGCCTCGTCGCGATTCCGCTGAATGTCGCCATGGCCTGGATCAAGAACAAGGGGCGCAAGGCCCCACGCCCGGCCTCGATGCCCGCCGCCACCCGACCGGCGACCATGAGTTTCCCTGACATCATTCGTGAGGCCGGCCTTGTGCTGCCCGGCGCCCGGCTGCGCCGTCGGGTTTTCTGGCGCTACACGCTGGTCTGGCACCGGAGCTGACGGGCGCGCAATTACGTCTGGTTCGCCTCGACGAGCTCGGCGAGATGCGCCAGTGCCATGCGCGTACCGCTCTCGTTGTCCGCGACGGGGACGCTGTCGGGGATCCCCTCGTGCACGATGAGGACATCGGTGCCGCCGCCTGCTTCGGTGAGCGTCGTCGTCATCGTCATCTCGCCACGAAGTCCGGGATCTGCTGTCTCGAACTCGAACACCTCGACCACTTGCGCATTCGGCACGAGCTTCACGAAGCGGCCATGGTAGGTATCGGTATGCGCCGCCGACTTGCCGGTTCCGGTCGGCGCATCGTAGGTGAGCGAGATTCGGAACGAGCCACCCTCGCGGGCGTCGAACTCGTGCACGTGGCTGCTCATCCCGGCCGGCACCCGCCACTTCGCGATCGCGGCCGCATCGAGAAGCGCCCGATAGACAGCGGAACGCGGCGCGCTGACGTGGCGAGAGATCTCCGTCGCATACACATCCCCAGTTTATTCAGCGTCGAGCCTGGTTCCAGGTCTCGCTGTTGAGGAAGTAGGTGTCGTAGAGCTCCTGGACGTCCAGCAGGCTCTCGGGCGGCACCTTCCCGTACGCGATGCGCTCCAGGTGGCGGAAGTACTCGAAGCGTTCGACGCCGGGGGTGATGACGATGAGGATGTCGGCGTCCTCTCCGGGTGCGGCGGCGAAGGCGTGGGCGAGGCCGGGCGGCACGATGACGAGGTCGCCGCGCTCGGCTGTGACGACCTGGTCGCCGGAGAGGAGTTGGGCGGTGCCGTCGATCAGGTAGAACAGCTCGGCCGAGTTGGAGTGGTGGTGCGGCTTGGCGCCGTCCGCGCCGTTGGTGAGGCTGACCTGCAGGGTGGAGAGCGCGCCGTCGGTCGAGCTGCTGTCGGCCAGCAGCCGGATGGTGGTGGGGGCCCGGCCGATGACCTCCGCCTCGGCGGAGCGGACGATCACGGACTCGTCGAAGTCCGGCACGATCAGCGACATGTGGGCGACTCCTGCCTGAGAACGGTCAGTTGCGTTGTCGGACGAGTTCCGACTCTAGACGGCGAAGAGCAGGGCCGCGTCGATGAGCAGGATCACTGCGGTGGCGAAGTGGATGCCGAAGGCGGCCGCCTTGGTGCCGCCGTGGCGCAGGACTATGGCGGTGTCACCGAGAGGGGCGAGGGTGACGGCCAGCATGAACCAGCCCTCGGCGTGGGCGCCGGCGAAGGCGAGCAGGGCGAGGCCGAGGATGCCGTAGGTGAAGTCGCGTACGCCCTTGACGGCCAGGTAGGCGGCGTCGCCGTCTTCCTTGGCCGGGACGCCGTAGGCGGCGGCCGCGGGGTGGGGCACCAGGAGGAACCGCACTCCGATGAAGATGATCATGAGGTTGAGCAGGATGGCGAGCCCGTAGGCGATGTGGGTGAGCACGATCTTCCCCCTTGTCTAGCACTGCTAGGAATACGAGCGAGACTATCATAGCGACGACAGGATGACTAGCGATGCTAGACTCATGCTCATGTCCACCCAGACGCGCCGGGAGCGCGAGCGAGCAGAGCGGGAGCGGCTGATCGTCACTGCCGCGCGGGAGCTGGCCGAGGCCGAGGGGTGGGACGCCGTGACGACACGCCGGCTCGCCACGGAGATCGAGTACAGCCAGCCGGTGCTCTACAGCCACTTCAAGGGCAAGGACGCGATCATGGCCGCGGTCGCGGTGCAGGGCTTCGCCGAGCTCGCCGCCGAGCTGCGCGCGGCCCGTACGGCGGCCACGGACTCGCGCCAGGCCCTTGCCGATGTGGCGGCGGCGTACGCCGCGTTCGCCGAGCGACGACCCGCGCTGTACGACGCGATGTTCACGCACGCCGTCGACCTGACGTTCGCCAGCCCCGAGACACCGGCCGCGCTGCAGGAGGCCTTCGCCGAGCTACGCGAGGCTGTCCGGCCGCTTGCGGGAGACGACAACGTGGAGACGCTCACCGAGACCTTCTGGAGCGGGCTGCACGGACTCCTCACCCTCATGCGCAACGGCAGGCTCCGGCGCGAGGATCACGACCGGCGGCTGGCGATCCTGATCGGGCGATTCTGGAGTTGAGCCCTTGGGCGAGCGCTCAGATTCTCGGCCGGTCGATCAGCCGGGACAGGACGATGACGCTTTCGGTGCGTTCGATGACCCGGGTCTCGCGCACGCGCTGGATCGCCTGCTCCAGGTGGTGAATGTCCCTGGCCAGCATGTGCACCATCGCGTCCGCGGGGCCGGAGACCGTACAGGCCTCGACCACCTCCGGGACGGCCTCCAGGCCGCGTTGGAGTTCTGCGGGGGTGGGGTTGCCCTTGCAGTAGACCTCGACGAAGGCCTCGGTCCGCCAGCCCATCGCCTGGGTGTCGATGAGGGCGGTGAAGCCGCGGATGGCGCCGTCGGCGACGAGGCGGTCGAGCCTGCGCTTCGCCGCCGGGGCGGAGAGCCCGGCGGCCGCCCCGATCTCCGCATAGGTGCTGCGTGCGTTGCGCAGCATGCAGCGGATGATCGCCTCGTCGATCGCGTCCATGCTCTCGTCCTCCCACGCAAGAAATCGCTGCTGACACATCTCCACCGCAAGAAAACAACGGGACAAGGAAGAATATCGCGATTGATTGCACCGCTCTCCCTTCATAGCATCCGAGGGTCACCCCCTGTTGCTCCTGGAAGGAGCGTGTGGATGCCTGCGGTGCTCAATACGGAGGAGTCGGCGGCACTGGCGGCCGTCGACGAGGATGCGGTCGCCGCGACACTGCTGGACCTGCTGGCAGTGCCCAGCGTGACGGGCAGTGCCGCGGAGTCTGAGCTGCAGCACCGGCTGGCGGGCCACCTCGACCGGCTCGGCCTCGATGTCGACCTGTGGTCCATGGATCTGCCCACGCTCCGCGCCGACCCGGGCTTTCCCGGGACCGAGGTTCCGCGTGAGGAGGCTTGGGGGCTGGTGGCGACGTCACCGGAGGGTGGCGACGGCCCCACGATGATTCTGCAGGGCCATGTGGATGTGGTGCCGCCAGGAGACCTGGCGCGGTGGGAGGGCGACCCGTTCACGCCCCGGGTGCGCGGGGACGTCGTTCACGGCCGGGGCGCCTGTGACATGAAGGCCGGCCTCGTCGCCAACCTTGCCGCCCTCGCCGCGATCCGCGCCGCCGGGGTGCGGCTGCACGGCCGGGTGGCGGGTCACTTCGTGGTCGGTGAGGAGGACGGCGGGATCGGGGCCTTCGGCACGCTGCGCCGAGGGCACAGCGGCGACGCCTGCGTCATCAGCGAACCGACCGGCGGCACGTTGGTGACCGCCAACGGGGGCGCACTGACCTTCCGTATAGAGGTCCCCGGCCTGGCCGCCCACGCGAGCACCCGCGACGCGGGCGTCAGCGCCATCGACGCGTACGCCCCCATCGGCGCCGCCCTCGCCCGCCTGGAGGCCCGGCGCAACACCGGGCCCGACGCCTTGATGGCGGAGTACCCGATCCCGTACAGCGTCAGCGTCGGCACCCTGAGGGCCGGCGACTGGGCCAGCAGCGTGCCCGATCTGCTGGTCGCCGAGGGCCGGCTGGGTGTGCGGCTGGGCGAGGAACCGGCGGCGGCGCGCGCCGACTTCGAGCGGTGCGTGGCCGAGGCGTGCGCGGGCCATCCGTGGCTGCGTGACCACCCGGCCGTCGTGACCTGGCCCGGCGGTCAGTACGCGAGCGGCAGGCTGGACGACGGCCATCCGCTGCGGGGCCTGGTGGCGGCCGCCCACGCCGACGCGACCGGGCTGCCCCGGCCGCGCGAGCGCGGGGCGCCGTACGGCAGCGACCTGAGGCTCTACGCCGCGGCGGGCATACCCACGGTCCAGTTCGGTCCCGGGGACGTGCGGCTGGCGCACGGAAACAGGGAGCAGGTCTCGGTCTCGGAGACCGTCGCGGTCAGCCGTGCGCTCGTACTCGCCGTATTGAGGACCGTCGGGACCGAGTAGCCGCCCCGGTGAACCGCCGGGCACCCGCGCACGTAAGGAAGGGAAGTGCCTCTGCCTTCCCGGGTTGTGGGGCACCGCAGCCGGATGGAGCGAAAGGGGCACGCGTGAGTCATGCGCGGCGGTACGCACACCGAGTGGTGCAGCTCGCGGGCGTCGGGGGGATCATGTGCGGCGCGCTCATGACCACCCAGGCCATCGCCAGCCCGACGGCGGCGCCGGGGAACGAGGTGAGGAGCGCGTCCGGGGTCGACCGAGCAGGCCGACTGGCGGCGAACCTGGTGTCGGAGCTGGGCGGGTCGCGTACGGCGGGCGGGTGGGTCGGGTCCGACGGGCAGGCCGTTGTGGCGGTGACGGATGCCGGGACGGCGGCCGAGGTGCGGCGCGCGGGGGCGAAGGCCAAGGTCGTGAAGTACAGCATGCGGGAGTTGAGCGCGGCGACGCAGGCGCTGCGGGCGGCGCCTCGCGTGGCGGGGACGGCGTGGTCGGTGGATCCGGTGTCGAACACGGTGGTCGTCCTCGCGGACAGCACGGTGTCGGCGGGCGACTGGTCGCGGATGAGCGGGATGGCGAAGGAGATGGGCGGGGAGGTGCGGATGGAGCGCACCCCACAGGCCTTCACGACGCGCTCCGCGGGCGCCGAGGCGATCTTCTCGCAGGAGGCGCGCTGCTCGGCCGGCTTCAATGTCACCGACGGCAGCAGCGGCTTCATACTGACCGCCGGGCACTGCGGTCCGGCGAACACGGCGTGGTTCCGGGACGACCGGGGCGCGACGGCCGTCGGGACGACGACCACGAGCGACTTCCCCGGGAGCGACTTCTCCCTGGTGCGGTACCGGGACGACGCGGTCGACAAGAGCGACCTGGTGAATATCGGCGGCGGTAAGGCGGTACAGATCACGGGGGCGGCGGATCCGGTGGTGGGGCAGCAGGTGTTCCGGAGCGGGAGCACCACGGGCCTGCATTCCGGCCAGGTGACCGCGCTGGACGCGACGGTGAACTATCCGGAGGGTACGGTCACGGGTCTGGTCCAGACGACGGTGTGCGCCGAGGCCGGGGACAGCGGCGGACCGCTCTTCGCCGGCAGCGTCGCCTTGGGTATCACATCCGGCGGGAGCGGTGACTGCACCAACGGCGGCGTGACGTTCTTCCAGCCGGTCACCAAGGCGCTGGCCGCGCTGGGGGTGAGGCTGGCCGGTGACACGGGCGGTACGGCCGCCTCCTCCGCTGCCGCCACCGCGGCCCCCACGGCGTCACAGGGCAGCGCGGCCGCCGTCCCGCAGGCCACGCCGACCGCCATGGCGACGCAGGGCGGTGCGACGGGCGGCGTCACCACGGCCGGCGGGCCGATCGACCTGCGCGCGGCGGGTCCCGGGCTGCTGACGGCCGCCGTGGGGCTGGGGGCTGTGCTGGCCACCCGGTGGAGCCGTCCGGGCCAGGGCCGCAGGCGCCAGCGGGTACGTGGACTGCCGCCCATCGAGCGCTGGGATCCGAACGGTCCCAGTCCCCTGCCGCCGTTCGACACCTCGCGCGGTTACCCGGGGGGTTGACGTGCGCAGTCGTGTGCTAGCCTCCGCTCACCTTGTGGCGTACGCCTCGGGCGGCCTCAGTAAGCCTGGTGCCGTGTGATGGTGGAGGCCGTCCTGACGCTTCGGCAGATCGCCGTGACCGTCATACAGCGGGGTGCCAGTGCCCCCGGCTAATTGAACAAGTCCGAAGACGTCCGTCGCGAGAGCGCGGCCGCGGCTGCTGCGTGTGACCACGGGGACGGTGGGAGCCGCGATCGGCGACGGCGTTTCGGGCCGCATCCCCGAACACCCCGCCGAGAGGATCCACGCCATGCGCACTGCCAGAGCCGGCCGACTGCGTACCACCGCAGCACTGATACCCGTCTTTGCGATAGCCGTCGGCGCCACGGCCTGTGGCGGGTCCGGCTCCGGGAGCAGCGGGCCGGCGACGGTGGGGATCGCGATGCCGACGAAGGTGTCGCAGCGCTGGATCAACGACGGAAACGGTCTGGTGACGCGGTTCAAGGCCGCGGGCTACAAGACGGAGCTGAAGTACGCCGACAACAGCGCCGACACGCAGGCCGACCAGATCCGGACCATGATCAACCATGGCGACAAGCTGCTGATCATCGCCTCCATCGACGGGTCGGGGCTCGGCGACGTGCTGGTGAATGCCAGGCAGAAGGGGATCAAGGTCATCTCGTACGACCGGCTCCTGCTGGCGTCGAACGACGTGGACTACTACGCGACCTTCGACAACTACAAGGTCGGACAGCTCCAGGCCGGCTACATCGTGCAGAAGCTGGGGCTGAAGAACGGCAGCACGACCGGTCCGTACACCATCGAGCTGTTCGCGGGCTCACCCGACGACAACAACACCCAGTACTTCTACAACGGCGCGATGAGCGTGCTGCAGCCGTACATCGACAAGAAGGAACTGGTCGTCGGCAGCAGCCAGAAGCGGATCACTCAGGTGGCGACGCTGCGCTGGGACCCTGAGTACGCGAAGGAGCGGCTGGCGCTCATCCTGAAGGAGTCCTACACCGACCGGACACTGGACGCGGTGCTGTCGCCGTACGACGGCATTTCGCGGGGCCTCATCGAGGCGCTGAAGAGCGACGGGTACGGTACGGCGGCCAAGCCGCTGCCGGTGGTCACGGGGCAGGACGCGGAGGTCGACTCGGTGAAGTCGATCATTGCGGGCGAGCAGTCGGAGACGGTCTACAAGGACACCCGCAAGCTGGCCAAGGTGACGTTCGAGATGGGCAACGCGGTGCTGACCGGCAAGAAGCCGCCGGTGAACGACACCAAGCAGTACGACAACGGCAACAAGATCGTGCCGGCGTATCTGCTGCAGCCGGTGAGTGTCGACAAGAGCAACTACAAGAAGGAGCTCGTCGACAGCGGCTACATCAAGGCCTCCGACCTCAAGTAGCGGTCGCGTAGAGCTCGTCGATCTCCGCCGCGTACGCCCTGACGATGGCGCGGCGGCGGAGCTTGAGCGAGGGCGTCATGAGGCCGTCGGCGACCGTGAACTCCGAGGGCAGGATCCGGAAGGCGCGGATGGACTCGGCGCGGGAGACCGCGGTGTTGGCGGTGGAGACCGCGCGCTGGACCTCGGCGCGTACGGCGGCGTCGATGGCGGTGTCGGCCCGGGTGCGGGTGAGGGTGCCGGTCGCGGAGTGGCTTCCGTTGAGGTGCTGCCAGTGCTCGAGGGCCTCGGGGTCGAGGGTGATGAGCGCCGCGATGTAGGGGCGGTTGTCGCCGACCATGACGCACTGGGAGATCAGCGGATGGGCCCGCAGTCGCTCTTCGAGCAGCTGCGGGCCCACGCTTTTGCCGCCGCTGGTGATGATGATGTCCTTCTTGCGGCCGGTGATGATCAGGTAGCCGTCCTCGTCCAGGCGGCCGAGGTCACCGGTGGCGAGCCAGCCGTCCCGCAGGGCGGCGTCGGTGGCGGCCGGGTCGTCGAGGTAGCCCGCGAAGACGGTCTCGCCGCTGACCCAGACCTCGCCGTCGCGGGCGATGCGTACGGAGGCGCCGGGCAGGGGGCGACCGACGGTGCCGTAGCGGGCACGGGCGACGGGCTGGGCGGTGATGCAGGCGGTGGTCTCGGTGAGGCCGTAGCCGTCGTAGACGTTGATGCCTGCCCCGGCGAAGGTCAGGGCGAGTTCACGACTGAGGGGGGAGCCGCCGGAGACGGCGTGCCGTACGCGGCCGCCCAGTACGGCACGTAGTCGCGCGTAGACCAGGTGGTCGAAGGTGGCGTGCGCGGCGCGGAGGAAGGGTCCGGGGCCGTGGCCCTGGCCGAGGTCGTGGCGTTCGACGGCTTCTGCGTAGCGCTGGGCGATGTCGGTGGCGCG
Organism: Streptomyces sp. NPDC059373; assembly: GCF_042751495.1. Lineage (NCBI taxonomy): Bacteria > Bacillati > Actinomycetota > Actinomycetes > Kitasatosporales > Streptomycetaceae > Streptomyces > Streptomyces sp. NPDC059373. The sequence continues at coordinate 100,971 of NZ_JBHYXC010000013.1, read as the reverse complement.
GTCGAAGAGGCGGGCCCGGCCGGACCGTTCGGCGTTGCGGCGGGCGCCCTGGAAGATCTTCTCGAAGACGTACGGCACGGCCAGCAGGAAGGTGGGGCGGAAAGAGGCGAGGGCCGGCAGCAGGGCCGCGGGGGCGAGGTCGGGCTGATGGCCGAGGATGACGCCGCCGCGCAGACAGCCGACCTGGACCATGAGGCCGTAGATGTGGGACAGCGGCAGGAAGGCGAGCACGGAGGCCTGTTGGCCTAACGGGGCGAAGATCTCGCTGAAGCCGGCTACGAGGGTGTCGCACTCCGCGGCGAGGTTGGCGTGGGTGATGACGCAGCCCTTGGGCCGTCCGGTGGTGCCGGAGGTGTAGGAGATGACGGCGGTGGATCCGGGTTCGACGGCCCAGCGCAGGCGGTTGACGGCGTCGTCGGGGACCCGGCGGCCCTGCTCGGTGATCCGGGCCACGCAGTCCTCGTCGAGCTGCCAGATGCGCTGCAGGTCGGTCATGCCGCCGCAGGCGGCGCCGACGGTCATGGCGTGGTCCTCGTGCTCGACCACGACGGCGGTGACCTGGGAATGGGTGAGGATCCAGCGGACCTGCTCGGCGGAGGAGGTCGGGTAGACGGGGACGAGCTGGGCGCCGATGGACCACAGGGCGTAGCTGAACTGGGTCCACTCATAGCGGGTCCGGGCCATGAGGGCGACGCGGTCGCCGAAGCCGATGCCGTTGATGAGCAGGCCCTTGGCCAGGCCCATGACCTCGTCGCGGAAGGTACGGGCGGTGACCTGGCGCCAGTTGCCGGGATCGGCCGGGTCGCGGCGGGCCAGCTGGGGCAGGCCGGGATAGCGCTGGGCCACGTCGTAGACGGAGTCGGCCAGTCCGCCCGAGCGCAGCGGTTCGACCAGGGGCGGGAGGCTGAACTGGCGCACCGAACCCCCTTCCCCTGGCTGTCCCCTGGTCAGTGCCGCGCCACGGCCAAATGGGCGGCAGAGAGGGCAAAATACCGGTCTTCGGCACGCTTGCCCAGAGGCGGTGCCAAAGGTGTGCTCTCGCCCTTTCAGGCTACTCGTCGCGGACGTATCGCAGGACCGGGATCAGCTGTTCGTCGGTGGCGCCTGCGGGGTCCGGTTCGACGCAGTCGTGCAGCTGCTTGGTGAGGGACTCGGCGTCAAGGCCCGAGCCGATCATGACGAGTCGGGTGGCGCGGTCATCGGTACGGTCCCAGGGGGCGGGCTGGAAGCGGAGGTAGCCGCCGACGGCATGGAGGGTGTACTTGCGCTGCTCGGCGTCGGGGGCGAACCGGACGACGCCCTTCATCCGGTAGAGGCCGGCGGGGCGGCTGTCGAGGAAGTCCATGAAGGCGCGGGGGGCCAGTGGCTGCTCGCAGCTGAACTCGGCGCTGTCGTAGAGGGCGTGGAGGTGGCGGCTGTGGTCGTCGTCCTCGTCGTCCTCGTACAGATCCCCGAAGGACAGCTGCTGTACGCCGTCCTGGACCGCCGCGCGGGGTTCGCGGTCGAAGAGCAGACCGGGGTCGACGCGGCCGTGGTCGGCGGTGACGACGGGCGTGCCCGGGCTGATCCCGGCGAGGGTGTCGAGGAGCCGGACCCGGGTGGCGTCGTCGACGCGGTCGGCCTTGTTGAGCACGACGAGGTCGGCTGCGCGCACATGGCGGTCGAGCTCGGGGTGCCGGGCGCGGGTGGCGTCGTACTCGGCGGCGTCGACGACCTCCACGAGGCCGCCGTAGGTGATGCGCGGATCGGTGCCGGCCAGGAGAAGCCGGATCATGCTCTGGGGTTCGGCCAGGCCGCTGGCCTCGATGACGATGACGTCGATGTCGACGGAGGGGTCGGCGAGGCGGCCGAGCATCTCGTCCATGTCCTCAGTGTCCGCCACACAGCACAGGCAGCCGCTGTCGAGGGCGACCATGGCGTCGACCTGGCCGGCCACCGTCATGGCGTCGATGTTGATGCTGCCGAAGTCGTTGACGATGGCGCCGATACGGGTGCCGCGACTGCCCCGCAGCAGGTGGTTCAGGAGGGTGGTCTTACCGGATCCGAGGAATCCCGCGAGGACGATGACCGGGATCTTCTTGGCCAAGACTCTGACTCCATGGGGCGGGGGCGGCCCTTCATCCTAGGCCCTGTCTGACACATAGCGCCGGCCGCCCGGAGGGCGGGCCCCGCGGCGTCTGGTGCGTGTGATCGCAAGGCGGAGGATCGCCCTCGTAGTGGGCTACTCGGGCGACTCCGACAACGCAGCGAGCGCGCGTGCCAGGCGTCGCGGGGCAGGCGGGATGTGTCAGATAGGGCCTAGCGGCCCTCCCCCGCCCCCGGTCGTCAGCTGAAGGGGATGCGGACGACGGACTGGTTGCCCGTGCCGACGGTGGAGGCGCCGTTGCCGATGGCGTTCCAGACCTCGACGCGGACGGTGCCGTTGGAGAGGTTGCCGAGGGAGCCGCTGGAGGATTTCAGCCCCGCGGTCTGGGTGTAGTGCTCGTAGCCGGTGACGGGGTCGGTGGCGAAGTAGCTGTAGGTCTCGGTGCGGTCGTACGACCCGTCGCCTGTGAGGTCGTAACTGACCCGGATCTGCTGACCGTTGCCCACCGTGCTGCCGGCGTCCACGTACAGGTCGAACTGGGTGGAGCCGCCGGTGAAGGTGCCGGTCACGCCGGTCTTGGTGAACGTCTGCTGCTGGTAGGGGGTGCCGTCGTGGTTGGTGCCGCCGGCCGAGGTGAGGGTGGTGGTGCCGGCGGACGAGGCGGCGCTGCCCAGGGAGCCGCCACCGAGGAGGTAGAGGGAGGAGGGAGTGCCGGTCGTGGGGGTCGGGGTGGGGGTGGGGGTGGAGGTGCCGCTGCCGGCCTTGGTCCACACGCCCACGTAGTCCACGAGCATGGGGTGGCCCGGCTCGGTGGCGGAGGTAGGGGTGACGGAGCCCTGGATGGCGTCGGGGAAGGCGCCGCCCATGGCGACGTTGAGCAGGATGAAGTAGCCGGCGTGGTCGGTCATGTTGGACCACGTGGTGGCGTCGACACTGCTCTGGCTGACACTGTGGAACTGGGTCCCGTCGACGTACCACCGCAGCACGTTGGGGCTGGCCGAGCGGTCCCACTCGAAGGTGTAGGTGTGGAAGCCCGACTGGCAGGTCGAGCCGGGGCAGGCGACGCTGTTGCCGAGCCCCGTGGTCTCGTTGCAGGGCCCGCCGGGGTTGGTGCCGCAGTGCAGGGTGCCCCAGACCTTGTTGATGCCGTTGACGTTCTCCATGACGTCGTACTCGCCGATGGCAGGCCAGTTCTGGTAGTTGCCCCGGTAGGGCGCACCCAGGGCCCAGAACGCGGGCCAGTAGCCCACGGCGGCGGTGCCGGTGACGTTGGGCATCTGGATGCGTCCCTCGATGCGCAGGGTGCTGCCGGCGGCGGGCTTGAAGTCGGCGCGCTGCGTCTCGATGCGCCCCGAGGTCCAGTTGCCGGACGCGTCGCGCAATGGCGTGATCTTGAGGTTGCCCGAGCCGTCAAGGCTGAGGTTGGAGGCGGAGGACGTGTAGCTCTGGACCTCTCCGGTGCCCCAGTTCGCGGGACCGCCCGCGTACGAATGGCCGGTGTCTATCTGCCAGTTGGTGCTCGACGGAAGGCTGCCTGCGCTGCCGTTGAAGTCGTCGCTCCACTGCAGCGTCCAGCCCGTGGGGCTCGGCACGGCGCCCTGCGCGGGGCTCGCGACCAGGGCGGCCATGACCGCCCCGACAGCGATGACGGTGGTGGTGAGGGCGCCCAGGAGGCCGCGGCGCCTGCGGCGACCGCGCGGTGGCCGTGTGGGGTGGATGTGGGACGTTGTGCTCACGGTGGAGCACCTCCTACCGGTGGATGGGGGAGGTTGCGGGTTTTTGAGAGCGCTCTCAAAGTTTTGTAAGTGCATCCACGCACGGCGTCAATGACTCGCGCACGTCAACTTCTTGAAGACGGCCCTCGTGCGGGTGAACACCGCCCACAGGCAGAACCGCGAACTGCGCGCCAATGTCTTCCCCGATGTTCGCACCGACCCCCAGGAGGCGTCCGTGACCGATCATCACCGGGTTCCCGCGCAACGCGACGGCACGGCATACGTACGCATCACAGCGGCCGACGAGGACACGGCGTACCGCATCGCCGACCTGATCGCCGACCACCACCCCGCGACCGCCCCCACCCTGCGGCGCACCTCCGGCGGCCTGGTCGCCTGTACGCTCCGGGCCAGCACGCTGCCCGACCTCACCGCAGGCGGTGCCCCACTGGGCGAGTGAGCCGACGTGGAGCGTACGGGGAGCCGTTCGGGCGCCGATCGGGTGGTCTGCTCAGACGACCGGCTCGCCGATGCCCAGCATGTTCCCCTCGCTGTCACGGAACCAGGCGCCGCGTTCGCCCCGTGCGCCCTTGCTCGGGTAGTTCCCTTCGATCTCGGCGATCCCGTCCCTCGTTCGAAACCCGGGCACGTCGACCTCTTCGAACACCACGCCGCGCCGTTTGAGCTGCGACACGACCGTCTCGATGTCGTCGACTGCCCACGCCATCTGAGTGAAGGTGCCAGGAGAGGCTCCCGTCGATCGGAACAGTACGAACTCCACGCCTCCGCACCGGTACAGCAGCCCACCGGGCCGTTCATCGACGGGCTCCAGACCGAGCTTCTCGGAGTAGAAACGCCGTGCCCGGTCCAGGTCCTGGGCCGGCAGCCTGGTCGCCACGCGTGCCCGGGCCGGAATGCCCCTGTCGTCTGCGTTCATGTCTCCCGTGTGCCGTGAGCAGTGGCATCGGGCGCGCAGCCAGGGCTCTGGGTACCGACGGCGGGCTCCGTTGTCATCGCGGACACCACTCAGGCGAGCCGGCCCGCTACAGCCAGCACCACAACAGCGGCAACCGTCGCCGTCGAACAGATGACCATCAGCCAGAAAGTCCCGAACCGGGCCGCAGACTGCGCAACGGCGCCACCACGTAGATCCATGCACTGACCAACGCGTGACCAAGAAAAACGACAGCAGGAGCCGCGTCGTCGTCACCCTTTCAGCCCACACGCTTCCAGGAGACAGGGCCTACAGAACCCGCTGCCCCTTTCCCAGCGCCACGATCCCGTTCGGCGAGGCGTGGTAGAGCTCCCGGTCGCGATCGGGGTTGACGCCCACCGTGGCACCGGGCGGCACGACCACGTTCTTGTCGAGGATCGCCCGCCGCACGATCGCCCCGCGGCCTATCCGCACGTTGTCGTGGAGGACGGAGCCCTGGACGACGGCGCCTTCCTCCACCACGACGCCGGGTGAGAGGACGGACTGGGTGACCTGGCCGCTGATGATGCAGCCGGGGGCGACCATGGACTCGCTCGCGATGCCGCCCGCCACGAACTTGGCCGGGGGCAGCCGCAGCGAGTGGGTGTAGAGCGGCCACTCGCGGTTGTAGAGGTTGAAGACGGGGTGGACGGAGATCAGGTCCATGTGCGAGTCGTAGTACTGGTCCAGGGTGCCGACGTCACGCCAGTAGCCGTGGTCGCGGGCGGTCTCGCCGGGGACGTGGTTGTCGTCGAAGTCGTAGACCTGGACCTGGCCCTTCTCGGTGAGCATGGGCAGGATGCTGCCGCCCATGTCGTGCACCGAGTCGTCGTCCTCCGCGTCCTGGTAGAGGGCGTCCAGCAGCACCTTCGTCGTGAAGATGTAGTTGCCCATGGAGGCGTAGACGCGGTCCGGGTCGCCGGCCAGACCGGGCGGGTCGGCGGGCTTCTCGAGGAAACGCTCGACGCGGACGCCGTCCGGCCCCGGCGTGATGATGCCGAAGGAGGGGGCCTGTTCGCGAGGTATCCGTATACCGGCGACGGTGGCGCCGGCGCCGCTCTCGATGTGCTGCTTGAGCATCTGTCGCGGATCCATGCGGTACACGTGGTCGGCGCCGAAGACGACGATGTAGTCGGGCTGCTCGTCGTGCACGAGGTTCAGCGACTGGTAGATGGCGTCGGCGCTGCCGAGGAACCAGCGGGGGCCGAGCCGCTGCTGCGCCGGCACCGGGGTGACGTAGTTGCCGAGCAGGTTGGACATCCGCCAGGTGGTGGTGATGTGGCGGTCGAGGGAGTGGGACTTGTACTGCGTCAGGACGCAGATCCGCATGACGTCGCCGTTGACGAGGTTGGACAGGACGAAGTCAACCAGCCGGTAGGCACCGCCGAAGGGCACGGCCGGTTTGGCGCGGTCGGCGGTCAGCGGCATGAGCCGCTTGCCCTCTCCGCCCGCCAGTACGATTCCCAGCACCGAAGGTCCGCCACGCATCGCCGCCCCCTTGCAACTGTTCCACTGTTGTCAGAATTTGAGGATCTCCTCGTACACGCGCACCGTGCGCCGGGCCACAGCGTCCCACCCGAACTCGCGGGCCGCTCGCTCCCGCCCGGCCTCGCCCATCCGCGCTGCCGTCGCCGGGTCGGCGACCACCGTGTTCACGGCCGCCGCCAGGGCCGTTTCGAACTCGGCCGGGTCCTTCTCCTCGTACGGGACGAGCAGCCCGGTGTCGCCGTCCTGGACCACCTCGGGGATGCCGCCGACCGCCGAGGCGACGACGGCGGTGCCGCAGGCCATGGCTTCGAGGTTGACGATGCCCAGCGGCTCGTACACCGAGGGGCAGACGAAGACCGCCGCGTGGGTGAGGAGCTGGACGACCTCGGGGCGCGGCAGCATCTCGGGGATCCAGATCACGCCGTCGCGCAGCTCCCGCAGCTCGGTGACCAGGTCGCGGAACTCGCGGTCGATGGCCGGGGTGTCGGGGGCTCCGGCGCACAGCACGAGCTGGGTGGCGGGGTCGAGGTGGCGCGCGGCGCGCAGCAGGTGGGGGACGCCCTTCTGGCGGGTGATGCGGCCGACGAAGAGGGCGTACGGGCGGGCGGGGTCGATGCCGTGCGCGCGGAGGGCCTCGGTGCCGGGGTCGGGGCGGTAGAGGCGGGTGTCGATGCCGTTGTGGACGACGTGGACGCGCGCGGGGTCGAGGGTGGGGTAGCAGTCGAGGATGTCGGCGCGCATGCCGTGGGAGACGGCGATGACGGCGTCGGCGGCCTCGATCGCGGTGCGCTCGGCCCAGCTGGAGAGGGCGTATCCGCCGCCGAGTTGCTCGGCCTTCCAGGGGCGCAGGGGTTCGAGGGAGTGGGCGGTCATCACGTGCGGGATGCCGTGCAGGAGCTTGGCGAGGTGGCCGCCGAGGTTGGCGTACCAGGTGTGGGAGTGCACGAGGTCCCGGCCGGTCAGCGCGGCGGCCATGGAGAGGTCGACGGACAGGCTGCGCAGGGCCTCGTTGGCGCCGGCGAGCTCGGCAGCGGCCCCGTGGCGGAAGACGGAGTCGCCGTCGCCGCTCTCGCCCGAACCGGCCCAGCAGTGCACCCGCAGGTCGGTGAGCGCGCGTAGTTCGCGGGCGAGAAACTCCACGTGGACGCCCGCTCCGCCGTAGACGTCGGGCGGATATTCGCGCGTGAGCAGTCCGACCTTCACGGGCGCCTCCTGGTTCTGTCGCCGCGTACTGACACTGATGCCCCGCGGAACGGGGTTTGATCCGTACGAACGTTTGCCTATCGCTTCCGCATCCGCAAGGAGGTCCAGCTCGCGTCTGCGGTCCAGCCTCCGTCGACGGGCAGGGCCACGCCGTTGACGAAGCCGCTGCGGGCGGGGTCGGCCAGGAAGCAGACGGCGGAGGCGATGTCGCCCGGGGCGGCGAAGCGGCCCATCGGCACCTGGCCGGTGATGTCGTCGTCGGTGTAGCCGCCGGAGGCCTGGTCGGCCTCGTCCATCTCGGTCTTGACCCAGCCCGGGCACACCGCGTTGACCCGCACGCCCCGGCCTCCCCACTCGGCGGCCAGGGTGCGGGTCAGGCCGACCAGGCCGTGCTTGCTGGCGTTGTAGGCGGCCCGGTCGGACACTCCGCGCAGCCCGGCGATGGAGGCGATGTTGACGATCGAGCCGCCGCCGGCCTCGAGCATGAGGCGGCCCAGCGCGCGGGACAGCAGGAACGGGCCGGTGAGGTTGACCTCCAGGACCCGGCGCCACTGGGCGGCGGTGGTCTCCTCGGCGGGGCTCAGCAGGGAGATCCCGGCGTTGTTGACCAGCACATCTGCGCTGCGGCCGAAGTGCTCGGCGATCCGGGCGGCGAGCTCTTCGGCATACGCGTCCGCCGCGACGTCGCCGGTGACGGCGATGGCGTCGGCGCCCGCGTCGCGTACGGCGGCCAGGGTGTCGGTGGGCTCGCGGAGGTCGGCCAGCACGAGGGCGTATCCCTCGGCGGCCAGGGCCCCGGCGACCTGGCGGCCGATTCCCTGGGCGGCGCCCGTCACGACTGCTACCGGGGACTTGGTGAGGGGGTTCTGGTTCTGGTTCTGGTTCATGAGCTCAGCTCAGCTCCGCGACGCCGGCGAGCAGCCGGGCCACGTCGTCGGCGTTGTTGTAGTGGACGAGCCCGGCCCGGACGGCGCCGCCGGTGTCGCGCAGGCCGAGCGCTTCGGTGAGTTCCCAGGCGTAGTTGTGGCCGTGCCATACGTTGACCCGGCGGTCGGCGAGGTGGCGGGCGACCTCGGCGGGGGTGTGGCCGGCGACGCGGAAGTAGGCGGTGGCGGTGCGGGCGGCGGGCTTGCCGTAGAGGGTGACGCCGGGCTGCTCTTCCAGGCCTTGGAGGAGGGTGCGGAACAGCTCCTTCTCGTACGTCTCCACCGCGCCCATGGAGGCGAGCAGCCGTTCGCGGCGGGAGCCGGTCGGTGCCGCGGTGTCGTCGAGCGCGGCGAGGTGGTCGACGGCTGCGGTGACTCCGGCGAGGTCGGCGAAGGCGGCGGTGCCGGTCTCGAAGCGTTCGGGGACGGCGTCGGAGGAGCTGGCGAGCTTGTCGGGACGCAGGGTGTCGAGGAGGGCGGGGTCGGCGGCGACGGCGCCGATGTGGGGGCCGGACCACTTGTATGCGCTGGTGGCGTAGAAGTCGGCGCCGAGCGCGGTGACGTCGACGGGGCCGTGGGGCGTGGCGTGTACGCCGTCCACGAAGGTGAGGGCGCCGGCGGCGTGGGCCTTGGCGGTGATGGCGGCCACGTCGGGTCGGGTGCCGAGGATGTTGCTGGCGGCGGTGACGGCGACCAGGCGGGTGCGGTCGGTCAGCAGCGTGTCGTACTGGCCGGTGGGCAACTCGCCGGTGACAGGGTCGACTTCGGCCCAGCGGACGAGGGTGCCGGTGCGGGCGGCGGCCTGGACCCAGGGGCGTACGTTCGCGTCGTGGTCGAGGCGCGACACGACGATCTCGTCGCCGGGGCGCCAGGTAGCGGACAGCGCCTGGGCGAACCGGTAGACCAGGGTGGTGGTGTTCGGGCCCAGGACCACGCCGTCCGCCGTGCCCCCGACCAGGTCGGCGACGGCGGCCCGGCACCCGGCGACGATGGCGTCCGAACGGTGGCTCGCCGCGAAGGGCCCGCCGACGTTGCCGATGCCGGTGCGGTAGGCGGCGGCGATGGCCTCGATCACGGCGTCGGGCACCTGAGTGCCGGCGGCGCCGTCGAGGTAGGCGGCACCGTCGCGCAGGGCGGGGTAGCAGGCGCGGACGGCTTCGGCGTTCAGCGGCATGTCCTCGGGGTCCTTCCATGATCGTGCCCGGTGCACGGCCAAGCCTGGACCCCGGCCGCCCGCAGGGGAAGAGGGCGGCATTGCCCGGCGCGCCTCTGCGACCGCTGCGCGCCCTGCCCGCCGCGAGGCCGGCCCGGCACCATCGAACACATGGCGGTGGAGCCGGTCAGCGGTTGCGACGTGTGCGGGCGGGACGACGGGACCGTCCGCGACTGCGGCATCCGCCACATCCCGTTGGCGGTGTGCGACCGCTGCTTCGCCGACATGGCGACCGCCCGCCGCGGCGCGCTGCCGCGCCCGCTGAGCGCCGGGGAACTGCTGGCCGCTGCGCGGGGCGGGCGTACGAGGAGCTAGCTCGTCGTTCAACGTCGCCCACTGCGAGGCTCGGCGCATGAGCAGGGGCGTCCCCGTTCTCCGAGCGGGATGGACGGAGCCCGGCCACGACTTGACCTGGAGTGCGCTCCAATCCGTAGCGCGCCTACGCGACGAACCCCCGGCAGGCGGCGCGGCTGTGGAAGCTGTCGGCCGAGCTCACAGGCGTCGACGCGTTCGCGGCGAACGCCTGACCCGTCTGCGGAAAGCTCAGCGGCGGGGCCGGTCCGTAAGGGTGGCCGGCATGACGGTGCGGGCCGGTGGGGACGTGGGCGGGTGGTCGGACCGGGTCGCGGCGGGGGCGAGGTCTTCGGCGCGCAGCGCCACCGCGCGGACGCGGGTGTCCCGCAGGGTGAGCCCTTCGCACAGGTCGAGCGCGGCGTCGGCCAGGGTGGCGGTGTGCGCGGTCGGGGCAGGCAGGGTGCGGGCGCGGCCGAGTGAGGATCCGCCGGTCAGCCCGACGGTCAGGGCAAGGGTGGACGCCGCCTGGCCGGAGCCGCGCAGTTGGCGGCCGAGGGCGTCGGCGAGTTCGAGGACGCTGCGGCGTACGGCGTCGGTGCTGACGGTGTCGGCGTTGAACAGCCGGTCGGCGGTCAGGCTTTTCGGCGGGGCTTCGGCGGTGACGGGGTGCGGGTCGATGCCGTGGGCGCGTTCCCAAGCGGTGCGCCCGGTGTCGGCGCCCAGGATGCCCTGGAGGACCGGGAGCGGCGTGACGGCGACCTGGCCGACGGTGAGCAGGCCGTGCTGGGCCAGCGTGCGGGCGGCGGCCTCGCCGATGCCGTAGAGGGCCTCGACGGGCTGGGGGCGCAGGAAGTCGGCCACCGCCTCGGGGTCGGTGTCCACGGCGCGGACCCGGCCGGGCCGGACGTCGTACGCGGCCATGGCGGCGACGGTGCGGTTGCCGGCGGCGCCAATGGTGAGGCGTACGTCGTACAGGGCGGTGGCGCGGGTGCCGATCATCAGGGCGAGTTGCTCGGGGAGCCGGTCGAAGTACCGCACGGCGGCGCGTACGTCGGCCAGGATCGCGTCCGGTGGCACGGTCTCCACGAGGGGGGTGAACTGGGCCACGAGCTCGGCCAGCCCGGCGTACGTCGCCCGGTCGACCGGGCCGCAGCGGATGTAGAGCACGCACGGGCCGGGGTCCGGGTGCGGATGCTGGTGTTGTGCGGGTACGACCATGCCGCGGCCACCTCACCTGTTCGAACGTCTGCTCGAATTCGAGTGTAGGGCACCGGAGGGGTGTCGTACCTCCCACATAGGGTTCTGGGCATGGCCGACCTCCTCTCCGCCGCCCAGCGACGCGCGATCCTGGAGTCCGACGCCGAGACGGGACGGCTGGGTGCCCGCGTCCCGACCTGCGAGGCCCTGGCCCGGCTGGGCCTGGCCGTCCGCTACGGCCGGGTCGGCGGCTACTACCTCACGCCGGAGGGCCTGCGCGTACGGGGCGTACTCGAACGGGTCGGCCCCGAGGCGGCGGAGGTCCGGAGCCCCGCTCCGACCGCCACCGCTCCGCCGGCCCCGGCAGCCACCGGCTTCAACGCCGACGACGGCACCGGCCCTCCCTCCCCCGCATTGCCCGGCCGTGCGGCCGAGGTCGCCACCGCGTGGTCCGGGCTCCTGGAGATCCGCCGGGTCCTCCAGGACGGCGACACCTCCCGCCCCGCCCCCTGGGAGCGCGAACGCCTCGTCCACGCCATCGCCCTCGCCCTCGAGGCCGCCGGCCATCCCCCGTCCACCGGCTACTCCGTCTCCCCCGCCGCCGCCCAGCCCGGCGTCGCCGAGGTCGCCTGGCACGGCACCGGAGCCCCGGAGGCCCTGGCGGCCTGCCAGCAGGTCCTCGAGCGCTTCGGCTGGCAGTGCACGCTGCACCGCGACCGTCACGGCCGTAGCTTCCTTCTGGTGTCGCCGCGCCGTGCCTGACCGGGCGGCGAGTGGGAGGCTGGAATCGGAAAGGCAGGGTGGATCGCGATGCGCATTCCGGACGATCAGCTCTACAACCAGCTCTACGAGAGGACGCCCTCCCAGGCGGAGGGCGAGCGGGACGACCTCGACGGCGTCCCCGATCGGGAGGTCCACGCGGAGGTACCCCGGACGACCCCGTCCCAGGCCGAAGGCGAGTACGTGGAAGAAGACGAGGTCCGCGGGTCTCGCCCTCAGCGATAGATGATGCATCAACCAATCGCGGTAGACTGGCGCCATGAACGAGACACCGCGCCGGCTTACCTCGACGGAGGGGCATGCCTGGCGCAGCTTCATCCGTATGCAGGACAAGCTCAGCGGCCGGCTGGCTCGTGAACTCCAGGCCCGTTCAAACCTGTCCGCCGCCGACTACGGGGTACTGGTCAACCTCATCGACGTCCCCGACGGCCGACTGCGCTTCCTGGAACTGGCCAAGGCGGTGGAGTGGGAGAAGAGCCGGATGTCCCACCACATCGTCCGCATGACCAAGCGCGGCCTGGTAGTCCGCGAGGAGTGCCCCGACGACGGACGCGGAGCCTTCGTATCCATCACCCCGGCCGGCCGCGAGGCCATCGCGGCCGCCGCTCCCCGGCATGTCGAAGCGGTCCGCCGGCTGGCCATCGACCACCTCACCCCCGAGGAGATCAGCGTCCTCGGCCGCATCTCGGACCGCATCCTCGAACAGCTGGACAAGGATCCCTGCTGATCGGCACAGCGGTCACCCGAGTCCTTCTCGCCCCACCCGATAGGGCGACGGGTGTCGCGCCGGAGCCGGGATTGATCCGGGCTCGAGATGAACCTGGAGGCCGGCCGGCCCTGCCTCCCTGTCCGGACCCGATGCGGGGGCGCGCTGGACGGCGACCATGGCAACGTCGTCGTCGAGCCTTCCGCCGACATGGGAATGGAGATCGTCGAGGATGCGCTCCAGGAGCTGGTCGGGAGTCCCCCACTTCCAGGTGGCGACCCGGTCGGAGGCGGGATAGAAGTCGCCTGCGGCATCACGGGCCTCGATGACGCCGTCGGTGTAGAGCACGAGGGTGTCTCCGGCGTCGAGGGGGAAGGTGTCGACGTGGTAGGCGTCGGGAGACAGAGCCGCCAGGCCCAGGGGCGGTCCGGGCCGGTAGGCGTGCAGGACGGCGACGCGGCCGCGGTGCGAGAGCAGAGGTGGGGGGTGACCGCAGCTGATCATCCGAACCGTGCCGGTGTCGTCGGGGATCTCGACGATGAGGGCGGTGATGAAACGTTCACCGGTGTCGTCGTCGGTATCGGCGATCTCCGCCAGGTGCCTGCCTACGCTGTCCTCCAGGGAGGCGGCGAGCTCGGGCAGGGTGGCGTTCCGGTAGGCGGCCTCCCGGAAGGCGCCGGACAGGGCCGCCGCCTCGCCGATGGCCGACAGGCCCTTGCCCCGGACATCGCCGATCAGGAGGCGGGGCGCGCGGGCGGTCCGCGTGGCGGCGTACACGTCGCCACCGATCTGGGCCTGCGCCTGGGCGGCCCGGTACGCGGAGGCGACCAGCAGCGGGCCCATCCGGTGAGGAAGCCTGCGCAACAGGACACGTTGGGCTGCTTCGGAGACCGCTCGCACCTGGGTCAGTTCCTTGAGGTCACGGTCGTGGAGAGCACGGAAGGCGATGACGAAGGCGGAGACCAGGATGAGGGCGACGACGTGGATCGGGATCATCACCCACGCGGCGTCCGGCGTGCCTACCCGTGCGCGCAGCATGCCGTCGTGAATGTCGATGGCCACTACGGCTACGCCGGCGAGGAAGGCGACGCCGGTGGTGAGCCTGGGACCGGCCCACGCGGCGGTTGAGGCCGGCGCAGCGACCAGCAACGAGGCGAGATGGATATCCGTGGGGGCCAGGAAGCTGCCCAGGGTCGTTGCGCCGACGAACAGGATCGCCAGGACCGCCCGTGCCCGGCGTCGGCTCAGCGGGCACATTCGGAGCACGCGGTGCCGGGCGCGCCGGACATTGTTCTGCCCGCAGGCCGTGAGGTGCTGGTGGAGCTGCCGGATGGTGGACGTGGGCGTGTGGACGGGCGGAAAAGAAAGCATCGCGTCCTCTACGGGTTGTCGGGGACCTCGGCGGCACCGGCGCGGCGTGCCAGCGCCCCTCCCGGCACTAGTCGATTTGGGCGGCCCCCTCTGGCCTGTTCCGCCCAGTGGTCACAGTGCGTGATCCCTGCTCCGGCATCCACCAAGGATCCATTCCGCTCTTTCGCGGGCATAGACGGCGATACCTCTAGTAGTGGCACCACTAGTATCAAGAGTGTGAATGCCGAGGAGCAGCGGCGCCGCGACCTGGGCGACTTCCTCAAAACCCGGCGTGAGCAGCTTGTGCGCGCCGACCTCGGCCTACCTCCGGTCGGTGGGAGAAGGACCTCGGGGCTCCGCCGAGAAGAGATCTCCTACCTGTCCGACGTGAGCGTCACCTGGTACACCTGGCTCGAGCAGGGACGCGACATCCATCCGTCCCGACAAGTGCTGGATGCGGTCGCACGCACCCTGCGTCTGTCGGCAGCGGAACACACCTACCTGATGTCGCTGGCCGGGTACACCGCTCCCCAGCCCGCTGCCCAGCCGATCGCCGTCACGGCCCCGGCCAGCGTGCAGCGGCTGCTCGATTCGTTCCCGGACTTCCCTGCGTACGCGATCGGCCCGGACTGGGGCGTACTGGGCTGGAACGCCGCGTTCGCGGCCCTGTACCCGAACATAACCACTGTCCAGGTGACGGACCGGAACATGCTCTGGCTGGTGTTCACCGACCCGTACCTGCGCGAGCTGATGCCCGACTGGGAGGTCGCCAGTCGTCGTTTCCTCCGCGAGTTCAGGGCCGAGATCGGTCCCCGGGTGGGCGAGGCCCCCTGGTCCGACCTGGTCGCGCGACTTCTCCAGGCCAGCGAACCGTTCCGCGTCTGCTGGCAGAGCCATGACGTCGAAGGATTCACCTCACGGGTGCGCATGTTCCGCCACCCGTCCGTCGGAGACCTGCATGTGGAGCTCCATCGCGTGATCCCCTGCGATCATCCCGACCTACGCCTGCTGATCTACACCCCCGTGTTGACCACGGACGCTCCGGCGCGGCTGCGCCGGCTGGTCGGCGCCGCAGCTCCGCCCACCACCTCGCCGGGTTGAGCGACGGGGTCAGGCGTCGGCCGATTCGCGGCCGTCCCGGGGGCGGGAGACCCCCGGCACGGGGCCGGCATCATCGTACGACTCGCCACCGACCCCGCTTTGGCCACGACCACCGGTGGCTACTACTCCGTCAAGAGCCCCGAGCCGCTGATGTGCCCGGAACCGGGCCGGGACGAGGCGATCCAGTCGGAGCTGTGGGAGAGGACCGCCTCACTGCTCGAGCGCATCCACGCGACAGCCGCGTGACCAAGGCCTAAGTCGATGTCAGGAGGCCACGCGCAGCACGAGCTTGCCGCGGGTGTGGCCAGTCTCGCCGCGGGAGTGGGCCCGGGCGACCTGGTCCAGGGGGAAGGCCTCCTCGACCTCCACCGTCACGTCGCCGGAGTCGATAAGCCGGGCGATACGGGCCAGGGCCGGACCGTCCGGCTCGACCAGGAAGGCGCTGGCGCGCAGGCCCTGGGCCCGGGCGGTGTCGAGCAGTTCGGGCGAGGCGCCGGACGGGACGGCGACGATCAGGCCGCCGGGAAGCAGGACGTCCAGGGAGCGGGTGCTGGTGTTGGCATGGCCGTCACCGACGAGGTCGACGACGACGTCGACGTTCTTGACGGCGTCCTCGAAGCGGACGGCGGTGTAGTCGATGAGTTCGTCGGCTCCGAGTCCGGTGAGCCAGTCGTGACGGGCGCTGCCGGCGGTGCCGATGACGTAGGCGCCCAGGTGCTTGGCGAACTGGACGGCGAAGTGTCCGACGCCGCCCGCGGCCGCATGGATCAGGACGCGCTGGCCGGGGCGTACATCGGCGGTGTCCACCAGGACCTGCCAGGCGGTGAGGGCCGCCAGCGGCACGGCTGCGGCCTGCTCGTGGCTGATGCCGGCGGGCTTACGGGCGAACTGCCGGGAAGGGGCGGTCACGTACTCGGCGTAGCCGCCGGCGGCGCGGGGGAACCACGGCATGCCGTAGACCTCGTCGCCGGGCTTGAGCGTGGTCACCCCGAAGCCGGTCTCCTCCACCACGCCGGAGACGTCCCAGCCCAGGATGAACGGCGGTTCGCCCAGCACGTGGGCCATGCCCGAGCCGGACCGGGTCTTCCAGTCGACCGGGTTGATCCCGGCGGCGCGCACCCGCACCAGGACCTCGGTCGGCAGCGGCTCGGGGCGGGGCACCTCCTCCACCCGAAGGACTTCGGGACCGCCGAAGCCGTGCTGTACCACCGCGCGCATCGAGGATGCGGACATGAGACATCTCCCTGGAGTCAAATGGGCGGAAAGACCGTTGTGAGGCCTTTCGCGCAACTGGCCTTGACGCTACCCCGAGGGTGGTAGTTACCATCAAGGGACACTACTTCCCATAGGGAAGCATCCTGCTGAGGAGCCCCTTCGTGAGCACCACCTGCACGACCGGCCAGCACGCACACCACGATGTCTACGCCGCCCTGTGCCCTTGCCGCCCCATGCTGGACCTGCTCGCGAACAAGTGGTCCGCCATGGCCATCGGAGCGATGGAGGAGGGCCCGCAGCGCTTCGGCGCCCTGCAGCGATCCCTCCAGGGCGTCAGCCCCAAGGTGCTCACCCAGACGCTGCGGCGCCTCGAAGACGCCGGCCTCGTCGACCGCACCGTCTACCCCGCCGTCCCCCTGCACGTCGAGTACGCCCTCACCGACCTGGGCCGCGGCGCAGCCGTCCCGCTGGGCCTCCTGCGCGCCTGGGTCGAGGAGAACCTCGACGCCATCGCGGCCCCCGCGTCGTAGGGCGCGACATCGCGAGGCCGCGCGTGCGGGATCCGGGTGGGACCGTGGAACAGGGGGTGGCTTGTCTCCCGGTGGGAGGTAGGCGCAGTCAACGCAACGCGGCCGAGTGGAACTCGGCCCGCAGATACGCCGGATGCTGGGCCTCGGACTCCGGTCGCGCCGCCATCTACTCGCCTCCATTCGCGGCAGGTTGGTGCACGCGCATGGCGGCATCGACGAAGCAACCACCGCCTACGAACACTTCGATGCCCGCAACGACGGCTGGATCAATGTCCTCTTCCACCCCAACGGCGTCCGCTGACCACGGCAGCCAGGCCCTCGCATCCGCTTCAACGTGGGTTCACCAGTCGGACCGGCTGGACTCCCCGTTCCGGACGGTTTCCCTTTCCGCTGGCCGCATCGCTGACGCACCGTTCAGGGCCGGGGGTTCGGCCGGTGTCGTGCGCCCCTGACTGCGCAGCAGCCGGGAGAATCCGCCGGTCGTACGGCGCTGCGGCCGGTAGGTGTACGCGTAGCCGTAGGCCCCTTCCTCGCCTTTATGCGGAGCCATATTGAAGATCGTGCCCAGCACGGGAGTACCACTACGCCGAAGAGTATCCAGGGCGGCAGTGACCTGGGTCCGGCTGGTGCGGGCAGCGCGCACCACCAACACGTAACCGTCCACCACCGGGGCCATCGCCGCCGTATCAGCGACAGGGAGCACCGGGCTCGTGTCGATCACGATGTGGTCGAACTCCTCTGAGAGGGTGGCCAGCACGGTACGGAACTGCTCGCTGCCGAGCAGTTCCGCCGGATTGGGCGGCACCGCCCCGCTGGTCAGCACCGTGAACGTGCCGGCGGACTGCAGCACCTGCTGTACATGTGCCTGGCCGATCAAACAGGATGTCAGCCCGGCATCTCCGACGAGGCCGAGAGTCCCGGCCACAGTGGGGCGGCGGAGGTCGGTCTCGACCAGGCACACCTTGGCACCGGCCTCTGCCATTGCGGCGGCCAGGTTGACCGCGACACTGGTCTTGCCCTCTCCGGGGAGCGCGCTGGTCACCGCGATCACCTTGGGCGCTCGGTCAACGTCCACGAACCGAAGGTTGGTGCGCAACTGCCGGAAGCCCTCGGCGCGCAGACCGTGGATGTCGTCCCGCGCAGCCACCAGATGCCGGGCGTTACGCGAGTCGTGCACGATGCTGCCGAGAACCGGAGGCCCGCCCGCCTTGGTCATCAGGGCAGCCAGAGCCTGGCTGGTGCGTACCGAGGTGTCCAGCGATTCACGCAGGACCGCACAACCGGCCCCGAGCGCCAGCCCAGACAACAGACCGAGCGCGAGATTCACGAGAGGGCGCGGAGAGAATGGCGCGGTGGGAATTGAGGCGGGCTCCGTGACACTCAGTCTCACCGGGGAGTAGTCCGCGTTGGCCGGCTTCTCCAGCCCGCTGACCATGTCGGCGAAGCGCTCGGCGACGGTGTTGCTGATCAGCGCCGCCCGAACAGGCTTGGTGTCGGTGACAGTGATGCGGAGCAGCACCGTGTCGAGCTGCGCGGATGCGGAGATCCTGCTGGCCAGTTGGGCCGGCGTCATGCCGAGATTCAACGACCTGACGACGGGCCGGGTCACCAGGGGGCTGGTAGCCATCTTCGCGTAGGACTGCACCCGCGCTTGGGTGAAGACGCTCCCCTGGTTCAGCTGGGTCGTGTCGGCCCCGTCCTGCATGGAGACGAAGAGCGTGGTGCTGGCACGGTACTCGGGCGTGGCGGCATAGGTGGCCAGCACGCCGAGCCCTGTGCCCAGCAGGGTCAGTGCGGCGATGACTCGCCAGCGGCGAGAAAGGACCCGTAGGTAGTCGCGCAGATCCAAGATATCCGTCCCCGGTCGGAGCCAGTGTGTATGGTGCCTCACCTTATGTCTCGAAACAGACAAATGCGACACATAGCTCCAATTCCCATTTTTGGGTCACGGGGTCCGTAGCCTGACGGGGCCCCACCTGACAGCCCATCAGCAGGGAGTGCGTGTGACAGCCAAGACGGCGCTCATCACCGGAATCACCGGCCAGGACGGTTCCTACCTCGCGGAGCTACTGCTACAGAAGGGCTACCAGGTGCACGGAATCGTCCGGCGCGCCTCCACCTTCAACACGCACCGCATCGAACACCTCTACCGCGACCCGCACGACCCCGAAGCCCGCCTGTTCCTCCACTACGGCGACCTCACCGACGGCACCCGGATCGCCGGCCTGCTGGAGCAAGTGCGGCCCGACGAGGTGTACCACCTCGCCGCCCAGTCACACGTCCGGGTCTCCTTCGACGAGCCCGAATTCACCGGCAACACCACCGGGCTGAGCACCACCCGCCTGCTTGAGGCCATCCGGGCGATCAACCTGCCCTGCCGCTTCTACCAGGCCTCCAGCTCCGAGATGTTCGGCGCGACGCCGCCCCCGCAGCACGAGGGCACCGCCTTCCACCCCCGCTCGCCCTACGGGGTCGCCAAGGTGTACGCCTACTGGGTCACCCGGAACTACCGGGAGGCCTACGGCATCTACGCCGTCAACGGCATCCTGTTCAACCACGAGTCGCCGCGCCGAGGACCGACCTTTGTCACCCGGAAGGTGGCCATGGCCGCCGCCCGCATCAAGGCCGGCCTCCAGGACGAGCTCTACCTCGGCAACCTCGACGCCCGCCGCGACTGGGGCTACGCCCCGGAGTACGTCGAAGCGATGTGGCGCATGCTGCAGCAGGACGAGCCAGACGACTTCGTCATCGCCACCGGCACCAGCTACAGCGTGCGCGACTTCGTTGACGAGTGCTTCGCCCACGCGGGCCTCGACTGGCGCGACCACGTCCGCTTCGACAACCGCTACCTGCGCCCGACCGAGGTCGACGACCTGGTCGGCGACGCCTCCAAGGCCGAACGTGTTCTGGGCTGGCGTGCGACGGTGCGGGCGCCGGAGCTTGCCCGCCTGATGGTGGACGCGGAACTGGAGGCACTGCCGCAGGACACCGCCGCGCCGTCGTCGGCCGCCGGGCAGGCGCGCACCCCTTCGCACGCACTGGCCAGCCTGTGACACCGAGCGAGAGCGAGCGAGGCGACAGATGAGTCTGCGTCACAGGACTCGTATGCTGGCCCGCTGCCTGGGCATCGACATCGAAAGATTCCCGGAGTGTTCTTCCGACTACCGCATGGTGCGACTGCTGTTGCGGTCCGGAATCGACGTGGTCCTCGACATCGGGGCAAACGGTGGACAGTACGGAGCAATACTGCGCCGGTTCGGATACCGAGGAAGGATCGCCTCATTCGAGCCGCTGCGTGGGCCGCTGGAGAACCTGCATCGCCTCGCGGTGCGAGATCCTCTGTGGAGCGTCTTTCCCTACGCCCTCGGTGATCGCAACGCCGTCGTCACGCTGAACGTCGCGGGCAACGACGGGGCGAGCAGCTCTATCCTGCCTATGCTGCCAAGGACCATCCAGGCATGCCCCGAGGCCCGTTACGTCGGCCGGCAGGAGGCGGAACAGCGCCGCCTGGACGAAGTTTGGCCACAGGTGGTGGGGCCGAAGGAGCGAGTGTTTCTCAAACTCGATGTGCAAGGGTACGAAGAGCCTGTGCTCCTCGGGGGCGGGGACTTCATCCGTCGTTGTCACGGGATGCAGATCGAGGTCTCGTCCGTGGCTCTGTACGACGGGGGCCTTCTCATTGACCGGGCGCTCGAGTTGGCCCAGCGCCGATACGGATTCACACTGATGACCCTGGCGCCGTGCTTCAGCGACCAGAGGACGGGGCAGGTGCTCCAGTACGACGCGGTATTCATGCCTGACCCATCCACATGCAAGGAGGAAGCGGCCCACCTGTGACTGCGTGCGCCGCTTCCCAGAACCTTGGTGCGTCAGTCTTCAACGCGCAGTTCCTCAGCCCGTTCGGATGGAGCGAAGATGATGTTCTCGTAGCCGTATTCGTCCCGCGGTCGGTGTGGGACGGGGCGGCCATCGCGGAGTTCGAACGCTCGGTAGTCGAAGGAGAGAACGTGTTCGACCAGATCGTGGCTGCGCGGCGCGCCCGGAATGCCGAAGTCTCCCACCTCGAGTGAGACAACCGGCCGCAGGTCACTCAGCACCCCGCGCATACCGCGAAGCACATGCATCTCCGCGCTCTCCACGTCGATCTTCACCACGTCCGGCACGCAAACGTGCTCCTGTACGTAGTCGTCAAGCCGCACGGCGCGTACATGGTGTGTACGCTCCCTCAACTCGGCCCTCACCTCGTCGGGCAGCCGGGCCTGGAACACGGAGTTGTACGCTCCGAATCCAGGCCCGAAATCGCGCAAGGTGATCTCCGTCGGTTCCGACCACAGCGCCGTGTTCACCCGCGTGACATTCGCCCTGGCGCGGGCGTTCCTTTCGAGCACGGCGAACGTCGACGGTGTCGGCTCGAAGGCCACGACCCGTCCGGCGGATCCGACAAACCGGCTCGCGAGCATGCTGAAATAGCCCACATGGGCACCTACGTCGAAGAATGTCATCCCTTCGCGCAGGAACCGCAGGTAGAAGGCGCTGAGTTCGTACTCGAAGTAACCGTTCCGTCGCAAGGACACGGAGACGTCATCGGGCAACGTCACCTCCATCCTCTGGCCCCAGGCTGTGCGCGCCTGAGCCTGAACACTGACCCCGAGCCGCTTCCATACCCGCAGTCGGGACGGCGAGGGAAAACCCACGCGGAGAGGGTGAAGCAAAGCCCGGTAACGCAAACGGGTGTGAGTGGCGCGATGCTGCCGGTGCAGCACCCGAAGTGCATGCTCGCTGCCTCGATCAGCTGTTCTGACCGCAGTCGTCATGGTGTTCCCCCGTTCAATGGCCGCGAAATCCACTGACAGAGATGCCGTTTCTGCGTGCTCATAAACGTCCGAGGCTTGGGCTTCGCCGTTACGGCGGACACCACCAGCCTCAATCGGCGTGTCAAAGCTGACTATTTCACCTTTGGTGGGCATACCGTACAAATATGCGTGATTGTAGCGACGTGCGCCTGAGTGTCAGCCGATGCGATTGATCGGCCTGACGAAGAGCGCGTTGCGCCCAAGCGGGGAAGAAGGCAGTACCTCCTATGTCGGACTGGCGTCCGCGTCCCTGGTTGTTCGGCTGGTGACCCTTCCGCTGACAGGTGCCGCCAATCTGATGTCGGCACACATCGTCGTGTCAGAGACCGGCGTAGCAGGCTATGCCCTGTTCTCCCTGGTGGTGACGCTTCCTCAGCTGCTACCTGTCGGAGATCTGGGGATGGGAGCAGCCGTAATAGACGCGTGCGCGCGGCGGGACACGGTCGGGGTCGAAACCGTTCGTCGGACCATGACTACCAGTGCCCGTAATCTCTTCATCCTCGGTGTGCTGGTGGTGGGGATCAGCTGTGGTCTGGGGATCTCCGGAGTTTGGCCGGCGCTGCTCGGCGTGCGGGACAACGTCGAGGCCAACACGGCAGCGACCATCTCCTTCGCCGCGTATGGCTTGGGGCTGCCATTCAGCCTCGGTGGCCGGGTGCTGGCGGCGTTGAATCTGAATCACGTGGCCTTGCTCCTTCAGGCTGCCGGAAGCGTCATGGCGCTGGGAATCACCATGCTGGTGGCGCACCTGCACAGCCCGCCGGCTGCGTACTGTGTGGCGGGGTTCATCGGTATCGGTGCCGCCAGTGTGGCCTCGCTCGCCATGGCGAGTCGCATTCTGGGGCTGCCCCTCCTCATGGACGTTGCTCTCAGCGCTTGGCCCGGGCGCCCTTGCGCTCGCATCTGGCACTTCGCCGGGCCCATGACGGTGGTCGTTCTCGCGTCCTCGATCGCCTATTCCTGCGATCGGCTTATCCTCAGCCATGTCGCTGGCCCGGTCAGCCTTGCGGCGTATTCCGCCGGAGCCCAGCTGTTCGGTCCACTGTTCGGTGTCGTGGGCATGATGGGACTGTCCCTGTGGGGCGAATACGCACGTCGCCGGGGTTCGGGAGCAGCGGTGACCACGGCGGACCTGAAGCGGATCACGGCCTTCTTTGTGGTTGTCGGTCTCGTCATGGGGGCAGCGCTGGTCGGATTCGGTCAAGTAATCGTTTCACGGCTGATTTCTGATCAGTTGCACGTGAACACAGGCCTGTTCGTCGCCTTCGCCTTGTTGCTCCTCGGCCACGCGTGCAACTACCCGAACGCAATGTTGCTGACCGACCCACCTGGTCTGCGCAGACAGGCGGTCTGCTGTAGTGCCGCGGCTCTGGTGAGCACAGCTTTGACGATCACCCTGAGCAGGGAGCTCGGCGCGGCAGGCCCTCCGCTTGCGTCCTTCATCGCTCTTGTCGGATGCATCTACCTCCCAGGACGCCGGCTGGTCCTCTCCCGTGCATACGCGGGAGGCGCCTCGCGACCCCCTGCTGACCCTGTCCTGGAACACTCCAGGACAGTGATCTAGAAGGACAACCATGGCTGAACCGTCCGTAGACCTAGCGACGCCGACCTATCCCCATCGAAGTCGTCCGGAGCAGCACCTCAGCCCTGGTCGAAAGTCGTCGCCGCTCCCCACCGTTCCCCCGTTGGCGGCCATCGCCGGCACTGCCATGGCGGCGGTGCGCCTCCCTCTTCCCGGCGCCCATCTCTCCGTGTCCGGGCTGCTGGCGGTCGCGGTCGCCATGATGCCGGGCGTCGGACGCTGGATCACGGCTCGTCGCGAGAACAGGGTCCTGGCCACCGCCCTGCTTCTCTGGTTCGTCGGTCAAATGGCATCGAACATGTGGGCAGGGGTTCCCATAGTGCGGGCGGTTCTGAACGCCCTCGTCTTCCCGACGCTCGTAGGCGCCGGAGCGTTCGTTCTGTCACGTCTCGCTCATGGCAGTGCCTCGCGCGTCGCCGGCTTGGCAGTGCTCGCTTCCGCCGCCTACTGCGTGTTCCTTGCCATCTCTCCGACCGAGTACTTCGAGCAGGACCCGTGGAAATACGGGGTGGGGATCCCGGCCACCATCGTCGTCTTCGTTGCCGTCGGCATCCTTCGCAGGAAAGGCCACTCAGTCCTGGCCCTGTTGCTGCCGGCCGGGCTGGCGGCCTTTCACCTGGCCCTGGGATTTCGCAGTCTCGCAGGTATCTGTCTGGTGGCCACAGCGATGCTGATCGCACGGCGGGCGGACCACAAACTCACCATCGGGCGGGCCGTGCTGATGACCGGCGTCTGCTTGCTCGCCATCTGGGTGTCCGCCACCGCCTACTCAGCTGCGGTCGAACGCGGATGGCTGGGTGAGGAGCAATACCAGAAACAGCTCTATCAGTCACAGGTCGACGGCGGTTATCTGGTGGCAAGCCGTCCGGAGATGCTGATGTCCACGAAACTGATCGCCGAGCAGCCGTTGCTCGGCCGTGGCGCCGATGTGATCGTGTCGCCTCAGGAGCAGCGGGACGTCGTCACGGTGCTCTATGAACGAGGTGTGAACATCTCCCTCGGTCAGCAGCGCCGACTCTTCGAGAACGGAACGAACTCCCATTCGCTTGGACTTGGTTCATGGGTTCGCGGCGGTGTCCTCGGGTTCCTTCCCTGGGCCTACATCCTGTTCTCGCTCTACCGGACGGTTCTGCGGAGATGGCAGTCGCGCAACCACCTCCTCTACCCCCTCGCCGTCTTCATGACGTTTATGATGACCTGGGACTTCCTCTTCTCACCGTGGGCTCCCGGGTATGAAATCGTTCTCGGGATCGCCTGGAGCGTGGTCCTGGGAGTCAGCGGTCAAGGCGAAGCCGACTGTGAAGCAGGCTGACATGGTGCCCAGAGTCGCCTGGTACTCCCAGTGGGTGTTGCCGCGTTCGGAGACCTTTGTCGCAAACCAGCTCCGGGCGCTGAAAGACGTCGAGACGGCGCTGTTCGGCATCGACTTCGTACCGGGAATCGACGTGCCGGGGCGGACGTTCGTACTCGACCGTGACCGCCCGCTGGGATCCGCTGAAGCACTCGTCTGGAAGACCATGCGGCGGGCACCCAGACTGGCGGCGGCGGTCCGCGCGTTCGACCCTGATCTACTGATCGCCCATCACCTGCAGAACGCCTGGCGTGTTGCCCGCCTCACCGAAGAGATCAACATTCCGTTGGGTGTCATGTGCCACGGCTCGGATCTGCTCGGCTTGGGAGGGTCCGCGCCGCCACAGACCCGAGCGATGCGGCAACTGGCGGCCAACTGGTCACGACTGCTGGAGACGGTTCGTCTGTTCCTTCCGGTGTCACAGTTCTTGGGGGAACGTCTTGCCCACGCGGGAGCGCCGCGGTCACGGATCGCCGTCCACTACCTGGGGGTGCCGATCCCGGATGGCAGTGCCCTGGGGAGTGCGGCGGACCGCTTCGGAGTGCTGTTCGTTGGACGCCTTGTAGAGAACAAGGGGTGCGACCTTCTACTGCGGGCTGTGGGTGCTCTCGCAGGCAACGGCCGGCGAGTCGACCTGACTGTCGTCGGGGACGGTCCGCAGCGAGCCCCCCTCCAGCGCCAAGCCGAGCGGTTGCCCACCGGGGCGGTGGTGCGATTCCTCGGCAGCGCTTCGCATGGCACCGTTTTGAGCCTGATGAACCAGCATCGGGTTGTGTGCATGCCAAGCGTGGAGATTTCCACGGGCGTGTCCGAGGGGCTGGGCCTAGTCGCCTGCGAAGCCGCCGCGCATGGTCGGCCCGCCGTCGTATTCGACACCGGCGGACTCCCAGAGACCGTCATCCACGGAGTGACGGGCCTGGTGGCACCACAACGAGATGTCCGGCGGTTGGCAGAGGCTCTGGAAGAGATTCTGGCCGATGATTCGACCGCGAACGATATGGGACTTGCGGCTCGAGAACTAGCAGTCGAAAAGTTCAATCTCCTCACGCAGGGTGTTCGGCTTCGTGAACTTCTCTCCGCCCATGGTCTGCTTGTGCGCAAGGATTAGGATTTCATTTCTATGACACACCGTCTGCCGCGCATTCGACTGGTGGTGCCGACCACGGGGCGACGCCTGCGCTACCTGGAGCAGTGCCTAGAATCGATCAGTCGCCAGGATGAACCGGCCGACGTTGTGGTTGTCGGCCCGACTGTACCCTCGCCCGCCTTGCACGAACTTGCGAAGAGCTACCGGTGCCTATACGTGCCGGAACTCGATCGTGGTATCAGCAGTGCGGTCAACCAGGGTTGGTCTGGGGCTGACGTCGACTATCTCGGCTGGCTGGGTGACGACGATCTGCTTACCGACGGCTCCTTGTCCGCGGCCGTGCGGGAACTTGAGCGAGTCCCGGATGCGGCCATGGTGTACGGCTGGGTGAGAGTCATCGACTCAAATGGAAGCCACGTCTACACCATGCGTCCGGGGAGGTTTGCGTCCTGGCTGCTCACATACGGGCAAAATTTCGTCTGGCAGCCCGGATCCCTCTATCGGAAGGCTGCCGTAGAGAAAGTCGGCATGCTTGATCCTCTACTGCGGTACACCATGGACTTCGATCTGCACCTCCGGCTGCGGCGATACGGAAAACTGCACTATCTCCCGCAGCCACTGGCATGCTATCGGTCTCATCCGACCACCCTGACCGCAACGAATCCCGAGCCGTACGGCGAGCGCCGGCGCGTCATGCGGCGTCATCTCGGACCTGTCTCCGGTGCCCTCGAGGTCTGTTGGTGGCCTGCGGCCAAGAGCGTCGGCCGCGCATTGGGTGCCCTGCAGTTCCGTACCGGCCGCGAGGACAAGGCACATGGGTGATGCGCGGGATGTCTACGGTAGCGGCTAAAGCCACTACTTTTGTGGCTCATAGATGAGGAACTCCGCGAACGAGGTATCGGGCCTGGTGGAATCCGTGCAGGGGTGTCGATTGAGGACCCTTTCGCGAAGCCGCCACCTAGAAAACCTCTGCGCCACATCGCGCGGAACCGGCCGGTGGCGCACATGTGGTGGTGTCGGTCCTTGTGCCGTCAGGGTGTCCGAGTCGCTCGCGTAAAGCACCACGAACCGCTCGGCGGCCCCAAAGACTTGCGACAGGTGCATTTCGTAAAGATCATCCTCTACCAGGTGGTAGATGACGTCCAACGAGAGCGCCAAATCCGCTTGCAGAAATCTGGCAGGGTCGGAGAAGAGCTTGGGGTCGAACGTGAGGAAGCTCTTGGTAACGTCACCGGAGAACCTGTCAACGGCGCATCGAAGGCCCGCCGGTGATACGTCGAGGCCGAGGTAACGAGGGTATTCGGCGAGTTCGATTTGGCGGCCGTCTCCGCAGCCGAACTCGATGACCGATGCTACGCCGTTCTCCGCCACGAATCGATTGAGGACGTCGGCCTTGAATTGCGCGAGAGAGTTCTCCGAACCGGGTCCAGATGTCCCACCGGTCGCGTAGCGGTGCTCCCAGTAGTCGAGCGATCCCGGAAAGAGTCGTTGCTTCACTGATCGGTGGACGGCATTGACCGCCGGCCCGATGAACGGCATGGTGCGGACCTTGTCTCCAGCGGTCCTGCTTGTAGTCATGGAGAACTCCTGTTCGCGAGGATCCCGAGGTACAGATTTTCAGCGAATTCCGCTTTGGCCGTCCAGGTGTTCCGCAGCGCCCACCGCCGACTGGCGGCCTTCATGTGATGGCGGGCCTCGTCGTCGGTGAGCACCCTCCCCAGTGCCTGCGCGAGACGTTGAGGCAGGTCTTCGGGGGTTCCAAGGGGTACGGGGATCGCGCCACCGGGCGCGGAAAAGTCCCCGATGCCTTGATGGCCGAGGTGCACGACCGGCAAGCCACGTGCCCATGCTTCCAGAGTCTGCACTCCGGAGGAGTCGCGGAGGCTGGTGAACAGCAGCACATCGGCCTCGTCGTAGGCTTCCAGGGCCTGATCCCAGGGGACCCGCCCCCGGAAGCGGACGGCCTCCGTGATGTTCAGACGCGACGCCAGGCCTTCCATTTCCGCGCGAAGCGGGCCATCTCCCAGGATGACCATGCGTGCTTCAGGGACCAGCCCCCGCAGATGCGAGAACGCATGCAGGGCAAGTTGAGGTGATTTGAACGGGGCCAGCCTTCCGACCCAGAGCACGGTGGGCCTGGCGCCTGCCCGCGAGGCGCCGGCGACGCTCGTACGCACCAGATCGTCCGGTACTCCGTCGGCCAGCAGCATTCGGGGGGCAATGCAGCCGAGGCGACGGGCACGGCGTGCGGTGTCTGCATTCGTAGTCAGTACGAGGGCCGCCTGCCGCAGGGTCGCCCTGCATGAGGCGCGGTGGCTGAGACCGCGCACCCACAGCAATTCCCGCAGCACCTCCTGCGGGTATCCGGACCCCAGGAAGCGACGGTGACTGTACGGGGCCGTCTGCCCACCGCCCACCGGGCCGAACACCAAGGGAGGCCCCAGGCTGCGCAGCGCACTGCCGCCCACGAGGGACCCGTACGAGACGTGGTGCACCAGGTCGGCCGTGGCGAGTCCCTGCCCACGTGCGTACGTCAGGGCGCTGCGCTGCCAACTGTCGTAGTACAGGAACTCCTCCGCCTGCTCCCGGACCAGGCCTGGGACCAAGGCCGCCCACCGGGGCAGGGCGGGGACAGGGACGAAGTGCGGCCTGATGCGACGCCCCATGACCCCCAGGCTCCCGATCCGGCGCGCGATGTGCTGCGTGTTCCCCCGATCGGGGCGGGTCAGCACGTCCACCGTGTGGCCTCGCCGCGCCAGTGCTTCCGCCCACGCCCAGCCCAGACCCGGCTCGGTTCCGCGGCTCGGATCACAGGCGTATGAGACGAGGACGATCCGGAGCTGCTGCACTCTGTGACGTTCCTCTTCCTGGTGCTCCCTCTGCATGTCTTCAGGAGCTCGGGGCTCCTGGAGCACTTCTTCCATGCCGGTTCCTCCTAACCGCGACCGGACCTGAACTTCACCCGTTAGACTCACCAACCGCCGTTCTGAGGAGCTGCTCGTGAGCGATGATCTGGTCGGTTTCGAACCGCCGACCGACAGGGTTGGCCGGATTCCCTGCGACCACGTCGTACGGGGCCACGTCCGAGGTGACAACGGCGCCGGCCGCGATGACAGCACCGCGCCCGATGCGAAGGCCGCTGAGTACCACCGCCCCATATCCGATCCAGACGTCATCACCGATGGACACCGGCCGACTCAGCCGGAGGGGGTGGTCACCGACCCAGTCGGCATGACGTATCGCCCTGCCCACCTGCCGCATCGCATGATCCGTACGACCGACGATCCCCACCCGGTTGCCGATGAGGACACAGTCACCAATCGCACCGTCGACCTCGATGGTGCATCCCTTCCCGATGTAGACGTCGCTTCCCACGGTCAGCTTTTTCGGTGCCCACAGGACTGATCCCATACCGATACGCACGCCGTCGCCCACCTGCACATTCCGCCGTACCGCGTACAACCGGTGGACGTGTTCCCATGCCGCTCGCACATGGCGCTTCATCAGTCGTCACCGCCCGTCTTCTCCGCGAGCAGTCGCAGAACACCATCGGAGAAGCGCGCGGCCATTCCCTCGATCGTGTATTCGGCCGCGTGCCTCTCACAGGCCGCGCGCAGAGACGCCAGACGATCGGCATCACGCAGCAGTGTGGTAACCGCTCTGCTGTATGCCCCGGGGTCGTCCGGTACGACCAGAGCGTTGCGACCGTCGGCCAGGTATTCGAACTCCGGGGCGTGCCAAGGCCAGTCGGTGGTGATGATCGGCGTACGCAGCGCGAAGGAGTCCACGGCGCACAAGCCGACCCGTCCCGGCATCAGCATGACGTCACTGACGGTGCCCAGCAGCGCGGTGTGCGGCCCGGTCACGCGCCCCAGGGGGACCACCGGACCGCCAGCGCGGGCGGCGGCGTCCACGAGATCTCGGTCGGCGCCTTCTCCTGCGACAAGGAGCCGAAATCCTGGCAGCTCGTCGGCGACCCGCCTGGCGGCGTCGAGGAGGAAGGCGATGCGCTTGGGCGCGTCCAGGCCACCGAGGAACAGTGCGGTTCGTCCGGGGGTCAGCCCGTAGCGCTGTCTCAGCGCTACTGCTTGGGCCTGCTCTGCCGTCCCCGGGCGGGAGGCACGATCGCGGGTGCGGATGAGAGCCGACGTGTCGACGGAGTTGCGCACCACGGTGATCCTGTCGCGCGGAAAGCCACGCGAGACCACATGGGCGGCTCCGCCTGGGGTATATGCGAAGAACCATGAGCCTTGCCTGGTCAACGCATCCTTGACGCGCGTTTCGAGGGGGTTCGCGGACCTGGTGTAGGTCCGGCCGTGGCCCCAAAAAGCCACCCTGGGCGCGTGTGCCCTCTGCCGCCCTCGCCAGATCGCCTGTCGCAGCGCAAGCGGAAAAGCTTCCAGACTGTGCAGCGCCTGTTCGAGCACGACTGCGTCGGCTGAGGCCGTACGACGGCTCACCTGGTGCCAGGCCAGAGATCTTCCGCCGAGCGTGAGCAGCCTGGTGGTGGGTACCTGGGTGGCACAGGAACAGGTGGCGGCGTCTTGCCGTGCGTCCTGGCCTGGTGGCGGGGGGCCGTGCACCACCTCCAGGGTGACGCGCTGGGAATCGAGGTGCTCGTGTGCATGCTCGAAGAAGCGCGTGCGATACCCCGGCAGGTACGGCTGCACCACGACGACACGCCTCCGCACACGATGCGTCACGTCATCACTTCCTTGGCGGCCGGGTGGATGGCGACGATGTTGTCGGTGGCGCCGCAGCGTCGGTCAGGGTCCGGCACATGGAGCACCTCGCCCTGGTCCGTCACCCGATGCATCCGGTAGCCGTGGGCGGTCAGCACATCCCAGGCGCCTTGAGCGGGCAACCCGGCGGCGGCCGTGGCCGGTGGCGTGTATTCGAAGATGACCACCGGCCGGTCCGTGGCGAGAATGGACTCCGCTCCCTCAAGGGCCCATTGCTCATGACCTTCGATGTCCATCTTGATGAGTGCGACTCGACGGTCTCGTGGCAGTACATCGTCGAGCCGCGCCACCTCGACCGGTTCGTGCCCCGATGCACCCTCGGCCAGCTTGTGCAGGGATGCGCGGGAGCGGTCTTTGTGCATGTACAGGGTGCCCTGAGTGGTGACCCGTCCGGCCGCCACCGGCAGCACACGTACATTGCGCGCGTTGTTGATCCGGATGTTCCTGGACAGCACCGCGCGGGCATGCCGGGAGGGCTCCAGCGCCACGACGAGTCCCTCGTCGGCGACGATCCGCGACATCGGGAGCGCGTACGCACCGTAGTGCGCCCCCACGTCAACGACGTGGTCGCCTCGGCCGACCCAACGCTGCAGTTGCGCCAGCTCCGACTCGTAGGCGCTGCGCCACAGATACGTGAGTTTCGCGTTGCCCCGCCACTCGGGAGGGCACCACAAGCGCGTTTCGGAGTTCCCGACGGGCACCGTGGCACCCACACGTAGCGCGGTGCGAGTCCGCCAGGCGGCCAACCTTAGCACCGACGTGGCAGGGCGGGCCGCGAATGCCGGATGTTGCAAGGTCCATCGCACCTTGCTCATGAGCGACATGCGTTTACCTCTTTCGGAATGGAGGGTTGGGGCGCGGCAGCGCCTGATGAGGTCTGTCGAGGGAGCGGGCTCAGGCTCTACGGCTTTACGGTCCCGCCGACATCCGCGCCTATCGCGACGGCCGGACGGAGCGGCAACGGCCTCGCCATCACGACCGTTGCGGCGGCTTGGCGGGTGACGCCCCACGCGAACCGCGCGTTGCCGAAGAGATAGCGACGCCACAGGCGGCGGGGCTCGCAGCCGAGGCGGAAGGTCCATTCGAGGCCGCCGCGCTGCATCCACGCGGGCGCCTGCGGTTTGTGGCCGGCGACGAAGTCGAAGGCGGCGCCGACGGCGGCGCATACGACCGGCAGGGAGGATGCGAGTTCTGCCGCGTGGAGGTCCTGTTTGGGGGTGCCGAGGCCCACCCAGACGATGTCGGCGCCGGAGGCGAGTATGTCCTGCTGCTGGTCGTGCCGCTCGCGGGGGCTCAGGGGGCGGAAGGGCGGGGAGCAGGCGCCGACGATACGGGCGAGGGGGAAGCGGCGGCGCAGTTCGCGCTGCAGGGCGTCCAGGACCTTGGGGGTGGAGCCGAGCAGGTAATGGCGGAGGCCGGCGTCCTGGCCGAGGGCGAATACGTCCAGGAAGAGATCGGGGCCGTACACCCGGGTGGTGGGCAGTGGTGTGCCCCGGTGGAGCAGTTGGTTGGCCCAGACGACGGGTTGGCCGTCGGGGAGGTTGAGTGCGGAGCGGCGCAGGATGCCGTGGAGTTCCGGGTCGCGGTCGGCGAGGGAGAGGGTGTGGGCGTTGCAGAGGTGTACGTCGCTGCCGCGAGCGGGGGCGATAGGGCGGGCGCTGCGGTGGTGCTGGGCCAGCTGGATGACCTGGCGGGCGGCGCTCTCGCGGGTGTGGGCGGCGATGGGTACGCCGAGGCAGCTGACGACGGGAACGCCGATGTGGTCGGACGCGGTGCGCGCCAGGACCGTCACGAGTGCACTCCCGCGGTGAGCCCCTGTTCGGGGACGGGGATTGCGGTGCCGTGCCCGGCCGGGGCGTCGTGGCTCAGCCGGTCGCTCAGGTTGAGGATGGTCTCGCGCAGTCCCAGCTCGACGGTGGTCTTCGGTTCCCAGCCGAGAAGTTCGCGGGCCAGGGTGATGTCCGGGCGGCGTTTCTCCGGGTCGTCCTGCGGTCGGGGCACCAGCCGGATCTCGGAGGTCGAGCCGGTGAGCTCGATGATCCACCGGGCGAGGTCGAGCATGGAGACCTCGTGCGGGGTGCCCAGGTTGACCGGGCCGCCGTGCTCGCCGGCCATCATCTGGACGAGTCCGCCGACCAGGTCGTCGACGTAGCACAGGGACCGGGTCTGAGTGCCGTCGCCGGTGACGGTGAGGGGCTCCCCCTGCAGCGCCTGACGGACGAAGGTGGGGATGGCCCGGCCGTCGTCGGGGCGCATGCGGGGGCCGAAGGTGTTGAAGATTCTGACGATCTTCGCGTCCACGCCGCGGCTCCTGCGGTACGCCATGGTCAGCGCCTCACCGAATCGCTTGGCCTCGTCGTAGACGGAGCGCGGTCCCACCGGGTTGACGTTGCCCCAGTAGTCCTCGGTCTGTGGGTGGATCAGCGGGTCGCCGTACGACTCGGAGGTCGAGGTCAGCAGGAACCGGGCGTCCTTCGCAGCTGCCAGGTCCAGGGCGTTCCAGGTGCCGGCCGAGCCGACGCGCAGGGTCTCCAGGGGCAGCCTCAGATAGTCCGTGGGGGAGGCAGGTGAGGCCAGGTGGAACACGGCGTCCACCGGGCCGTCCACGTTGAAGCCCTGGCAGACGTCTCCGTAGCTGAAAAGGAATCGCGGGTGCTGCATCAGATGTTCGATGTTGTGCAGACCGGACGTCAGGAAGTTGTCCACACACACCACATCACCGCCTTCGGCGAGCAATCGCTCGCACAGGTGGGAGCCGATGAACCCGGCCCCGCCGGTCACTACTGCACGCATGTCAGTCCTTTCGCCGCCGGGCCGGCCGCCCCAACCCCTACCGGCCGACCAGAAGTGTCAATAAAGGAACCCGAGCTGACGCCATGTTTATATTCATATGTCCGGATTGCGCGAGGCCGCGGCGTCGAATGGATGAAGCCGACCCGCCGTCGGAGCGGTTCATCCCCCCGCTCGGCATTAGGCAGTAGGGAGAGGTCAGGATGCTCGGATCAGGTGCCGAAACGGTCAAGCGGACCATCGATGTCATGGGGGCCGCGGTCCTGATCACGCTGCTGTCCCCGGTCCTGATCGCTGCGGCTGTCGCCATTACGCTCGACAGCCGCGGCCCCGTGCTCTTCCGGCAGCGCAGGACGGGGCAGCACGGCAGGGAATTCCACGTTCTGAAGCTCCGCACCATGCGGGTCGGTTCCGAGCGGCAGCGCCAGGCCCTGGCCGCCAGCAATGAGACCGACGGGCACCTGTTCAAGATCCGCGAGGACCCGCGCGTCACCAGCACGGGCCGCTGGCTGCGCCGCTTCTCGCTGGACGAGCTGCCACAGCTGTTCAATGTGTTGATGGGCCACATGTCGCTGGTCGGACCGCGGCCACTGCCGCTGGAGGACTCGGCGTTCACCGGGGAGGCGCGCCACAGGCTGCGGGTCCGTCCCGGCCTCACCGGGCTGTGGCAGATCAGCGGCCGGTCCGACCTCAGCTGGGACGAGACCCTCCGCCTGGACCTGACGTACGTCGACACATGGTCGCTCCGGCTCGACCTGCGCATCCTGGCCCGGACCCCGGCGGCGGTCCTGCGGGGGAACGGCGCCTACTGAGTGGGGCCGAAGAGTGCAACCACCTTCCCTATGGCCGTATCCCGTTCCGCCCTTCGAAGGAATATGCCGTTCGAAGTGTTACCCGCAGCCCGCGATTCCGTATGTATCCATTTGTTCTGTTTGCCTGCCCGGCAGCGCTGACTGCTGGGCCCGACCTCTGTCGAGGGAGCCTGGTCAGGATGCCTATACCTTCGATTCGGCACGTCGCGGTGGCTACATTGGTCGCCGCCCTGCTCGCTGTCCCCACCGGGGCGGTGGCTGCGCAGGCCGTCCCCTCCGAGGCGGTGGCCGCACCTACCGCATTCCCTCCCCCCCACCCCCACCCCTACCCGCCGCATGTCGGTTCTCTGGTCATCAGCTCCAACTTCGTGTTCGCCGGCAGTCCGCTGTTTTTCGTCGCGACCGGATACAACCCGTTCGAACTGGTTACGGCACGCCTCGACCCGTCGGGCGACGGGAGAGCCGCCGGCGACGGCGCCGACGACAAACATCCGGCAACCAGCTACGCGTTGGGCACGTTCAGAGCCGACCGGTTCGGCGTAGTGAGGGGGCGCGTCATCATTCCTCGCAGCGCCAGCGGCCGCTACATCTTCTCCCTGACCGGCCAGAGCGCCGGACTCGTACTGACCGCCCCAGTCGTGGTCAAGGGTCTGCCTTACAAGAAGCCCGGCCACTTCGGCCACCGTGCCGGGGAAGCGGGCAGCGCGACGGGAGTGTCAGCGACGAGGATCAACGCGGATCCGGTGGCCCACCGGGTCACGGAGTCGGAACCGGGTTCCGGCAGCCGTCTGGCCCTGGCAGGTACAGTCGCCGCGCTGACGGCGCTCGCCGGCAGCAGGCTGGTGCTCCGACGCCGAGGCAGCCGCGGACAGCGCGGATGAGGCGGAGTACACCACGGTGATGGGCCGCAGCCGCAGATTCCGCGACCAGGCCGACAGCGACGGCCGGGTCCGGCGACGTCTTCGTCGCCGGACCCGGCCGCTGCTGTGGGGCGCTGTGGGCCTGGTGCTCGCCGGAGCCGCATGGATCGTCGTCACCGGCGTGCTGGCCCGTAACGAACTGCTGGCCGCGCAGCGCAGCCTGGCCGCGTTGCAGGACCTCAAGGCGACGGGCGCGCCGACGGCCGGGGCGCCGGGCCTCGGCTCCCTGGCGCCCGAAGTACGCTCCGCCGCCGCCCACGCCGCCCACGCCCACCGCTACACCACCGGCCCGGCCTGGTATCTGGCTGCTCAGGTCCCGGTCCTGGGCGACCCTGTGCGTACCGTGCGGGGGGCGGCTTGGGCCACCCATCGCGTCACGGCGGAGGTTCTGCCCCCGCTGGTACGCATCATGGCCGGCCTCACCGCCGAGGCCCGGGGGGCCGGCAGCCCCATCGACCTCGCCGCGCTGCGGCGCGCGGCTCCCGACCTGGAACGCGCCGCGCACGTGGCGTCCGACACGCGAAAGCGGTCGGCCGGGCTACCACGCGCCACCTGGCTGCCGGCCGCGGACCGGGCCCGTACGCAGCTCAACAGTCAGCTCGACCGGCTCGCGTCGGCCACGGCCGGCGCTGCCGCGGTGGCACCTGTGCTCCCCGCCATGATGGGAGCGGAGGGCGAACGACGCTATCTGGTGATCTTCCAGAACACGGCCGAGGCCCGGGGTACCGGAGGGCTGCCCGGCGCGTTCGCCGTCCTGACTGCCTCCCAGGGGAAGCTGGGTTTCGAGGACTTCGGCAATGACACGGTCATGGCCGACGCCCGCGCCACCGTGGACTTCGGCAAGGAGTACGCCGCCGAGTACGCACCCAACGCGCCCACCACCACCTGGGTCAATGCCAACCTCAGTCCGCACTTCCCCTACGCCGCGCAGATCTGGGCGAACGCCTGGTTTCGGCACAGCGGTGAGACGATCGACGGGGTCATCGCCCTCGACCCGAGCGCGATGGCAGGGCTGCTCGCGGTCACCGGTCCGGCACGGCTGACCGACGGCACCACGGTGTCGGCCGGAAACGTGGTGGATCTGACCGAACGCGCCAGCTACGCCGCTTTCGCGGACACCAAGGAGCGCAAGGGTTTCTTCCTCGACGTAGCCAGTGCCACGGCCTCGAAGCTACTCCCCGCCGCCGACAGCCGGCAGGTACTTGCCTTGCTGTCAGCTCTGCGCAAAGAGCTGAACGACGGGCGGGTCACCATGTGGAGCGCTCATCCGGCCGAGCAACGGGAACTCCAGCGGCAGCACTTCGCGGGCGCCCTGCCGGACGGCCCGGCACCGTTCGCAGGACTGGTCGTCAACAACGCGGCCGGGTCGAAACTCGACTACTACCTCGACCGGAAGCTGGACTGGGAGCCGCGGCAGTGCAGCCGGTACGGGCGGTACATCACCGTGACGGCGACGCTCACCAACCGGGCCCCGTCTTCCGGGCTCCCCACGTACGTCACCCAGAGGGTGGACATGCCGCCGTACGCCACCAGGCCGGGGGACAACCGGCTGTTGGTCTCCTACTTCGCGAGCACCGGAGCGGTCCTGACCAGGGCTACGTTGGACGGCCGGACCGCGCTGCTCAGCACCGGCACGGAGCGTGGGCATCCCGTGTTCACCCTGGACATGGAACTGCCCGCGCAGTCGGCCCGCACGCTCAAGCTGTACCTGGTTGAGCCTCCCGCCACGCGGGCGCCGGTCGTGCTGCGCCAGCCGCTGGTGCGGCCTTTGCAGTCCACCGTGCGGTCGTACCCCAGCTGCAGCGGTTGACGGCCGCTGGTACCCCTGTCAGCCCACTACGGCCTTGGCAATCCGATCGACCGACTCCGCAATCCGCCTCGCGCAGGCCCGCGCCACCTGCTCGGGTGCGCCGTACGGGTCGGCGACGTCGTCGTCCTCACCGCGGCCCTGCGACCCCCTGCGGGCCCCGGCTCCGCGGACCAGCTCGGCAGCCCGATCCGCGGGCCCGGCCACCCCGTCGGCGTCCTCGGCCCGCAGCAGCCTGGCGAACTCACGCAACGTGAACGCCCGCCTCAACGCCCAGGCGGGTGACAGCCGCACCGCCGCATCGCGGTGCTCCGTCGCGGCGCCCAGCACGAGGTCGGCGTCTTCCACCAGCTCCGCCGTCAGCCGGCGAGCGACGCCACCGCGTGGGTCGCCGCCCAGCTCGGCAAGGAGGGCCACGGCCACCGGGTCCAGGGGGGTGCCCGCTCTGGCGGCTGTGCCGGCGCTGCTCACCCGGAACGTCTCCCGGAACGAGCCCAAGCGGGCCGTCAGCAGGCGCTCGGCCAACGGCGACCGGTGCAGATTGCCTGTGCAGACCATGAGCACCCGGAAAGGCAACCGCCGGTGTCGGCGGGTCGAGGGGGCAGAGACGTCTGACATGGCATCAGTATCGTGGTGAAGGCCGCGTCCGCCCGCCCGCCCCGCCGGGCCATCGGGGGGCCGGCCGCGCTCGGCGGCCGGCCCCCTGGCGTGGCGGGGTCAGCCGCCGACGGCTGCGGAGAAGATGTGCATGGCCAGTTGGCCGTTGGTTGCGGTCTGGCTGACGTTGGGCAGCGTGATCGCCTGGACGGTCTTGCCGGGGAGGAGATCGACGGTGGCGCCGTAGATGTGGACCTTCTGGCTCTGCGGGCCGCCGCTGTTGTTGAGGTAGGGGGTGGTGGCGGCGATGTCGCTGCCCTGTGAGGGGCCGCCGCTCCACCAGTCGGCGAAGGCGAGGGCGTAGGTCTGGGTGGTGCCGTCGGTGTAGACGATGATGCCGCTGCCGGACGAGGAGCCGAAGTCGCTGGTTCCGAGGAAGCCGAGCTTCGTTCCGGTGCCGGTCAGTTCGACGGCCTGGCCGCCCGCGATGACGTTGTCCGGATTGCCGGTGCCCGCGGTTTCGGGCCAGGGGAAGGACACGCCGTCGTGGTCGGTGGACCGGCCGGCGGTGTAGCCCTCGGCGGCGAGCGCCTGGGCGGAGAAGCTCGCGCCGCCGCCGTCGAGGTTGCCGGTGCCGGGCGTGCTGTCGTCGCTGACGCCGGAGTTGTTGAAGGCGGCGGCGAAAGAGGAGTACGGAACGGTGACCGGTGCCTGGGCGCTGTGGTCACCGCCGGGCGTGGTGACGGTGGCGTCCAGGGTGAAGGACGCCGGATCGGTGCCCGCGGGAATGTCCACGGCCCAGGTCGTGGTGACGGCCTGGCCCGCGCCGACCGTGGCGAAGGTGGCCGGGGTGGTGGCGGTCGCGGTCCACCCGGCGGAGGCAGCGAGGGCGATCGTCACGTTGCTGACCGGCGAGGCGCTGCCGTTGGTGTACGTGGTGGTCGCGGTCAGTGTGCTGCCGGCCTTCGCGATCGGCAGGGCCTTCAGGGTCAGGGTGTTGTGGACCACGATGGCGGTGGAGCCGGTCACCCCGCCGACGGTCGCCGAGAGGGTGGCGACGCCGTCGGCGACCGCGTGCACGGTGCCGTCGCTGCTGACCGTGGCCACCGCCGGGTTGCTGCTGCGGTAGGTCACGTGGGTGTGCTTCAGATCCACGAAGGACTGGTCGTTGTTGACCGCCTCGACGACGCCGTCCGCGGTGATGGTCGTGTCGCGCTGCTCCATGGCCGGATCGGTGTCGTCCTTGATCCACTTGTTCTTCGCGGTGAGGCTGAAGGTGTCGCCGGCGTTGTGGACGACGTTCTCGGGCTGCACGGTGACGTACTGGACCTTGGGCGTGAGCCGGCCGGCGATACGTACGGTC
Organism: Streptomyces sp. NPDC059373; assembly: GCF_042751495.1. Taxonomy (NCBI): domain Bacteria; kingdom Bacillati; phylum Actinomycetota; class Actinomycetes; order Kitasatosporales; family Streptomycetaceae; genus Streptomyces; species Streptomyces sp. NPDC059373. Next base: position 62,290 of record NZ_JBHYXC010000013.1, on the reverse strand, counting down.
GCGGTGCCTGCGACATGCGCGGAGTCGGCGGCGACCTGGAACTGGTAGGGGCCGTTCCAGACGGTCTGCCGGGAGTGCTTGGCGTCCCAGGAGGACAGGTCGGCGGCCTTGACGGTGATGGTGATGTGCTGGGTCGCGCCGGGCTGGAGCACCTGGGTTTTGGCGAAGCCGGCCAGCCGCTTCTTGGGCAGTTCGACGCCGGGGACGGTGAACGGAGTTGCCGCGTAGAGCTGCGCGACGGTGGCGCCCGCGACGGATCCGGTGTTCTTCACGTCGAAGCTCACCTTGACGGTGCCGTCGGGCGTGATCGAGGAGCGGTCGGCGGTGACGTTGGAGTAGGCGAAGCTGCTGTAGCCGATGCCGTATCCGAAGGGGTAGGTCGGGGTGCCGGTGAAGTACTGGTACGTACGGCCGAGGCCGTCGGTGGCGCCCGGGGTCAGGCCGTAGTTCTGCTTGTCGGGGAGCTGTGAATCGTCCTTGTACCAGGTGAAGTTGAGGTGCCCGGAGGGGTCCTGCTCGCCGAACAGCACGTTGGCGAGTGCGGTGCCCTGGGCCTGGCCGTTGTAGCCGCTGAAGACGATGGAGCTGACCTTGGACTGCTCGTCGTCGATCTTGACCGGGCCGTCGGACTGGATGACCAGGGCGAGCTTGTCGTTGCCGAGGGCCGCGGTCTGGTCGATCAGCGAGTGGTAGTTGCCGGGCATGTCGAGGTTGTCGCGGTCGTTGCCCTCGTCGCCGTTGGCCTTGGTGGTGCCGATGAACAGCACGACCAGGTCGGCGCTTTGGATGTCGGCCTTGGTCTGGTCGCTGAGCACCGCGTCCGTGGTGGCGGTGGAGGAGGTGCCGGCCGCGTCGAAGACCACGTCGGTGTCGGGGTTGGCGGCCTTCACGGCGTCGGTGATGCCCTGGACGGGGCTGGTGGTGTGGGTGGGTTCGCCGCTGTAGAGGCCGAGGGAGGTGGTGTTGGCCAGGTCGCCGAGGATGACGACCTTCTTGGTCTTGGCCGGGTCGGCGGGCAGCAGCGGGGCGGTGGCCGCCTTGGGCGTGCCGTTCTGCAGCAGCACCAGCGAGTTGTCGGCGACCTTGGTGGCCAGCGCCTGGTGGGCCGGGCTCTCGACCTGGTCCTTGGTGATGGTCGTGTACGACACCTTGCTCGCCGGATCGAACTCGCCGGTGGCCATGCGGATGGTGAACACCCTCACCAGCGCGGTGTCGATGACGCCCTCGCTCAGCGCGCCGGCCTTGATGGCCTCCCCGATGTTGGCCGTCGTCGCCTCGTCACCGGTGCAGTTGAGATTGGTACCGGCCCGCAGCGCGTACGCCTGGCCGCCCGCCTGCCCGGACATCGTGGTGCCGGTCGCGGTCTCGGTCCAGGTCGGACTGGCCTGGTGGTCGGTGGTCCAGCCGGGCGGCGCCCAGTCGTGGCCGCCGGGGAACTGCCGCCAGTTGGTGCCGACGGCCCCGCAGTCGGAGGTGACGTAGCCGCCGAACCCGTAGGTCCGCTGGGCGAGTTCGTTGGTGGTGTACGTGTCGGACACCGACGGGGTGCCGTTGATGGCGTTGTACGAGGTCATCAGGCCCGCGACGTGGGCGTCCTCGATGAGGCTGCGGAACTGGGCGGTGTAGTAGTCGCGCAGGTCCGTGTCGGTGGTGTCGGAGCTGATGCCGGTGCGGTTGTCCTCGACGTTGTTCAGCGCGTAGTGCTTGGCGGTGGCCGCGACCTTCAGGTAGCCGGTCTGCGAGGTGCCGTCGGGGTTGTTGCCCTGGTATCCGTCGACGAACTGCCCGGCCATCTGGCCGACCAGGTACGGGTCCTCACCGAACGCCTCGTCGGTACGGCCCCAGCGCGGGTCGCGGTCGAGGTTGACGGTGGGCGCCCAGTAGGTGAGCGAACCGTAGTTGTCGGCGGACGAGCCGAGGTTGTTCTGGCCGGTGCCGAAGAGCGACTTGTCGAGGAAGCCGCGCACCTCGTCGGAGATCGCGGTGCTCTCCTGGTACATCAGGTCCTTGTCCCAGGACATGGACGAGGCGAAGTTGGTCGGGAAGCTGGTGGCGTGCACACCGCCCTGGACCCCGCCGTTGTTCTGGTCGGCGCCGAGCTGGTTGACGCCGTGCTGGCCCTCGCTCCAGTACGTGTACTGCTGGACGCCGAGCCGGGGAATGGCCGGGCCGCTGTTGGTGCTCAGCTGCTGCACCTTCTCCTGCAGGGTCATCCGGGAGACCAGGTCCGCGGCTCGTTCCTGGAAGGAGTAGTGGGTGTCAAGGTAGACCGGGGTACTGCCGGAAGTCGCACGCGGCGCCTGGGCGAGCGCCGTACCGCTGCCGTACGCGGTGCTCAGCGTCACCGCGCATGCCATCGCGCAGAGCGCGGCGAGTCCCGTTCGCCAACGCCTTCGCTTGTCCATCCTGCCTCCGTCGTCATCGGGTGGGGGTGGGTCAGGGGTGGGTCATGCGCGGTCGCGGCCGCGCAGCCTGGGGGTGAAGGTGGCGTGGAAGATGGTGGAGGCGGCGCCCACGGCGGCGGCCTCCGCGCTCAGCACGGACCGCTCCACCTCCACATGGCGCAGCCGGCGGGCGGTCGGGAAGTCGTTGACCACCCGGCCGATCTCTTCCAGGTAGAAGGCGGCCACGTCGTCCGTGAAGAAGGGTCCGCCGAGCACGATCAGGTCGATGTCCAGCAGGTCGACCAGGCCGAGCGCGCCGCGCCCGATCGCTCCGGCGACGTCCCGCAGAGCCGCGACCGCCGCCGGGTCACCGGCCGCCGCCGCCCGGCCCACCGCGCGGTAGGCGGCCGTACTGCCGTGGGCGGCCTCGCTGCCCCGTACGCCGCGGCGGGCGGCGAACTCCGGTACGGACACGGGCGGGTTGCACTCCGGCACCATCTCGGGGCGGCCGTCGGGTCCGGTGCGGCCGAGGGCTATCGCGCAGAGCTGGCCGAACTCCCCGGCGTTGGCGCTCACCCCGCGGTAGAGGTCGCCGTTGAGGTACAGGCCCGAGCCGACACCCGTACCCAGGTAGAGGTACGCGAAGTCGCGCGCCCTGCGGTCGCGGCCGATCCACCGCTCCCCCGCCGCGGCGGCCAGCGAGTCCTTCTCGATGATCACCAGGCACGGGAAGTGGTCCTTGAGCAGGTACAGCAGCGGCAGGTCGTTCCACGCCGTCAGCAGCGGCGGGCCGAGCACCGTGCCGGAGGCGATGTCCACCGGGCCGGGCACTGCGACGCCGATCCCGAGGAAGCCGTCCTCCCGCACCGAGCCGCGGGCCTTCTCCAGCGCCTCCCGGCCCAGCGCCACCACCTGCGCCACGAACTCCCCGGGGTCGATGTCGGCGCTCACCGGCCGCGTACACGTGCACACGATCGCGCCGTCCAGGTCGATCACGACGGCGGTCAGCACTTCGGGGTCGATGTGCAGGCCGAGTGCGTGCGCCGCGGTCCCGCACAGCCGCACCGGCGTCCTGGGCTTGCCCGAGGTGGCCCTGCGCTGGGCGTCCTCCACCAGGATGCCCCGGTCCAGCAGCGACCGGGCGATCCGTGAGACGGACTGCTGGGTGAGGCCGGTGCGGTGGGCGATCTCGCCGCGGGTGATCGTGCCGGACAGCCGTACGGACTCGATGACCACGCATTCGTTGAACGACCCGAGGTCGATCTGGTTGACCCCGCTGGAGGTGGGGGGTGAGGGCTCCTGGGGTGTTCTCAGGTGCCCGGCGACGCTTTCCCGAAGCCAGCGGACGTGGGTGCCGTCGCGTTCCAGGGCGGCGATCAGATCGAGGTGGACCCGGCGGGACGACTCGGGGTGGCTGGTGCTGTCGAGGGCGATCATGGCGCGGAAGAAGCCGAGCGCCGTCGCGTTGGCGGGCGGAAGGTGACGGGTGACGCCGGCGGTGAGCGGTTCACCGCCGGGGCCGGTACGAGCCCCCGCATCGGGCGGCGGCTCTGCCGTGTCCCACAGGGTGATCGCGTGGAGCGCGATGTCCGGATGGCGGGTGGCGGCTTCGTCGAGGTACCCGGCCAGGTCGTCGTCGTACGTGTCGACGGACGGCGGGCCGGCCGGGCGCAAGGTGTCGAGGGCGCGGGTCAGGGCGGCCAGCACCTCCGCGCCGATCACCGTGGCGACGGCGGCGGAGGGCGGGGCGGTGGTGCGGGTGCCGGTCAGCAGGACGGCGCGGCGCGGGTCGGCGTACAGGCCCATCACCCAGACGTCGGCGCCGGGCAGCGGCGGCCGGGCGGGCACCTGGGGGGCCGGGGTGCCGTCCGTGCTGAGCCGCCAGCGGCGCCGGATGGCGGCCACCGTGGCGTGGGACAGGCCGAGTTCGCGGGCGATGGCCCGGCTGGCCCCGCTGCCGCCGGGCGCGAGAAGCGCGCGGGTGACCACCTCCGCCTCGTCGACGGTGGCCGGCCGCCCGGTCCGCGGCCGCTGTTGGATCCCGGCCAGCCCGGCGCTCTGCCAGCGGTGCCGCCAGGTCCCGACGGTCTGCCGCGACACCCCGAGCCGCCGTGAGATCTCCGCGTCCCGGAACCCTTCGGCGGCCAGCAGCACCACCCGCGCCCGCGTGGCGAGCACCCCGCCTCCGGCTGCCCAACCCCGCACCACGGCAAGCTCGTCGGCGGCTCCTGGGCCCCCGGCGCTCGCCTCAGCCACGGCCGTCCCCGCTCCCCCGCACCAGCCGCAGGGTCAGCACCTGGAAGGGGCGCAGCGTCAGCACGGTGCGGCCCTCCACCTGGGGATGGTCGGCGAGGCGCTCTTCCAGAAGGTCGGTCTCGCGCACGGCGGTCACGGGGAAGCCGGCGGTCACGGTGCAGCGCGCGCGGCCGCCCCGCGACTCGTAGAGCCGGACCACCACGTCGCCGCTGCGGTCGTCCGCGAGCTTCACCGTCTCCACGAGGACGTCGGGGTGGTCCACGCTGATCAGCGGCGGGCTCGGCGGGGCGGCGGGCCCCGGCCGCAGCGGCAGGTTGAGCGCATAGCCCTCGGAGATCGCGTCGTCCGTCCCGGCACCGGGGCGCAGGGTGTGGCGGAAGCGGTGGAGGCCGCGGTCGGCGTGCGGGTCGGGGCTGTGCGGGGCGCGCAGCAGGGTGGTGCGCAGCACCGTGGTGGTGCCGCCCCCGGTCCTGGTGTGGCGGGTGACGTCGTAGCCGTAGCAGGAGTCGGTGGCCAGGGCGACGCCCCAGCCGTGTTCGGCGACGTGGATCCAGCGGTGCGCGAAGGCCTCACTGCGGGCGGCGTCCCGGTCGGTGTTGTCGTGGGTGGGCCGGACGACATGCCCGAACTGCACTTCCGCGCGGCTGTGTTCGGCGTGCACGTCGAGCGGCCATGCGGCCTTCAGTACGGTGTCCTGCTCGCGCCAGTCGACCTCCGTGTCGACGGTGAGGGCCCGCCCGCCTGCGGTCAGGCTCAGCTCCTGCACGACGGTTGACCGTCCCGTGCCGCGTACCACCCGGATCGAGGCGAGCAGCGGGCCACGCTCCCGTATCGTCACGCTCTGCGCGGTCCGCAGATCGCGGCGGTCGCGCGGATCGAGGTGCAGGGCGCTCAACCCGGCGGGTTCGTCCCGGTGGAGCTGCAGCAGATTCCCGGCCTCGCCGGGGGCGATGGCCTCTCGGCCCGAGGCGAGGTCGAGCAGGGAACGCACCAGGCCGGCGCCGTCCACCCGGATCCGCAACAGACCGTTGTCCAGGACGAGTTCGGGGCCGTCGGCGGACAGCGACACCGGTGTGGTGTCGCCGAGCGGGAGGCCCGCCGCCCCCGTCCCGAGGGCGGGTGCCTCGGCCAGTACGGCCACCCGCCCGTCGGAGAGCACCTGGCCTTCCCGGCTCGGGCTCTCCGGCCCGAGCACGACGACCTCCCGCCGGGCCCGCGGCCCGGAGTTGAGGACGGTCGCCCCCTCGGGATCGCCGGCCGCCCGGCGGATCAGCCGTTCGAGCCGCCGGCGTACCTCGCGATGCGTCTGCTCGGCCTCCTCGTGCACCCAGGCGATGGACGTTCCCGGCAGGATGTCGTGGCACTGCTGGAGCAGCACCTTCTTCCAGAGCCTGTCCAACTCCTGGTAGGGGTACGGGACACCGTGCCGTACGGCGGCCGTCGCGGACCACAGCTCGGCTTCGTGCAGAAACGATTCACTGGCCCGGTTGCCCCGCTTGGTGCGGGCCTGGCTGGTGTACGACCCGGAATGTGCGGCAAGGTCCAACTCGCCGCGCCAGACCGGCGCGTGGGCGTACTCCTGCTCGGCCTCGCGGAAGAAGCGCGCCGGGGAGCGCAGAGCGACCCGCGGGGAGCCCTCCAGGTCGGCGGTCCTACGGGCACGTTCCAGCATCGACCGGTCGGGGCCGCCGTCGGCGCGGCCGAAGGGCAGCAAGGAGCGGGTCGCGACTCCCTTGTCGGCGAACTCGGCCACGGCGGAGGCGAGTTCACCACCCGTCAGGGACGACCCCAGCGGGGCTCCTGGCGCGAGGTGGGTGAAGAGCGTGGTGCCGTCGATGCCCTCCCAGCGGAAGGTGTGGTGAGCCGGTGCGGAACCGCCCTCCGGCCGCCGGGTGAGGAACCACCGGGCCCCGGCGAGCACGGCGAGCTGGGGGAAGGCGGCGGAGGCCCCCGAAGCGTCGGGCAGCCACACCCCGTCGCCGTCCGCCCCGAGCTCGTCGCGGAAGAACCGGCGGCCCAGGACGAACTGGCGGACCAGCGCCTCCCCGCCGGGCAGTTCGGCGTCGGCCTCCACCCACATGCCGCCCACCGGCGCCCAGTTGCCGTCCGCTACCGCTTTGCGTATCCGCTCGAAGACATGGGGATGGTGCTCCTTCATCCACGCGTAGTGCTGCGCGGAAGAGGCGGCGACGACGAGTTCGGGATACTCCTCGACGAGCGCGGCCATGGTGCTGAAGGTGCGGGCGCATTTGCGTACGGTCTCGCGAACCGGCCACAGCCAGGCGGAGTCGATGTGGGCGTGACCGACGGCGGCGAGGGTGTGCGCGGAGTCGTGTGCGCGCCGGGCGAGGACGGGAGCGAGCACCTCGCGGGCGCGGGCGGCGGTACGGGCGACGGCCCGGGGGTCGACGGCGTCGGCCGCGCGCTCCAGCGCGACCCGGATCTCGTGTCTGCGGGGCGTGTCCATGGGCAGCGCCCGCATCAGGGCGTCCAGGGTCTCCGCATCGTGGATGAGCTGCCACACCTCCTCGTCCCGTACGGCAAGATCGGCACGGCGCAGCCTGTACAGCGGTACGTCGCCCGCGGTGACGGGGTCGCCGTAGCGGGTGCCGGCGCCGCTGCCGCCCTCGATGTACGGGTTGGCGGCGGCCTCCACCAGCAGCCGTACCGGCTCGCCGCCGGTGGCGGAGGCGGCGACCAGCACCGCGCCGAGGTGCGGATGCAGGCCCTGGAGCGGGATGCCGTGCTCGTCGTGCACCAGCCCTTCGGCGCGGCCCTCCGATCCGGAACCACCGGAGCCGAGGTCGAAGAGCGCCTCGACCCGGCGGCCCGCCCAGCGCTCGGGGACGGTCGCCTCGGTGCTGAACCAGGTGGTGGCCCATGGCTTGCCCCAGGGCTCGCCCACCGCGAACGGGGTGTAGTCGGCGCGCAGCGCCACCTCCGCGGGGACCGGCTCGCCCTGGAGGTGCCAGGCGCCGACGTCCATGGGGATCCGCTGCGGATAGAGCGCGGGACGCAGCCGATCGGCGAGGAATGCGGCTATGCGTTCTTCGCCGGAGACAATCCGGTCATGCATGGGCAGCCCTTCCTGTCCAGCCAGTAACAGCCATGTAAAACCATGTGTGTTATCAAGTCAACGGCTCGTGCGAATTCCTCCTTATCGCAGGTCCTGACCTGCTGAAACATCAACGTCAGGCTAATTCGAAGCCACAATCGGGCCGTCCTGTAAGGTAATTCGCCTGACATTCGGAACGGCGAAAGGCGGCGGGAGGACTCTCGCCTCTTCCCGCCGCCGTGAATTCGCGCTGTTACCGCAGTACGGGGGCCGGCCGCTCGCAGCTCGTCGTCACCGGAAGGGACGTCCCGGCGTGTGCCGCGTCCAGCAGGGTGAGCATCACATCCAGTACGTGTTCGGCGAGTTCGGCCGACGCCAGGTGCGGACGGCCGGCCGCGAGGGCCTCCGCGAGGTCGGCGAGGCCGGTGCCGCGCCCGGCCCCGGGGTAGCCGGCGGATACCGGAAGGGCTTCCCAGCCGCCGCCGGCCGCATGCAGTTCCACCTGGCCCTCGAAGCCGTTGGGGTCGGGTACCGACAGCGAGCCGGCGGTCCCGTGCACCTCGATGCGGGGCAGCCGGGCGGCGTGAATGTCGAAGCTCATGAGCAGCGTGGACAGTGCGCCGCCGGCGTGTTCCAGCACCCCGGTCACATGGGTGTCGACCTCCACGGGGAAGCGCTGCCCGGCCCGTGGTCCGCTGCCGATCTCCCGCTCGGCGCGGGGGGTGGAGGCGGCGCCGGTGACCTTGACGACCGGGCCCAGCAGGTGGACCAGTGCCGAGAGGTAGTAGGGGCCCATGTCGAGCAGCGGCCCGCCGCCGGGGCGGTAGTAGAACTCCGGGTCGGGGTGCCAGGCCTCGTGGCCGGGGGTGGTCATGAAGGCGGTCGCGGCCACCGGGGTGCCGATCAGCCCGTCGTCCACGGCCTTGCGGGCGGTCTGGGTGCCGGTGCCGAGCACGGTGTCGGGCGCGCTGCCGACGCGTACTCCCGCGTCCCGCGCGGCGGCCAGGACGGCGGCGGCCTCCTCGCGGGTGGCGGCGAGCGGCTTCTCGCCGTAGACGTGCTTGCCGGCGGCGACCGCGGCGAGCGCGACCTCGGCGTGGGCGGCGGGGATGGTCAGGTTGAGTACCGCGTCCACGTCGTCACGGACCACCAACTCGGCGACGCTGCCCGCCACTTCGGCCCCGGCCCGTTCCGCCGCCTCCTTGGCGCGGCCCGGGTCGAGGTCGGTGACGGCGGTGAGGCGTAGCCCCGGCAGGCGGTCCAGGGTGTCCAGGTAGGCGCCGCTGATCTTGCCTGCGCCGACCATTCCGATCCTCAGCGGCTGGCCCACAACAGTCCCCTCTCGGTGAGCGTCCGTACCTCGGGTACATCGAAGTCGTCGGGCTTGTGGCCGATCGCGGAGACGAAGACCCGCCCCTGTCCGCGGGTCCTGGTCCACACGGTGGGCATCACCACCGGGTGGTCGCGGTCCTCGCCCGCGGGGAAGCCGGTGGCGAAGGTGGTGGTGGCGAGTACGTCGATGTCCGGGTCGGTCATGACCCAGTACTGCTCGGTGTGGACGGTGAAGTCGGCGAGCCCGGCGGTCACCGGGTGACCGGCCCGGTCGGGCACCAGGTTGACGGTGTACTCGACGAAGCCGTGCGGGTGCATCAGGAACTGCCCGCCGGTGAGGATCTGGTAGTCCACGTCGCCGCGGAAGGAGTCGATGATCCCGCCGTGCCAGCCGGCGAAACCCGTGCCGGCCCGTACGGCGGCGGTCAGGCCCCGGGTCTGCTCGGCGCTGATCTCGTCCTGGGTCCAGCACTGGACGATCAGGTCGGTGGCGGCGAGCAGTTCGGCGTCGGTGTAGACGTCGAGGGTCTCGGAGGTCTCGACGGTGAAGCCGTGGTCCTTGAGGAAGGGCAGGAAGGTGTCCGTGATCGCCACCGGCGAGTGGCCCTCCCAGCCGCCGCGGACGACGAGGGCCCGTCGTAGGGGATCGGTCATGGGCGTTGCACGCTCCCATCGGTGTTGCGCAGCAGGGCCCAGCGGTCGTGGGCCAGGGGTTCGGGTACGGGGTGGCGGCGGGCGGCGGCCTCGTCGAAGTCGACGCCGTGGCCGGGGGTTTCGGGCGGGACGAGTCCGCCGTTCAGGGCGGTGATCGTGCCGGGGTAGACCTCGTGGACGGGGTCCTTGAAGACCGCGGCCTCCTGGACTCCGAAGGCGTGGCTGGAGATGTCCAGGGCCAGGGTGGCGGCCTGCGCGATCGGGCTGACGTCGGCGGGGCCGTGCGGGGCGAGCCGTACGCCGCGCAGTTCGCACAGCGCGGCGATCTTCCGGGCCGGGGTGAGGCCGCCGAGGGTGGGGATCCGCAGCCGGGCGAAGTCGATGTCGGGGCCGAGCAGCAGCGCGGTGAACTGGGCAGGGTCGTGGAAGAGTTCGCCGACGGCGAGCGGGACCGGCGAGGCGTCGTGCAGCCGCTTGAAGTGCCCGGCGTCCTCGGGCGCGAGCAGGTCCTCCACGAAGTACAGCCCGGCGTCCTCGATCCGCCGCAGGAAGTCCCTGGCCTGGCGCGGGTCGAGCCGTTCGTGCACGTCGTGCAGCAACTCAACGTCGTCGCCGACCAGTTCCCGGACCCGGGTGAGCACCCCGGGCACGTACCGCAGATAGCCGGCGCCGTCCCAGGGCGCGCGCCGGGCACGTATCGCCGCCGGATCGACGCCGTTGGCGGTGCCGTAGGTGTCGGCGCCGGGGACCGCGGCCTGGATGCGGACGTGCCGGTAGCCGCGGTCGCGGGCGGCCCGCACCTTGTCGGCGATCTCTGCCGCGTCGCGGCCGTCGACGTGGGTGTAGGCCTCCGCGTAGGCGCGGACCCGGCCGCCGAACAGGGAGTACAGCGGCGCCCCGAGGCGTTTGGCCTTGAGGTCCCACAGGGCGACGTCGATGCCGCCGAGGGCGTTGCCGGTGATCGAACCGCCCCGCCAGTAGGCGCTGTTGAGCAGCAGACGGTGGAGGTCGTCGATGTCGTCGGGGTCGCGGCCGACCAGCAGGGGGGCGACGTACTCGTCGAGGACCGAGCGGACGGCCAGGGTGCGCTGCGGGTCGCTGGCGCAGCCGAGGCCGTAGAGCCCCGGTTCGCTGGTCTCGACGCGCACGATGAGGTGCGGACAGCCATGCGGGGCGGTCAGGAAGGTACGGACGGCCGTGATGCGGATCTTGGCGCCGCGCTCATCGACCCAGGGTGCGGGGGCGAGCGGCGCCGGGCGGGCATCATGCAGTGTCATGCGGAACCCCCACGTACGGGTGGCACATGCCGGAGCACATATCGAGGCGTACAGGTAGCGGAATGACGTACTGATCCACGAACGTAAAGAGGCCTCGCCGGGTTTGTCAATCACTTTGACAAACCCAGAGGCGCGGATCAACTCCCCCCAGCCGTAGGCGCCCTCAGTGCTGCCCGAGCCGTTTGAGCAGGGTGCTCAGCGAGTGCGCGGCCTCGGTCACCGCCTGCGCGACCTCCTCCAGGCGGGCGTCGTCCATCCGGCTCGCCGGCGCGGAACAGCTGATGGCGTCGTCGCCCTGGCCGCCGCCGAGCGGCACCGCGACACAACGGATGTCGACCGAGTTCTCGCCGTCGTCGACCGCCCAGCCGCGCAGCCGGGCCTCGGCGAGCTGGGCGAGGAAGGCGTCCGGATCGGTGACGGTGTTGGGGGTGAGCCGCTCCAGCGGCCAGTCGAGCCGGCGCTGCACCTCGGCCGGATCGTACTGCGAGAGCACCGCCTTGCCGAGTCCCGTGGCATGCGCGGGCAGCCTGCGGCCGACCGCGGAGTACATCCGCAGTGCATGCCGCGACTCGCGTTTGGCCAGGTAGACGACGTGGGTGCCGTCGAGCCTGCCCAAGTGGACGGCCTCGCCGGTCTCTTCGGCCAGCGCGTCGAGCACCGGTCCCGCCAGGCTCGTCACGTCGTCGCCCTCCAGGAAGGCCGTGCCGGTGAGCAGGGCCTTGAGGCCGAGGCTGTACCGGGTGCCCGAGGGGTCGAGATCCACCCATCTGCGGGCCTCCATGGTCCGCAGGATGGCGTGCAGGCTGCTCTTCGGCACAGCCATCGCCGCGGCCATCTCCGCGAGCGACAGCCGGGCGCCGTCGGCACCGAGCAGCTCGAGCACCTCCAGGACCCGAGCCGCCGACTTGACCTCCTCGGGCTTGCGCCCGCGCGCCGCTTCCGCCACCGATTCCACTGATCCTCCGCTCCCGTGCCGACATCTGACGGCCCGCAATGTGCCCACTCTCATCGCAACGCGCGTCTTGACGCTATATCAAACGCGACCCTAAGTTCAGGTACTCCAACGTCATTCGGTCTTCTGAACGATCGAACAGTAGGTAGGGGCCATGCGTATACCTTTCACAGGATTTCGCCCGAGTACCTCGAAAACCAGACTCACCGCAGCCGCGGTGGCGACCGTCCTCTCGCTGACGCCGCTGGCCGCGTGTGGCGGCTCGTCCAGCTCGAGTGACAGCAACTCGCTCCAGATGTGGACCTTCAAGCAGTCTCACGTGGCCGGACTGCGCAACGCCGCCGCCGAGTTCAAGAAGCAGACCGGCATCACCGTCAAGATCGAGGCGTACGGTCCCGACGACGCGTACACCACCAAGGTGCAGGCGGCGGCCAAGACCCACGATCTGCCCGACGTGCTGGAGACCCACTCCGACGGCGAGGACCTCGTGCTGGGCGCGACCGGCATCGCCAAGGACATCTCGGCGGACGTCGGCAGCGACTGGAGCGGCCTGTACCAGAAGGGCGTTCAGATCTCCGGCACCGTCACCGACGCGAAGTACACCGAGTCGCTGCCCGCCGACTCCAAGACCCACGGCGTGCAGAAGGGCCAGCGGTTCAGCGTGCCCTTCACCTCGGGCACCTTCGGCATCGTGATGGCGAACAAGAAGATGCTCGCCGCCGCCGGGATCACCAAACCCCCCGCCACCTGGGAGGAGTTCCTCGCCGACCTGAAGGCCACCACCGCCAAGGACCCCAAGAACGGCGGCATGAGCCTGGGCCTGAAGGTCAAGGCGACCGGCCTGACCTGGGTACTCCAGCCGCTGGCGTTCGCCGAGTTGGGCAAGACGAAGTACCAGGCGCTGTTCGGCAAGGACGCCTCGCAGAACTTCGCCTCCCCCGACGGCGCCAAGGTGCTCGGCCAGTACGCCCAGCTCCAGCGGTACTGGATGCCCGGCACGCAGACGCTCGACATCGACACCGCCGACCAGGCGTTCGCCCAGGGCAAGTCCGCCTGGGACATCGGCGGCACCTTCACGCTGGCGTTCCTCAAGCAGAACGGGATGAACCCCGACGACGTGATGGCCTTCGGCCTGCCCGCCCCCAAGAACGGCGCGGTCCCGCAGCGCGCGCTCGGCCCGCTGGCGCTCACCGGTCTGACGGTCACTTCCACCAGCCGGCACCCCGACAACGCCGAGAAGTGGATGAAGTTCCTGGCCGGCCAGAAGGTCGCCTCGAAGTTCGCCAAGGACGCCACCGACGTGCCCGCCACCGAACTGGGCGCCGACACCGCCTCGGTGATGGGCCCGACGATCGCCGACATGCTCAAGGCCTTCGTCGGCACGCCGGACACCACCTACGACCCGAGCGACAACACCTTCCGGCCGCCCACCTACGACCAGGACTCGATGGGTGAGGTGCTGGCCGATCTGACGCCGCTGAACCAGAAGAGCGTGGCCCAGACCGCCACCGGGATGGCCAAGCTTAACAACTCCTTCTGGGCGACGTCGAAGTGACCACGGCGCCCCGTCCCACCCTCACGGAGACGACCGCGGCCGGCCGGGACCCGGCACCCCGGCCGGCCGGTACGGGCGCGCTCGGCCGCCGGACCCGCACCCCGCGGCGCCGCGGCTACGAGGCGGTCTCCGGTTATCTGTTCGTCGCCCCCGCCGTGGTGCTCTTCGCGGTCATGGGCCTGTACACCGTCGGCTACGGCTTCGCGCTGAGCTTCGCCCGCTGGAACGGTTTCGCACCCCACTGGGACTGGGTCGGCCTGCAGAACTACAAGGACCTGCTGTGGGCCAACCCCGCCTACGCGCCACGCGTCCGGCACGCGGCCACCCAGACCTTCTACGTGATGGTCGCCGTGCCGCTGCTGACGGTCCTGGTCTCCTTCCCGCTGGCGGTGCTGCTCAACTCGGCCAGGCGGATGCAGACCCTGCTGCGCTCGGTGTACTTCGTGCCGTACGTCACCAGCGGCATCGCGGTGTTCTTCGCGTGGCAGTACATCCTCCAGCCGGACGGTGCGGTCAACACCCTGCTCAGCAGCGTCGGCCTGGGGTCTCTGTCCCAGCCGCAGGGCTGGCTCGGCAATCCGAACACCGCGCTGCCCACGATGATCGTGGTGTCGGTGTGGGGCGCGGTGCCGGTCGCGATGCTGCTGTACCTGACCGGGCTGCAGACCATCGACCGCAGTGTTCTGGAGGCCGTGCAGCTGGACGGTGCCGGCTGGTGGCGGACGAACGCCTCGGTGGTGTGGCCGCTGGTCAGACCGATCACCGCGATCGTCGTCCTGCTCAACCTGCGGGACTCCCTCCAGGGCTTCCAGACCTTCCTGGTGATGACCAACGGCGGCCCCGGCGACCACACCAACGTCCTGGGTCTCGAGGCCTACCGGCTGGCGTTCCTGAAGGACCTCGCGCCGACCCTCGGCCTCGCGAGCGCGCTGGGCTGGCTGCTGTTCGCCGCCGCGCTGGTGCTTGCCCTGATCAACCTGCGAGTCCTGCGGAGCAGAACATGACAACGATTCCCTTCCGTTCGGACCTCGGTCCGGACCTCCGTCCGGGTCCGCGTCAGGGCCGCCCGGGTGCCGTGCGCGCCCGCCGGGTCAGCGCCCGGCTGCTCGTCGGATTCCTGCTGACGCTCTACGGCCTGATCAGCGTCTACCCCTTCCTTTGGATGATCTCCGCGGCGTTCAAGAACCAGGTCGAGGTCGTCCGCGGCGGGCATCTCATCCCGCACGACCCGACGTTCCAGACCCTGGCGAACACCTGGAGTCAGCTGCACTTCTTCCGGTACTTCATGAACAGCGTCGAAGTCTCGGCACTGACCGTGGTGCTGACGCTGGTGGTGTACGCGGCCGCCGGCTACGCCTTCGCGGTGCTGGACTTCCCCGGCCGCGGCGCGCTCCAGAAGCTCTTCGTAGCGCTGCTGTTCGTGCCCGGCATCACCGTGATGCTGCCGATCGTGCTGCTGGAGAACACGATGGGCATCCTCGGCACGCACATGGGGCTGGTCCTGCCCTTCGTCAACGGCGGCGCGCCGCTGTCGGTGCTGCTGATGACCGGCGCGTTCACGGCCGTGCCCAAGGAACTGCGGGAGTCGGCGCGGGTGGACGGCGCCAACGAGTTCCATGTCTTCACCC
The DNA here is from genome assembly GCF_042751495.1 of Streptomyces sp. NPDC059373. Lineage (NCBI taxonomy): Bacteria > Bacillati > Actinomycetota > Actinomycetes > Kitasatosporales > Streptomycetaceae > Streptomyces > Streptomyces sp. NPDC059373. The sequence goes on along the minus strand of NZ_JBHYXC010000013.1, from coordinate 47,197 downwards.
GGATCTATCTCCCGCTGACCAAACCCGCCCTGATCACGGTGGCGCTGCTCACCGCGATCCCGACCTGGAACGAGTACCTGCTGACCCGGGTCTCGCTCAACAACGAGAGCACGTACACCCTCCCGCTCGGCCTGCAGACGCTCTCCTCGGAGAACGTGCCGCACTACAACAACCTGATGGCCGGCGCGCTGATCGTCGTGGTGCCGGTGGTCCTGCTCTTCCTCTGCCTCCAGCGCTACTTCGTCAACGGCCTGGTCGGGGCGGTGAAGGGCTGATGCGGGTCCTGGTCACGGGGGCGGCCGGGCACATCGGCGGCCACGTCACCGAAGAACTGCTGGCGGCCGGCCACGACCTCGTCCTCACCGACCTGCTGCCGGTGGACGAACCCCGCGCGGTCCGCGTCCACACCGGCGACCTCCAGGACCCGGAACTGGTCCGCAAGGCGATGGACGGCGTCGAGGCGGTGGTGCACCTCGCGGCGATCCCGCACCCCAACGTGGCCGACCCGAGCGCGCTTTTCGCCCACAACTGCCATACCGCGCACCGGGTGTTCGAGGAGGCGGGCCGGGCCGGAGTACGCCGGGTGGCGGCCGCCTCCAGCATGGCCGCCGTGGGCCTGGCCTGGTCGCCGGTGCCCGTCTCGCCGCGTTACGTACCGCTGGACGAGAGCCACCCGAGCCTGGTCCGTGACCCGTACGGACTGTCCAAGCAGGTGATGGAGGAGGTGGCCCGTACCGCACACCGCCGCTTCGGGCTGGACGTGGTGTGCCTGCGGTTCCCCTTCACCGGCACCGGGGAGCGGCTGGCCCACTTCCTGGCGACCTGCGCGGACGACCCCGCCGCCCAGCGGCACGACCTGTGGGGCTGGCTGCACACCCGGGACGCCGCCACCGCGATCCGGCTGGCCCTGGAGTCGCAGGTCCAGGGCTGCCACGTCGTCAACGTCACCGCCCCCGACACCACCTCGACCGTGCCGTCCGCCGAACTGATGGCCCGGCACCACCCGGGTGTGCCGCTGCGCTCCGAAGTGCGCGGACACGCCACGCTGTTCGACTCCGCCGCTTGCACCGGTCTTCTGGGGTTCACCCCACGGCGCACCTGGCGTACCACCGAAACCGAAGGAGAGAGCTGATGCCCCGCACATCCCGCACATCGCCTTCCCGCCGCACCTTCCTCGCAGGCACCGCTGCCGCCGGCGCGGCAGCGCTGGTGGGCGCCGCCGCCCCCGCCGCAGGCGCCGCCCCCGCCGCCTCCCCCGGCCGGGTCTCCCGGCACACCCACATCTTCTACTACCCCTGGTACGGCAACCCCGACTTCTACGGCCAGTGGCGGCACTGGCCGCAGGGCTCGCTCACCCCGCCGGACGACATCAGCGCCAACTACTACCCGGTACTCGGCCCGTACGACTCCGGAGACCTGCACGGCGCCGTAGCGCAGCACATGCGCTGGCTGCGGCAGGCGGGCACCGGCGTGCTGGTCAGCAGCTGGTGGGGGCAGGGCAGTTACGAGGACCAGCAGGCCGAGGTCGTGCTGGAGGCGGCCGCGAAGCAGGGCATCCAGGTCGCCTGGCACATCGAGCCCTACGGCGGCCGGGACGCCGACTCGGTCGTCGCCGACATCCGCTACCTCACCCAGAAGTACGGCGACCACCCCGCCTTCCACCGCGACCCCGAGCGTGGGAACCGTACCGCGTACTACGTCTTCAACAGCCTGCTCACCGTCGACTGGTCGGCGCTGCACCAGGTGGACGACCAGGCCATCGTCATGGCCCAGACCTGGGACCTCAGCCGGATCGGCGACTTCGGCGGCGTCTACACGTACGACGCGATAGCCACCGCGAACAAGCCGGACTGGACGGGAGTCGCCGCCTTCTGCGCGGACCGCGGCATGGTGTGGGCGCCGTCGCTCGGCCCCGGCTACATCGACGACCGTGCGGTGCCCGGCAACACCACCCCGACCCTGGACCGCGCCGACGGCAGCACCTACGACCAGGAGTGGGCGTACGCGCTCGACAGCGGCAACGGCGACGCGCCGCCCGACTGGGTGAGCATCACCTCCTTCAACGAGTGGCACGAGGGCACCATGATCGAGCCGGCCACCGCCCGCACCCCCGGCACCCTGGAGTACCTGAACTTCGAGGGCGCGTACGGCCGCACCGGCAGACGCGCCGAGACCGCGTATCTCGACCGCACGGCCCAGTGGGCGGCCCGCTTCGAGGCGGCCCTCGCCGCGCACCGCTGACCGCGCACCGCACGCCTCTGATCGCACGCCTCTGATCGCACAGCGTTGATCGCTCAACCCGTCCGGCCACCGGCAGACACCTCGCAGAAAGAGCTCTTCTGTGCATGACGACCGGCTCATCGTCGAACAGCGGATCACCAAGTTCCTCTCACACGTGGTCCGTCCCGCTCTCTACGGCCGCTCCCTGACCCTCGATCTCGCCGCCTGGCACGTGCCGGGCGAACCGGTGCCGGTGGCGGACGCGCTGGCAGCCACGTACGAGCCCATGCAGGTCGGCGAGACCTGGGGCGGTCCCTGGTCGACCACCTGGCTGAAGGCGACCGGGCGGATCCCCCAGGAGTGGGCCGGCCGCCGGGTCGAGGCGGTCTTCGACCTCGGCTTCGACCAGTCCAAGGGGCCCGGCGGACAGGCGGAGGGCTTTGTCCACGACGCCTCCGGCTCCCCCGTCCAGGGGCTGCACCCGCACCACCGCAGTGTGCTGCTCGCCGAGTCCGCGGCGGGCGGCGAGCCGGTCGACCTGCTGGTGGAGCTGGCCGCCAATCCGATGATCGAGGGCGCCCACGCGGTCGGCACCCGCTTCGGATCCAGGGAGACCGCCGGCACCGCGCACCTCTACCGGTTGCGGCAGGCGGACATCGCGGTACGCGAGGACGCGGTGTGGCATCTGCTGCACGACATCGAGGTACTGGACCAGCTGATGCGGCAGCTCCCGGAGGGCGGATCGCGGCGGCACGAGATCCTCCGGGCGCTGCAGCACGCCATCGGCGCGGTCGACGTGCACGATGTGCCCGGCACCGCGCAGGCCGCCCGCGACCGGCTCGCGGACGTCCTGTCCCGGCCGGCGTACGCCTCGGCGCACACCGTCACCGCCGTCGGACACGCCCACATCGACTCCGCGTGGCTGTGGCCGATCCGGGAGACGATCCGCAAGTGCGCCCGCACCTTCACCAATATGACGACGCTGGCACACGAGTACCCCGAGCTGGTCTTCGCCTGCTCCTCCGCGCAGCAGTACGCGTGGATGAAGGAGCACCGGCCGGAGATCTTCGACCGGATCAAGAAGGCGGTCTCCGAGGGCAACTGGGCCCCGGTCGGCGGGATGTGGGTGGAGGCCGACGGCAATCTGCCCGGCGGGGAGGCGCTGGCCCGGCAGCTGATCTTCGGACGGCGGTTCTTCGCCGAGGAGTTCGGCATCGCGCAGGACGGGGTGTGGCTGCCCGACTCCTTCGGCTACACCGCCGCGTATCCGCAGCTCGCCAAGCTGGCCGGGGCGAGCTGGTTCCTCACCCAGAAGCTGTCGTGGAACGAGACCAACCGGCTGCCCCACCACACCTTCCACTGGGAAGGCATCGACGGCACCCGGATCTTCACGCACTTCCCGCCGGTCGACACCTACAACGCGAGCATCACCGGCGCCGAACTCGCCCACGCAGAACGGAATTTCGCCGACAAGGGCGCCGCGACCCGCTCCCTGGCCCCCTTCGGCTTCGGCGACGGCGGCGGCGGTCCCATCCGCGACATGCTGGAACGCGCCCGGCGGCTGCGCGACCTGGAGGGCTCGGTCAAGGTCGAAGTCGCCGGCCCGTCCGCCTTCTTCGACGCCGCCCGCTCGGAGTACGCACGGCTGCCGGTGTGGCGCGGCGAGCTGTATCTGGAGAACCACCGCGGCACCTACACCAGCCAGGCCCGCACCAAACGGGGCAACCGGCGGGCCGAGGCACTGCTGCGCGAGGCCGAACTGTGGTCGGTCGCCGCGACCGTACGCAACCAGACGCCCTATCCGTACGAGCAGCTCGAGTCGATCTGGCGGCGGGTACTGCTGCACCAGTTCCACGACATCCTGCCGGGCTCCTCCATCGCCTGGGTCCACCAGGAAGCGGAGGCCGTGCACCGCGAACTCCAGGCGGAGCTGGCCGAGGTGATCGGCACCGCGCTGCGCGGCGGGGAAGGCCTCGCCTTCTACAACGCCGGTCCCTACGCGCGCCGCGAGGTGACCGTCCTGCCCGAGGGGTCCACGCAGGAGGGGTCCACGCAGGAGGGACAGCCCCTGTCCGACGGGCGGCGCGCCGTCCTGGTCGAGGCACCCCCGCTCGGCGCCGGCCGCGCGGTCCTCTCGCAGCTGCCGCCCGTCGTGGTGCGGCAGGACGAGGACGGCATCACCCTCGACAACGCGGTCGTACGCGTCCGGATCGACGCCGACGGCCTGGTGCGGTCGGTGTACGACCTGCGGGCGAACCGCGAGGCCCTCGCCCCGGACCGGCCCGGCAATCTGCTCCAACTCCACCCGGACGACCCGAACCTGTGGAGCGCGTGGAACATCGACCACTACTACCGCGACACCGCCCGCGACCTCACCGACGCCACCGCCGTGGAGGTCACCGAGGCCGGTCCACTGCTGGCAAGCGTCCGCGTCGAGCGGTCCTTCGGCGCCTCACATCTGGTGCAGCATCTCGAACTGACCGCTGGCAGCGCCCAGTTGACCGTCCGCACCGACATCGACTGGCAGGAGCGGGACACCCTGCTCAAGGCCGCCTGGCCGCTGAACGTGCACGCGGAAACCGAAAGCGCCGAGATCCAGTTCGGCCATGTCCAGCGCCCCACCCACGAGAACACCAGCTGGGACGCCGCCCGCTTCGAACTCTGGGCCCACCGCTGGGTGCACGTCGGCGAACACGGCTGGGGCGCGGCAGTCGTCAACGACTCGACATACGGCCACGACGTCTCCCGCCTGACCCGCGACGACGGCGGCTCCACCACCACCCTCCGGCTCTCCCTGCTCCGTTCCCCCCACAGCCCCGACCCCCAGGCCGACCGCGGCCGGCACTCCTTCACGTACGGCCTCGTCGTGGGCGCAGGCATCGACGACGCGATCGCCGCCGGCTACGCCCTCAACCTGCCCCTGCGGCCCGCCGGTTCGGCCCCCGCGGGCGGTCCCTCCCTGATCACCGTGGACAACCCGGACATCACCGTGGAGACCGTCAAACTCGCCGACGACCGCTCCGGCGACGTGGTGGTCCGGATCTACGAGTCCCGCGGCGGCTCGGCCCGCGGCGCCCTGCGCGCCGACTTCCCGGTGACCGCCGCACACCTCACCGACCTGCTGGAGAACCCCGGTGAACAGCTGCCACCAGCGGCCGACGGCGCGCTGGCACTGGAGCTGCGGCCCTTCCAGATCCTCACGCTGCGGCTGCGCCGCCCCTGAGATCGCGCGGGACGCACGCGGTGGAGGAGCGTCAGCGCTGCGTCAGCGCTGCGTCGGCGCTGCGTCGGCGCTGCGTCGGCGCTGCGTCGGCGCTGCGTCGGCGCTGCTCCGGCGCTGCTCCGGCGCTGAGCAGCGCATTGCGCCACGCCAGGGCGCCGGCCGCCAAGCCCGCAATCGCGCCGGCGGCATCCCCGCTGATGGGATAGTCGTCCCGGGTCAGCGAGCGGCTGCCGGCTGTGTGGTCGGCGCGAAGGTGGGGGGCGTGGCGGGGCGTCACGCCCCCAGTCGCCGGTGCCGGCCAGGACGGTTGCACGGGGCACAGCGGCGCCGTAAGCGCCAGGCACTCTGGCGCCACTCGCGTCACATGGGAGATCCTTTCCGGCGACGGAAGGATCCCCCATGCCCATGACACGTCGGTCATTCGCCGCCCTGCCGCTCGCCGCCCTGCCGCTCACCGGTCTTTTCCTGTCCGCCCCCGCATGGGCCGCCACGACCACCCCCACCGTCGAGGAACAGCGCCTCGACCAGGCCGCTCCCCAGGAGATCCTGCGCCGCAGCGGCTTCGACACCGCCGCGCCGGACTTCGCCGCCGCCCTGTCGGGCGTTCGGTCCCGGGTCGCCGCGGAGCGGGTCGTGGGCCGCTCCGGCAGCGGGCTGTGGCGCAAGGCCGTCGACCGGGCGCAGGGGCGCGGCCCGGCGGGCGGCGACCTGAGCCGGGACGACGACCGGCCGCTTTACTGGGCGCGGCTCGGGATGACCCGTGAACTGCGTCTGTGGCAGCCCTCCTTCGACCTCTCCGACGCGGCGCGATCAGCCCTCCTCGACCGCCTCGAACGCACCGCGCGCGGCGAGGGCTCCATCGGCCTGCCCGCCGGCGAGGACGTCAAGCGGATCCTCCTCACCGGCTTCGACCCCTTCCAGCTCGACATCGACATCCGTCGCAGCAACCCCTCGGGCGCCACCGCCCTCGCCCTCGACGGGGTGACCGTGGAGACCGCCTCGGGACCCGCCCGCATCGAGACCGCCGTCTTCCCCGTCCGCTGGACCGACTTCACCGCCGGCACCGTCGAGCGCACCCTGCTCCCCCACTTCCGCCGGGGCCGCCGCCAAGTCGACCTCTTCACCACCGTCAGCCAGGGCAGGGTCGGCCGCTTCGACGTCGAGCGCTTCAACGGCGCCTGGCGCGGCGGCTATCCGGACAACGAGAACCTCTCCGTCACCGGCCTCGTCCCCGTCCCTTACCCCTCCGCACAGCCGCAGTGGACCACGACCACCCTCCCCTACCAGGCCATCCTGGCCGTCGGCACCGGCCCCTTCCCCGTGTACGACCACACCTCCGTCACCGAGATCCCGGCCGGCGCCACCGACCCCGTCACCAGCGCCACCGGCCCCACCCCCGGCTCCACCGCCCGCGCCGGCGGCGGCGGCGACTACCTCTCCAACGAGATCGCCTACCGGGCCACCCTGCTGCGCGACGAACTCGGCCTCGACGTCCCCGGCGGCCACGTCCACACCCCTGTACTGCAGTTCGGCGACGGCAACACCGACCCGGCCACCGGCACGGTCACCGACCCCACCTTCGTGGCCAACCGGCTCGCGATCATCGGCCAGGCCCGCGCCATCGTCGTCGCGGCGGCGGGGACACTCTGAGGTCTGTCCGGCCCCGAAGACCAACTCCTGTCCGGGATGGCCCGGGGCCCCGGCCTCCTGACCGCCTGAACCGCCGAGCAACGGCCGTCGTAACCGGGGGCGCCGCTACTTCGTCGCGTCGTCGCCCTGCTGGAGGCCGAGCAGATCGATGGAGGCCGAACGCATGGCGACTTTACGGATCTTGCCGGTGACGGTCATCGGGAACTCGTCGGTGATGTGCACGTAGCGCGGGATCTTGTAGTGCGCGAGCCGTCCGGCGCAGTACGCGCGCAGCGACTCGGCGGTGAGCGGAACGGCTCCTTCGCGCATCCGGATCCAGGCCATCACCTCCTCGCCCAGCCGGTCGTCGGGCACACCGATGACCTGGACGTCGAGGATGTCGGGGTGGGAGTAGAGGAACTCCTCGATCTCGCGCGGGTAGATGTTCTCGCCGCCCCGGATGACGAGGTCCTTGATCCGGCCGGTGATCCCGAGGTAGCCCTCGTCGTCCATGACCGCGAGGTCGCCAGTGTGCATCCAGCCCTCGGGGTCGATCGCTTCAGCGGTCCTGTCCGGCTGCTCCCAGTAGCCGAGCATCACCGAGTAGCCGCGGGTGCACAGCTCACCGGGGGTGCCCCTCGGCACCGTCTCCCCGGTGCCCGCCTCGACGACCTTGACCTCCACGTGTGGGTGCACCCGGCCGACGGTGGACACCCGGCGCTCGACCGGGTCGTCGGCGCGGGTCTGGGTGGAGACCGGGGAGGTCTCGGTCATGCCGTAGCAGATGGTCACTTCGGTCATGCCCATCTGCTCGATGACCTGTTTCATCACCTCGACCGGGCAGGGCGAGCCCGCGAGGATGCCGGTGCGCAGGCTGGTCAGGTCGTACGAGTCGAAGTCCTTCTCGGCGAGTTCGGCGATGAACATGGTGGGCACCCCGTACAGGGACGTGCAGCGTTCCTCCTGGACGGCCTCCAGGGTCGCCTTTGGCTCGAAGGACAGTGCCGGGATGACCATGCAGGCGCCGTGGGTGGTGGCCGCGAGGTTGCCCATCACCATGCCGAAGCAGTGGTAGAAGGGCACCGGGATGCAGATCCGGTCGGCTTCGGTGTAGCCGCACAACTCGCCCACGAAGTAGCCGTTGTTGAGGATGTTGCGGTGCGAGAGTGTGGCGCCCTTGGGGAAGCCGGTGGTGCCCGAGGTGTACTGGATGTTGATCGGGTCGTCCGCGCCCAGGGTGCCCGCGATCTCCGCCAGCACGGCCGGGTCGGCATCCCGGCCGCTTCGCAGCAGCGCGTCCCACTCCGGGCCGCCGAGGAGCGCCACGTGCTCCAGCTCGGGGCATCGGGGCCGTACGTCGTCGATCATCGCGGCGTAGTCGGACGTCTTGTGCGTGGCGGCCGCGACCAGCAGCCGGATCCCGGCCTGGTTCAGTACGTACTCCACCTCGTGGCTGCGGTAGGCGGGGTTGATGGTCACCAGGATCGCGCCGATCCTGGCGGTGGCGTACTGCGTGAGCACCCACTCCGCGCGGTTGGGCGACCAGATGCCCACGCGGTCGCCCTTGCGGATCCCCAGCTCCAGCAGGCCCAGGGCGAGGACGTCGACCTCGGCGGCCAGTTCGCGGTAGGTCCACCGACGGCCGGCCGTGCGGTCCACCAGGGCGTCGCGGTCCGCGAAACGGCGCACGGTGGCGGCGAAGTTCTCACCGATGGTGTCCGTCAGGAGTGGTGTCTGCGACGCGCCCGCCGCGTAACTCGATTCGGCAACCATGTTGCGAACGCCTCCCCATTGAGACCTAGGGCCTGATTCCGTACGTTGTCCGTCAGCGTCGCCGACGGGGAGACCGGGCCGCTACTGCCTTTCGGGGGTAGTCCGCGGCCGGATCAGAGCTGGTAGCCCATGGCCCGGGCGGTGTTGACGGCCTCCATGCGGTTGCGGCTGCCGAGCTTGCGCATGACGTTGCGCAGATAGGCCTTCACGGTGCCGGCCGACAGCCCCATCAGTTCGGCGATCTCCGCGTTGGCCAGGCCCTGCGCGGCGCAGTGCAGGGCTTCTTGCTCGCGCCGGGACAGCGACGCCGGAGGCTGGGTCACCCCCTCGGCGTCTGGCACCATCCGGTGGCGGATTCCCTCCAGTTCGCCGCGGATCGCGGGGTCGTGAATGCGGGCCAGGAGCGAACCCAGGTCGCGGTAGGTGTCGCGCAGCCGGCTGTCCGCGGGCGCCGGACGCGGCTGCCGCGCCCGCAGGTCGGCGGTGAGGCGTTCTTCGGTCCTGCGCGCGACGGCCACCGCCAGGCGCTGTGCCCGCTCCCCGATGTCCAGCCGCTGCCGCAGCGCGGCGTAGCACACCCCGCTCACCCGCCCCCCGATCACCAGCGGCACGGCCAGCATCGCGTGCAGTCCCTCGTGCGCCACCTGCAGGTCGTACTGATGGCTGATCCCATCGGCCCGCACATAGTCCGTCACCGTCACCGGCCGGCCCAGCGCCATCGCCTTGCCGCCCAGGCCCGTGCCCTTCAGCACCACCAGGTCCCGCAACCCGGTCGTGCGCGCCCCACGCAGCCGGCTGATCACCAACCGCTGCCCATCAGGCTGCACGCGCGCCCCGAACGCGATGTCCAGGCCCGCGACATCGACCAGTTGCGTGAGCGCACCGTCGATGGCGTCCGCCCATCCGTCATGAACCGACGCGGCCATGCCCACCACCTCAATCCGGGGGTTCGCCCATCGCCCCGCACCCCCGTTCGGGACGTGCGCTCACCGTCGCACGACGCAGGAGGAGTGTCCATTGTCAGGAACCCTGACGTTTGCACGTCGCGACGTTCTGATCGCTTTCCGGACACCCGAAGGGGCTTGCTTGTTTGAATAAAGACTCTTTAAGTTACTTAGCATGATGCTGACCCAACGGGAACGCGAGATCATCGCGCTCTTGCGCCGCGATCCGCTCGCCGGGCCGCAGGCGATCGCCGACGCGCTCGACAGCACTCGCTCCGCGGTGAACGTGCACCTGTCGAACCTGGGCAAGAAGGGCGCGATCCTGGGGCGCGGCTACATCCTGCGCCAGGAGAACGCGGTGGTGGTCATCGGTGGCGCGAACGTCGACATCAAGGTCCGCAGCCTCGCACCCGTCCAGCACCGCACGAGCAATCCCGGCCGGTCGAACACCACCCCGGGCGGTGTCGGACGCAATATCGCGGAGAATCTGGCGCGGCTGGGCACCCCGACCCACCTCATCGCGGCAGTCGGACGCGACGCCGCGGGCGAGCGGCTGCTGAGCGACACCCAGGCAGCGGGGGTCCGCGTGGACCGCGTGCACCGCAGCACCCATCCGACCGGCACCTACACCGCGGTGCTCGACGCCGACGGGGACCTGGTCGTGGCCATCGCGGACATGGCGGCCACGGACGCCCTGACACCCCAGGACCTCCAGTACGGGCGGGAGCTCATCACGAACGCGAGCCTGCTGGTGCTCGACGGCAATCTCTCGGCACAGGTGCTGGCATACACGTTGGACATCGCCCACGCGGCCGACGTCCCCACCGTGATCGACCCGGTCAGCGCACCCAAGGCCAGGCTCCTCGCCCCGCTGCTCGACAGCGAGCGGCCGATCTTCGCCATCACCCCGAACCTGGAGGAGCTGGCGGCGATCACCGGCCGGCCCGTCGGCACCGACGAGGAAGATGTCATCGCAGCCGCCGCCCTCCTGCACCGACGGGGCGTTCAGCACGCCTGGGTACGGCTCGGCGAGCGCGGCAGCCTGCTGAGCACCGCCGACGACGGCCATACGTTCCTCACCGCGCCGCCCGCCGACGTACGCGACGTCACCGGCGCCGGCGACGCCATGCTCGCCGCCTTCGTCCACGCGCTGCTGACCGGTGGCGACCCGGTCGACGCGGCCCGCTACGGCCACGCCGCCGCGGCTCTGACGGTCGCCAGCGCCGCCACGGTGCGCCCGGACCTGACCCCGCGTCTCATCGAGGACGTACTGAACGAGCCCACCTGGAGCCAGACATGACCGTCCCGCACCACAAGCTGACCCTGACCGAGGAGGTCCGCGAGGCACTGCACGACGGTCGTCCCGTCGTGGCCCTCGAATCCACCATCATCAGCCACGGCATGCCGTATCCGCAGAACGTGGAGATGGCCACCCAGGTCGAGGACATCATCCGCGAGGGCGGAGCGGTCCCGGCGACGATCGCCATCCTGCACGGCCGGCCCTGCGTCGGCCTGACCCGGGCGAATCTCGAACTGCTCGCGACCAGCACGGACGTGACGAAGGCCAGCGTGCGTGACCTGGCCTACGTCATGGCACGCGGCGGGCACGGCGCGACCACCGTTGCCGGCACCATGCGGCTCGCGGCCCTGGCCGGGATCGACGTCTTCGTGACCGGCGGCATCGGCGGGGTCCACCGCGGGGCACAGGTGACCTTCGACGTCAGTGCGGACCTCACGGAACTCGCGGCCACCAGCGTCGCGGTCATCAGCGCCGGCGTGAAAAGCATCCTCGACATCGGGCTCACCCTGGAGACGCTGGAAACCCTGGGCGTGCCCGTGCTCGGTTACGGCACCGATGAGTTCCCCGCCTTCTACTCACGCAGCAGCGGCTTCCCCTCCCCCATGCGCGTCGATTCGGCACGCGAGATCGCCGCCGTCATGCACGCCCGCTGGGACCTGGGCATCTCCGGCGGCATCAGCGTCGCCAACCCCGTCCCCGAGGAGGACGAAGTTCCGGCGGACCAGATCTCCGGCATCATCGAGCAGGCCCTCGCCGAGATGGACAAGGCCGGCATCACAGGCAAGGAAGCCACCCCGTACCTGCTGGGCCGCATCGTCGAACTCACCAACGGCGAAAGCCTCCGGACCAACATCGCCCTGGTCAAGAACAACGCCCGCCTCGGCGCACAGGTCGCGACCGCATACGCGGCCCTGCGGTAGCCCACCGGCGAGTCCTCAACCGAGGCCAAAAACGCCAGGTCAGCGCACCCGTCCCCGCGGTTTCAAGGGGACGGGGGGCAGTTCCGGGGCGGGCAGAGGGGCGCCGTCGTAGCCGGTGACGGCGCCGAAGCGGGATCCGGTCATCCATTCCTCGCGGGCCCCTGCGATGTCGTCCTGGGAGCGGCCGATGAAGTTCCACCACATGACGATCTTCTCGTCGAAGGGCTCGCCGCCGAGCAGGAGCAGGCCGCTGTCGCTCGTCGCGTGCAGGGGCAGCTCGGTGCGCCCGCAGCCGAGGTAGAGCATCGATCCGGGGTCGAGGCGCACGCCGTCGACGTCGGTGGCGCCGGACATGGTGAGGACGGCGTACTCGAAGTCCGGGTTGACCGGCAGTCGTACGTCGGTGCCGGCCGCGAGGGCGAGGTCGGCGCCGACCAGGGGCGAGTAGGTGGTTCCTGGCGAGGCGGCGCCGTCGAGCTCGCCGAGGATGACGGTGGCGGTGAGGCCGGGGGCGGTGACGAGGGGCAGGGCGGCGTGGTGTTCGAAGGCGGGGGCGGTGTGGCGGTGGGCGTCGGGGAGGGCGACCCAGAGTTGGGCGCCGTGCAGGAGGCGGGCGTGCGGTGCGGGGCTCTGCTCGGAGTGGGTGATGGCGCGGCCGGAGGTCATGAGGCCGAGTTCGCGGGGGTGGAGGGTCTGCACGCTGCCGAGGCTGTCGCGGTGCAGCACTTCGCCGTCGTGGAGCCAGCTGACGGTCTGCAGGCCCATGTGCGGATGCGGGGGCACCTGCATGCCGGATTCGTCGGCGATGTCGTCGGGACCGTAGTGGTCGACGAACGCCCAGGCGCCCACCATGCGGCGGCCGAGGTTGGGCAGCAGCCTGCGCACGACGGTGCTGCCGCCGAGGTTGGCCTCCCGTGGGGAAAGGAGTTCCCGGACGGGCTGAGCGGAGACGTCGGCGCGCCCGCCGCACAGGTGGGGCGAGGGGTGGAGGTCGAGGTCGCTCATAGCTGTCACGCCCTTTCGGCGGCAGGGGGGAGGCGGGCGGGTTCGGGCACGATGGGCGTTCCGCCACTGACGGCGCGGGTGACGGGGGTGCGGTCGGCGATCTCCAGCAGGCGGGCACGCCGGGTGTCGTCGAGGTCGCCCATGAGCTCGATGCGCCGGGTGATCCGGGCTGTCTTGTCGGGACCCTTTTCGTACGCCAGGTGCACCCGGACGCCGTCCAGCGGCCACTGCTTGCGCTGGGCGTACATACGGAGGGTGATCGCGGTGCAGGAGCCCAGGGCGGACAGCAGCAGGCCGATCGGAGTGGGCGCGGTGTCGGCACCGCCGGCGGACTCCGGCTCGTCGGCGGCGAGCGGGTGCCGGCCGGCGCGTATGTCGACGCGGTAGTCGGCGCCGGTACTGGTGGCGACCGCCGCCGCGGACCGGACGTACGCGGGGGCGGCGGTGGCCGCCGCGTCCGTCGGGCTCACAGTCCGAACCGGTGGCGCTGGTCCTGCGGTACGAGCTCGGTGTAGTCGGGGTGCTTGGAGATCCACCCGCGGATGAAGGGGCAGTAGGGCAGTACGGCGAGTCCCTGGTCCCTGGCGGAGTCGAGGGCCGCGCGGGCGAGTGCGCCGCCGAGGCCGCGGCCGCCGAAGCGGGGGTCGATCTCGGTGTGGATGAAGGCGATCTCGTCCTGGTACCGGTGGTACTCGGCGAAGCCGGCGAGTTCGTTGTCGTCGAAGATCTCGAAGCGCGACCGGTCGGGGTTGTCGGCCACTCGGGGTTCCATCGCTCCTCCTGAGGAGTCTCGCTGCGCCATCGTCGTTGCCCTTCCCAGATGAAGTTTACTATTCAACCATCCCGAAGTATAGTTGATGCATCAACCATAGGCATCGAGCCCGGGGAATAGCGGCACCGGGTCCCATGTTCGAGTAAACAGTTGAAGCGTCAACCAAATGAGGATGGGCGGCACGATGCAGTTCGGGATCTTCACCGTCGGCGATGTCACCACCGACCCCACGAACGGCCGGACCCCGACCGAGCACGAGCGGATCAAGGCGATGGTCGCCATCGCGCTCAAGGCCGAGGAGGTCGGCCTGGACGTCTTCGCGACCGGCGAGCACCACAACCCGCCCTTCGTGCCCTCCTCCCCCACCACCATGCTCGGCCACATCGCGGCCCGCACCGAGCGGATCATCCTCTCCACCTCCACCACGCTGATCACCACCAACGACCCGGTGAAGATCGCCGAGGACTACGCGATGCTCCAGCACCTGGCCGACGGCCGCGTCGACCTCATGATGGGCCGCGGAAACACCGGACCGGTGTACCCGTGGTTCGGCCAGGACATCCGCCAGGGCATCCCGCTCGCCGTCGAGAACTACGCCCTGCTCCACAAGCTGTGGCGCGAGGACGTCGTCGACTGGGCCGGCCGCTTCCGCACCCCCCTGCAAGGCTTCACCTCCACCCCGCGCCCCCTCGACGGCGTACCGCCCTTCGTCTGGCACGGCTCCATCCGCTCGCCGGAGATCGCCGAGCAGGCCGCGTACTACGGAGACGGGTTCTTCGCCAACCACATCTTCTGGCCCAAGGAGCACTTCCAGAAGCTGATCAACCTCTACCGCGAGCGTTACGCCCACTACGGCCACGGCACGCCCGAGCAGGCCATCGTGGGGCTGGGCGGCCAGGTGTTCCTGCGCAGGAACTCGCAGGACGCGGTACGCGAGTTCCGCCCGTACTTCGACAACGCGCCGGTCTACGGACACGGCCCGTCGCTGGAGGAGTTCACGAAGGAGACCCCGCTCACCGTCGGCAGCCCGCAGGAGGTCATCGACAAGACGCTGACCTTCCGCGAGACCTTCGGCGACTACCAGCGCCAGCTCTTCCTGGTGGACCACGCCGGACTGCCCCTCAAGGCCGTCCTGGAACAGCTCGACCTCCTGGGCGAGGAAGTGGTCCCCGTGCTGCGCAAGGAGTTCGCCTCCGGCCGCCCGGCCGAGGTACCGGACGCCCCCACGCACGCCTCGCTGGTCGCCGCGCGCGACACCGGGACCGTAACCGCCGACCTGTCGGCCTGAAGGGAAGGACAAGATGAACACTCTGAAGCTCGTGGTCGTCTCGGCGGGCCTGAGCCAGCCGTCCTCCACCCGGCTGCTGGCGGACCGGCTCGCCGGGGCCACCGGGCAGAGCCTGGGCGGCGACGGGCGCCCGGTGGACGTCCGCGTGGTCGAACTGCGTGATCTGGCCACCGACATCGCCAACAACATGGTGACCGGGTTCCCGAGCGCGGCCCTGCGTGAAGCACTGGCGGCGGTCACGGAGGCGGACGGTGTCATCGCCGTGACACCGATCTTCACCGCCTCCTACAGCGGGTTGTTCAAGTCGTTCTTCGACGTGATCGACAACACCGCGCTGATCGGCAAGCCCGTGCTCATCGCCGCCACCGGCGGCACCGCCCGGCACTCGCTCGCCCTTGAGCACGCCGTCCGCCCACTGTTCGGCTACCTGCGTTCGATCGTCGTACCCACCGCCGTGTTCGCGGCCTCCGAGGACTGGGGCACAGCCGGGGACGACCGCACCGACGGCCTCGCCTCCCGGATCACCCGGGCCGCCGGGGAGCTGGCCGGCCTGATGGATGGCCGCGCGGCCACCACCGAGCCCGCCGAGACCTTCGTCCCCTTCGAGCAGCAGCTGGCCGCGCTCCGGTCGGCGTGAGCCGCACACCGCACACGATGCCGAGAGAGGAGCTCTCGTGACCGACAACTTCAACAACTACCGCCCCGACGGAGAGCCCGCAGCCGACCGCTGGGCGACGGCGCTGCACCTCTTCGACGACGAGGTGGGCACGCCCCACGAGGAGACCACCGCCGAGCGCTGGGAGCGGGCCGGGATGTTCTTCGAGGCCAAGGACTACACCGAGGCCGCCCGGCTGCTCACCGGCATCGTCGAGCAGGTCCCGGAGCAGACCGCACCCCGGCTGCTACTGGCCCGCGCCTACTACCACTCGGCGCAGCTCCGGCGCGCCGAGGAGCAGCTGCGCGAAGTCATCGACCGCGACCCGGTCGAGCACTACGCCCACCTGATGCTGGGCCGCACCCTGCAACGCGAGGGCCGTTCCGACGAGGCCGCACCCTGGCTGCGCATGGCCGCCGCCTTCTCCGGAGAGTGATCGACCGCCCCCCGCGTGACGCACGCGGGGGGCGTCGACAATGGACCGCATGCGAACACACGAGTACGAGCACGCGGCGGAACACCTGAACCGGGACGCGGAGCGGGTCATCGACCTCCGCAGCGACACCGTGACCCGTCCCGGCAGCCAGATGCGGCGGGCGATGGCCGAGGCGGAGGTCGGCGACGACGTCTTCGGCGACGACCCGACCGTCAACGCGCTCCAGGAGCGGATGGCCGGCACCCTCGGCTTCGAAGCCGCGCTGTTCGTGACCTCCGGGACGCAGAGCAATCTGTGCGCGCTGCTCAGCC
The DNA here is from genome assembly GCF_042751495.1 of Streptomyces sp. NPDC059373. Classification (NCBI taxonomy): domain Bacteria; kingdom Bacillati; phylum Actinomycetota; class Actinomycetes; order Kitasatosporales; family Streptomycetaceae; genus Streptomyces; species Streptomyces sp. NPDC059373. The sequence goes on along the minus strand of NZ_JBHYXC010000013.1, from coordinate 30,721 downwards.
ACTGCGGGCGCGGCGACGAGTACATCGCGGGGATGTCCGCCCACACCTACCGGTGGGAGGGCGGCGGGGCCGCGGTGCTGGGCGGGATACAGCCGCATCCGCTGGTGGCGCGGGCGGACGGGACACTGGATCCGGCCGAGATCGAAGCGGCGGTCAAGCCGGACGATCCGCACTTCGCGCGGACGCGGCTGCTGTGTCTGGAGAACACCACCGAGGGCAGGGTCGTCCCGGTCGAGTATCTGGAGTCGACGGTGAAGCTGGCGCGCGGGCTGGGTCTCGCGACGCATCTGGACGGGGCGCGGCTGTTCAACGCGGCGGTGGCGGCGGGCGGCGATCCGTACCGGGAGGCGCGGAGGATCGCGGAGCCCTTCGACAGCGTGTCGGTGTGCTTCAGCAAGGGGCTCGGCGCCCCGGTCGGCTCGGTGCTGCTGGGATCGCGGGAGTTGGTGGGACAGGCACTGCGGTGGCGCAAGGCGCTGGGCGGCGGGCTGCGGCAGGCGGGGGTGCTGGCGGCGGCCGCGCTGTACGCGCTGGACCACCATGTGCAGCGCCTGGCCGAGGACCACGAGAACGCGGCGCTGTTCGTCGAAGGGCTGCGGGACCTGCCGGGGCTGGTGGTCGGTCCGGCGCGGACGAACATGGTCTTCGCCGACGCCGTCACGGGCCGCACCCCGCCGGACTTCACGGAGCGGCTGGCGCGGGGCGGAGTGCTGTGCTCGGGCGGAGGGCGGATGCGGTTCGTCTTCCACCTCGGGGTGTCGCGTACGGACACACTGGAGGCGGTACGCATCGTCCGCGCGGCCCTGGATTCCTGACGGTCCGCCATGAGACCGTTCGGCCATGACGGCGACCACCCCGCGCCTCGACGGCCGCACCGCACTGGTCACCGGAGCCTCCAGCGGCATCGGCCTCGCGACCGCTGAAGCCCTGGCCGTCGCCGGGGCCCGGGTCCTGCTCACCGCGCGGGATCCCGGCCCCCTGGGCGTGGCTGCGGCGGGGCTGCGGGCCGCCGGGCACACGGCGGCCGCGCTGCCCGGCACCGTCGCCGATCCCGACCACGTGGCCGCCTGCGTGGCGTACGCGGTGGAAGAGCTCGGCGGCCTGGACATCCTGGTCAACAACGCCGCCACGAACCGGCCTTACGGGCCCCTCATGGAGGCGGATCCGCAGATCTGGCGGGAGGCGTTCACCGTGAATGTCGAGGCGCCCCTTCGGCTGGTCCAGGCCGCCTGGCACGCCTGGATGCGCGAGCACGGCGGCGCGGTCGTCAACATCTGCACCGAGGGCGCGGGCCACGTCGGCCCCAACGTCGGCGCGTACGGCACCAGCAAGGCCGCCCTCCTCCACCTCACCCAGCAACTCGCGGGCGAACTCGGCCCCGCGGTGCGGGTGAACGCGGTCTCCCCCGGCCTGGTCCGCACGGAAATGGCGCGCTTCATGTGGGAGGCCGGGGAGCCGGCCATCGCCGCGGGCCTGCCGCTCGGCCGCATCGGCGAGCCTGTCGACGTCGCGCGGGCCGTGGTGTGGCTCGCGTCGGACGAGGCGGCCTGGATCACCGGCGCGGAGCTGCTGGTCGACGGTGGCACGCGGGTGCGGGCCGCTCGCGGAAGTTGACCTGGACCAGTCGTGGTCCTTCGGCACCGGCAACGCCCGGGTCGGGTCACACCCGGATGCGTGGCCAGGCTGGGCCGCGCATCCGGGTGCTCGCCGCTATCTGGCGCCGTACACGGCGAGTTCGCTGATCGCCATCTGCCCGCCGGTCTGCCCTCCGCCGTTCGGGCGGTCGGCAACGACCCGCACATAGCGAGCGCTGACGGGCGCGTCCAGTTGGACGCCGGTCGTGCCGCCGGCGCTGTCAAGGCGGTGCGCGACCGTCCAGAAGGTCGAGCCGTCGAGGGAGACGTCGACGTGGAAGGCGGTCGCGTACTTGTCGGCGGGCATCAGGACGGACACCACGTTGACCGACTGCGGTTGCTGGAGGTCCACCTGCAGCGACCAGCGGTAGCGTCCCGAAGCCTGCGCGAACGTCGACGTGTCGCCGTCGTCGGCGAGCGCCGGCGTGGAGTTCGGCTGCATGTCGGCCTGGGTTCCGTCGATGAACAGCGCCTGGGCCGGGCTCTTCAGCGCGATGTTGCTGCCGCCTGAGGCAGCGGCGTACGCACCGATCTCGCCGATCGCCATCTGGTCCCCGCGCTGGCCGGAGTTGTCCGGCTTGTCAGCGACGACGCGCAGGTACCGGGCGGTCACCGGCGTGGCGAACGCGACGGGGATGCTCCCCCATCCGCTGTTGTTGACGGTGCCGACGGTGGTCCAGGTGGTGCCGTCGGTCGAGGCGTCCACGTGGAAGTCGGTGGCGAAGTGGGCCTGGGGCATGCCGACGGTGACGTATCCCAGACTCTGAGCCTGCTGCAGGTCGACGACGAGCTGCCACCGGAACTGTCCGCTGGCCTGCACGTACGTGGCGGGGTCGCCGTCCGTCGCGTACGTCAGCTGTGACTCCGGCTGAAGCTGCGCGGTGCTGCCGTCGATGTACTGCGCCGTGGCCGGCTTGTGGGCCGCGAGGTTGGTCGGCGCCACGCCCGTCGGCGGTGCCGCGATGCCCGCGTATGCAGACTCGAGGCCGGCGTTGGCCAGCAGGGTCGCCGGTACGCCGACGCCGGCAGCGGAGACCTGGGTGTTGCCGCTGACGTTGACGTTGCTCGGGTTGCCGCAGACCCAGTTGGGTGTGAGGTTCTCGAAGTAGTTGCCGGTGAAGGAGAAGTCGCCGTAGGGGGTGGTGGTCCCCTCCTTGCAGCCGCCCATGGAAGCGTTGTTGGCGTTGTACGCGGCGTTGCCGGTCATGGTCACGTACTGGCTGCCGCCGTCGGTGTAGATGGCGAACCCGCCACCCCCGGCGCCGCGCACGACGTTGCCGCTGATCTGCAGGCCGTCGGCGAGCGAGGTGCCTTCCTGGCCGAGGACGTAGATGCCGCCGCCGTCGGAGCGCTGCTGCATGTAGTCGTAGACGAGGTTGTTGGTGATCTTGTTGCCCGAGGTCTTGGTGGCGGTGCGTCCCCAGCCCCAGTTCGAACTGATACCGCTGTAGGGGACGTTGTTGACCTGGTTGTGCGTGATGGTGTCGTTGCGGGTGTAGCCCTGGAAGATGCCGACGCCGCCGGTGTACTCGACGGCGATGTTGTGGATCCAGTTGTCGGCGATGGTGTTGCCGGTGGGCAGGACGGAGAGGTCGGTGGGGTTCGCGTCGGTGCCGTTGCCGATCTCGATGCCGTTGCCGGATATGTCGGTGAAGACGTTGCCGGTGATCGAGGAGTTGGTGACGCCCTGCCCCAACTGGAGGCCGGCGGCGCCGAGATGCTGGAACGTGTTGCCGCTGAGCTTCAGCCCGTCGGTGTAGCTGAACGTCACGTTGCCCGGAGTCATCGTCCAGTTGCCGTACGGGCAGGTGCCCGGATCAGTGGTGGAGAAGCGGTCGCACGAGCCCTGCTTCTGCCAGGCGTTCGCACCGGTGAGGCGCATGTTCGCCTGCACCTCGGAGAAGCCGTCGGACGAGTTCGGGGTGGTCCAGCCCCCGTACGCGACAGTGATACCGCTGATGGCCAGGCCGCGCAGCGGATTCGTCGCGGTGCCGTTGCCGGTGATCAGATTCTGCAGGCTCGCCATCTCGACGTCGGCGGTGCTCATCTGCTGGCCCGCGCGCGGCAGGTAGTAGATGGTGTGGCCCGGCTTGTCGAGGTAGAACTCGCCCGGGGCGTTGAGCAGTTCCTTGGCGTTCTCGATGAAGCTCGGCACGTCGGCGTTCACGCCGTACTGCTTCTTCGTGGAGTTGTCGAAGCACGGCTGCTGCATCGTGACCGTGGTCCCCGACACCGACGCGACGCCGCAGCGCATCTGCGTCCACTCGACGCCGTAGACGAACTCGATGTTGGAGATGTTCTGCCAGCCGGCCAGGGTGGTGTTGGAGGTCGTGTAGCCCGTGGCGGTACGGGTGAAGGTGGTCGGCGCCGGCCCGGACGCACGGTTCGCGCGCACGCCGTCGACGTAGAGCTGCCGGGTGTCGGTGCCCGCCGGGACCGTCGCGCTCCACACGCCGCTGGAACCCTGGGTCCACCCGGTGACCTGCTGCCCGCCGCTGAGCACCGGATGGGCGCCGGGAGCCGCCTGGTAGCTGACGGTGTGGCCGCCGGTCGCCGAGTCGCCCGCCGCGGAGCCGAACGAGAGGGGGCCGTCGAGCCGGTACGTCCCGTCGGCCAGCACGACGTCGATGTCCGTGGTCATCGTGCTGGTCGCCTGTCGGACCTTGGACTGCGCCGTCAGCAGCGCGCACGGGGCCTGGGCCGAGCAGGTGGATCCCTGCCCGTTGGGGGCGACGGAGTAGACGACGGGGGCCGCTGCGGCCGATGCGGGTGCCGCGCCGACACCAAGGGCGGTACCTACGAGGAGCGTTGACAGTACGCCGATGGTCATTCGGAGTGCGGCCGGGCGATGCGAACGTCGATGCATGGATTCTCCAGACGTCGTTGGTGGAGAGGTCTGCCGGTGCGGCACGGCATTTCGTGTCACCGAACTGGGGGGATGAGGGCCTTGCGCCCGCGCGCCACGGAGGCCGACGTCACCGGCAACTCGCAGCGGAGGATGCTCGGGACGGTCATCCACAGGACATGGCACCGGTGATGGCGCCGTGCCACATCGAGAGTCCCCTTCGGCAAATGAATCTGATTCATAGGCTCTTTGGCTGACACAGCGCGTCACTATGACACTTGCGTGTTGCGAAGGGAAGACCTGCATCAAATCTATGAATGGGCCGACGCTTTCACACGCAAAGGGTGCAAAACGGGACAGGACTCCCCATTCCTTGCCCCGGAAGACTAAGATACATGCCATCACCTACGGCAAATGAAGCCGACTCTTCACGACGCACCCAGAACGCACACGGGGTCGCTCGGCGGCGGCTGCTCATACGCCATGGAACGGTTCGCCAAAGCACGACATAACCAGGCACCGAAATTGGATGAGCCCACCCGAAACGGCACGGAACGAAAAGCAGGCGCTGACGTGGCGCCTGGCCCGAACGGCTTCCCAGCCCCCGCCGACCCGGAGCCGGGGGGGCAGCGCTGGACATAAGGCGCCCCGGCCAGGACGGGGGGATCTGGCCGGGGCGTTCGGGCCGGCGCGTGAAGCGCAGCAGCCCGGTTTCAAGTTTAGGCGGCAACGGGAATGGTCTTGACCACAACGGCCGTGCGCAGCTGTGCTGTTGACCACACCAACTAACGATCAGTGCAGCCGGGGATCGAGCACCCGCTGGAGACGGTACGCGACGGGCTTGAAGCCGACCGCCGGCCAGTGCCCGGCCGCCACGGGCGACGCGGCGTGCCAGCGGGCGGTGATGTGCCGGTAACCGTTGTCGTACGCCCAGGCCAGGGCGGTGGCGAGGAGGATGCGGCTGACCCCCTCACCCCGGGCGGAGGGGGCGACGTAGGCCTCGGCCAGCTCGACACAGGGCTCGGGGAGGACGGGGCTTGGCTGGGCCGGGGTGAGCAGGACCATGCCGATTTCCTCGCCGCGCCGTGCGGCTACCCAGGAGGCGCTGCGCGGGTCGGTGAGGGTGCCCGAGTAGTGCGTACGCAGGGCGGCGAGGGCGGGGTCGGGCTGGGGGAGGAAGACGGCGGAGCGCTGCTGCTGGCGGGCGGACTCCGCGGCCATGCGGCCGATCCGGTCCAGGTCGCCGGGGCCGGCGCGACGGATGGTCAGAGCGTCCACGCCCCGGGGCTGGCGGCCGCGCGGCCTGACCGGCATGAGCCCGCGGACCTGTGCCAGGCCGAAGCCGAGGCGGAACCAGACCATCGCCGCCGACTCCCCCGCCGGGAGGTCGACGTAGTGGACGAGGCGGCGCTGCTCGACCAGGCGGGCGGCGACCGCCGTGTACAGCGAGAGCAGCGCCTCCGCTTCACGGCCGCTGCGCAGGGCGTGGCCGCCGAAGGGCACGACGGCGGAGCGGGGGTGGGTGTCGAGCGCCGACGGTTCGTCCTCGGCGACGTCGAGCGGGAGCGCGGCCAGATAACCCGCGAAGTCGCCGCCGCCGGCGCGCGCGGACGCCGCTTCGACGTACGGCTCGGCGAGGATCTTGCCGATGAGTTCCTCGCCGATGGGCGGCGCGGCCGGCCGGGGTCGGGCCCGGTTGTACCACCGGTCGAGCAGGGCGGCGGCCTCGGGTATGTGTTCGGCGGTCAGCGGCGCTGTGGCGAGAGTCATGGTGCTCCGCGACGCTAACGGTCCGGGCCACGCGCCGTCCAGGCAGGCCGGTTCGGGTCGTCGGTATGGACGAGAATGTCCGCTGCCTCCCCCGGCCGCATCTCGTCCTCGTAACGCGCGAAGGCCGGCAGCGTCCACCGCTCCTCCTCCGGCGTCCGGCGCGCCAGCGCCGCCGGCGACAACCGCAGATGCACGCTCAGGTCGACCGAGAAGCCGTGACCCTGCAACAGCGCGCCCTCCAGCAGCAGCACCCCGCCGGGCGGCAGCTGCTCGTACGGAGCCCGGGTCGCCCGGTCGGTCACCGGGTCCCACAGCGACGGCAGTACGCGGCCGTCACCGCCGGGGCCCAGCGGGCCGAACACCTCGCGCCACAGGGCGCCGGTGTCCAGCCACAGGTCGTAGTACGCGTCCGGGTCGTGCCGTCCGTGCTCGTAGCGGATCGACGCGGGCCGCCAGTACGTCTCCGCCCTGACGTGCAGCACAGGGCGGCCCAGCGTGCGCAGGCTCTCGGCGAGGGCCTGCGCCAGCGCCCCCGGCCGGGCGGCGGGGGCGCCGTCGATCGCGATCCGCGGCCAGGGGCTGCCGTCGGCGGGCTTGAGGTCGACAATGCGATCGGCGAGGACTTCGGTGAGCCGGGGCCAGGTGATCGCGGTGAGTCGCACCCGGCCATCCTCGCGCATGGGCCGGCGGGGTCAGGCCTGGTAACCCGGCAGGACGATGTCGCGGATGATCGCGTTGCGCTCGTCGTAGGGGATGAAGGCGCTCTTGAGGGCGTTGACGGTGACCGTCCGCAGGTCGTCGAGCGTCCAGCCGGCCTCGGTGACGAGGAGGGACATCTCGCGGGTCATCGTGGTGCCGGAGACGAGCCGATTGTCGGTGTTGAGGGTGACGCGGAAACCGAGGTCGCGCAGCGCGGTGATCGGGTGGTCGGCGATGGAGGTCGCGGCGCCGGTCTGCAGATTGGAGGTCGGACACATCTCCAGCGCGACACGCCGGTCGCGGACCCAGCCCGCGAGGCGGCCCAGCTTGCCATCGGCGATGTCGTCGGCGATGCGTACGCCGTGGCCGATGCGCTGGGCGCCGCACACCTGGAGCGCCTGGTGAATGCTGGGCAGGCCGTGAGCCTCACCGGCGTGGATGGTGAAGGGGACGTTCTCCCGGCGCAGGTACTCGAAGGCCTCGAGGTGGTCGGCGGGCGGAAAGCCGTCCTCGGCGCCGGCGATGTCGAAGCCCACGACGCCCCCGTCACGGAAGGCCACCGCCAGGTCGGCTATCTCACGGGCGCGGTCCGCCATCCGCATCGCGCACAGCAGCGTGCCGACCCGCACCGGGGTGCCCGCCGCGGCCTTGGCCATGCCGGCGGCGAGGCCTTCCTGGACGGTCTCCACGACCTCGGGGAGGGTCAGGCCGCCGCTGAGCATCAGCTCGGGCGCGTAGCGGACCTCGCCGTAGACGACGCCGTCGGCGGCCAGGTCGAGGACGTACTCCTCGGCGGTGCGCAGCAGCCCCTCGCGGGTCTGCATGACGGCGAGGGTGTGCTCGAAGGTCGCGATATAGCGGACCAGGTCACCGGAGTTGGCGGCCTCGAAGTACCAGGCGGCCAGCGCGTCCGCATCGGTGGTGGGCAGGGTGTGGCCGACCGTCTCCGCCAGCTCGACCAGGGTCGCGGGGCGCAGCCCGCCGTCCAGGTGGTCGTGCAGCACGGCCTTCGGCAGGCGGCGGATGGCGTCGAGGTCGGGGGCGGTCATGCGGTCTGCTCCTAGCAATAGTTGGGGGTAGTCGGGGCGGGCGCCCCAACGATCGAGGGCGCCCACGGGGCGAGTGAGCCGAAGCGGAGCGGTCGCTGTCGAAAAGGAGAACGCGCGCAGTTCGCGAGGAACGAGCGGGCGAGCACGATCGACTGTCGACAATGACTGAGCGCAGCGGAGGCGAACCGAGCCCACAAAAAAGGGGAAATCCGGTACCGCAACGGTCGGCCGAGCCCGACGAGCCCGGCGAGCCGGCCGAGCCCTTACGGCCTGGGCTACAGCCGCGGTTCCAGCAGGTCCCAGCGGTTGCCGTACAGGTCCTGGAAGACGACGACCGAGCCGTACGTCTCGTGGCGCGGCTCTTCGAGGAAGGTGACGCCGGCCGCGCGCATGCGGGCGTAGGCGCCGGCGAAGTCCTCGGTGTGCAGGAAGAAGCCCACGCGGCCCCCGGTCTGGTCGCCCACGCGGCCGCGCTGGGCATCGTCCTTGGCGCGGGCCAGCAGCAGGCCACTCCCGGCGTCGCCGGGCGGGCGGACGACGACCCAGCGGGAGCCGTCGGGGCGGGGCTCGTCGTCGACGAGCTCGAAGCCGAGAGCGCCGGTGTAGAAGGCGATCGCCTCGTCGTAGTCGTCGACCACGAGGGTCACCAGGGCGATGCGGGGCATTGGGGCGGTCTCCGGGGGTCGGGCGGGCGGCGATCTGACCACGTTATACGTAACACCCCAGGGAGGCAATGTGCTCCGCCCCACGCCCGCCGGGAGCACGGCCGACACAGGACGTCAGGACCACCTTTCGCGCCATTCAGCGTCCGCGCCAACCCGGGAGCGGACCGCCTCACCGCAGGGCAAATCGAGCGCGTACGCCAGGTAACCTACGAATTCTGAATTACGAAGCCTCGAAAGAATTTGCGACCAAACGGGCCGGGCCGACGCTTATTCACCCCTCACCTGCCGGGCGAAATAGAAAACAGCCGCATTCCCTTGTTGCGGATCGGCGCCGTATGCAAAGGTGTGCACTTGTCAGCGTGCAGACAAGTGCACACAAGGAAAATTCCCATTCCTCGCACACACGTTCAGCACGCCCAGGCGTCCAATGGTACGGACTTTTACCTGCACGATCTCTGATTGGAGCGTGGACATGAACGATTCAGGCCCGACGAATTCCCCAACTCCCGCTCAGAGCTTCGACATGACGGATGAACAGCTCGCATCCGAACTGAAGAAGTGCTCAGGGAAGAGGCCCGCGCACCATCCCGTCGGGGAACTTCTGGTCCGGCACTGGGGAGCGGTCTTCGACTACGCGAGCCTGTGCACAAAAGGTGCGCAGGCCGGTGGAATGCTCACCACTGCCGCATTCACGAGACTGTTCGGGGAATCCCTGCGGCAGACCGGGCCGACGGCTGCGTGGCGGCCGCAACTACTGGCCACGGTGCGCCGCATCGCCGAGGAATGGGACTTGGACCAGCGAAAAACGCTTCTCCACCCCGCGTTGCGGTCCCGGTCGAACAGCCGGGAGCGCGCCGAGGCGCGGCTCCTTCCGCCACGCGACAGGCGCCTGATATTGCGGGCGTTCCACCGGCTTCCGGAATCCATCCGCTGCATCCTGTGGCACACGGAGGTCGAGGCCGAGGCGCTGGAGATACCGGCCGGTCTGCTGGGCCTGACCGCCAACGACGCCGCCGCTGAGCTGGAGCGGGCGCGTGGGCTGCTGCGCGAGAGCTGTCTGCGGGCCCACGGCGAACTCGCGCCCGAGGAGTTGTGCCGCGGCTACAGCCGTCTGCTGGACGTCTCGGTCCAGCGCGGTGGCACCGATCTCGACCCCGACCTGCGGCGGCACATGGCGAGGTGCGAGCACTGCCGCTACACGGCCTACCAGTTGGATCACTCCGGCGGCCGGTTGGCCCTCCTCCTGGCCGAGGCCGTCATCGGCTGGGGGGCGCAGGCCTACCTCGAATCCAGGCCGGGCCGCCGTGCCCCGGTCGCGGACATGGACACGCACCCGCACACGCACACGCACGGAGAACCGGACCCGACCGACAGCCCACTCCCCGGCCTCCGCCCCGGCCCTCACCATTCGGCGAGGAGGCACTCGCACGCCGGTTCCCGCCCGCCGGCGGACCGCGATCGTCCCCGGTTCGCCAGCGGCCGGCAGCTCGCCCTGGCGCTGCTGGCGGTGTGCGGATGCGCCCTGGTCCCGCTGGCCCTGTGGATCGCCACCTCGCCGGCCGACGACGACAGCGCGCCGAACGGCGGCGCCGCCGGCCTCTCCTCCGACACAACCGTGTCCGGTACGCATGCCTCCTGGGCCGCGGCCAACGGCATCCCGACCGAGGAACTGCGCGGCCCACTCCGCGACACGGCGACCGGGCTGTGCGTCGACATCGCCGGCGGAAAGGCGGCCAAGGGCACGGAATCGGTGCTCGCATCCTGCACCTCCGCCGCCACCCAGCAGTGGTCGTACGCGACCGACGGTCTGCTGCGCAGCCTCGCCGACCCCGCGTTCTGCCTCGACTCACGCAGCAGCTTCTCGATCCGGCTCGGTCCGTGCACGGGCGCCTCCCGGCCGGGTGCCGACGACGTCCGGTACGACTTCACCGTCCAGGGCGAACTGGTGCCCCGCTGGAACCAGGGGCTGGCCGTGGTGCCCGTCTCGCCGAGCGACGGTGCGGCCCTGGTCCTCAAACTGCGTGACGACGCGACCTCCCAGCGCTGGCAGACCGTCGCCTCGGAGGCCTCGCCCGAATGGGAGCCGATCGCCTCGGACGCGGCCGGCACACCGGTGCAGGTGGCCGCATCGCGCTCCGCCGTGCCCCCGCATCCCACGAGTACCTCGGACGGCCGGAAAGGCCAACGATGAACGGGGAGTCCTGGCTACTTCACCAGCCGTCGTGGCGGCCCGCGAGGGATCCGCTGTGCACGCTCACTTGGTCGCGCCCTGGGCGAAGCCGTTGTAGATGAACCGCTGGAGGAACAGAAAGACGATCAGGGTGGGGACGATGACCAGGATCGCCCCCGCCGAGATGTCCTCCCAGTGCGCGCCGAAGGGGCCCTTGAAGCGGAAGAGGGCGGTCGAGATGACCCCGTTCTCCTCGGAGGGCATGTAGAGGAAGGGGATGTAGAAGTCGTTGTAGACGGTGATGCCCTTGATGATGACGACGGTCGCGACGGCGGGCTTGAGCAGCGGGAAGATGATTCTGCGATAGATGGTGAAGGCGTTGGCCCCGTCCAGCCGGGCCGCCTCGTCCAGCGAGACCGGAATGCCCCGGATGAACTGCAGGAAGATGTAGATCGAGACGATGTCCGTCCCCATGTAGAGCAGGATCGGCGCCCAGCGGGTGTCGAACAGCCCGAAGCTGTTGATCACCTGGAAGGTCGCCACCTGTGTGGTCACCCCCGGCACCAGCGTGGCCACCAGGAAGAGCGCGAGCACCAGCCTCCTGCCCCGGAAGGCGAAGCGGTCGATGGCGTACGCGGTCATGGAGCCGATCAGGACGGTGCCGGTGATCGAGAAGAGCAGGATGAAGGCCGTGTTGCCGAACGCGGTGAGCATCCGGCCGTCCCGGAAGGCCGTGACGTAGTTGTCGAGGTTGAGCCAGTCGTGCGGAAGGGAGAGAGCGCCACCGCCGTCCGACACCTCGCGCGAGGTCTTCAGGGAGGTCAGGAAGACGACGGCGAGCGGCAGAAGCACCACCAGGGAGGCGACGACGAGCGACAGATAGGTCAGGACGGCGCTGACCGTGCGGCGGCCGTGAACAGCCGTGACGGTGCTCATACGATGTCCACCCTCTCATCGGGGACGAGGCGGCGCTGGATCCAGGTGACGAGCAGGATGATCAGCAGTAGGACGACGGCCGCCGCCGAGGCCAGGCCGGTCTTGTTGAACTGGAAGGCGAGCTTCACCGTCTGGATGACGAAGGTCCCCGTTCCCGTCGCGCCGCCGGTCATGATGTAGGGGATCTCGAAGACCGACAGCGATCCGGAGATCGCCAGAATGATGCTCAGGCTGATGACCGGCTTGATCCCCGGCGCGATGATGTGCCGGAACTGCTGCCAACGCGTGGCACCGTCGATCTGCGCGGCCTCGTACAGCTCGGCGGGGATGGACTGGATCGCGCCGAGGAAGAGCACGAAGTTCAGGCCCATGTAGCGCCATACCGACACCCCCGCCAGCGAGGTGTTCGCCGACCCCGGTGTGCCGAGCCAGGCGTGGCCGCTGTCGGCGCCGAACCAGGAGAGGACGGAATCCAGCGTGCCGCCGTCCTGGAAGAAGTAGAGGAAGACGAAGCCGATGGCGACTCCGTTGATCAGGTACGGGAAGAAGAGGATCCCCTTGAAGAGGTTCCTGAACCGTACGTCGAAGCTGAGCAGGGTCGCGAAGTAGAGGGCCACGACAATCTGCACGACCGAGGCCGCCAGGTAGTAGAAGCTGACGAAGAACACCCGGAAGAGCTCGGGACGGGTGAACAGCTGAACGTAGTTGTCGAGGCCGGTGAAGTTCCGGTCCGGGCTCACGCCGTCCCAGTCGGTGAAGCTGTAGAAGACCATGTTCCCGACCGGGACGTACGTGAACGTGATCAGCAGCGCCAGCGGGGCCGCGAGGAACAGCCAGGGGGTGAGCCTCCGCAGCCGCTGCGCCGTCCGGCGGGGGCGGGCGGACGCGGAGGTGACCCGGGAGCGCGAGGGCGTCCTTCCGACGGCGGCCGACCCGCGCGGCGTGTGCGCCTTGCTCGTCGTCTCGCTCATCCGGCGGTCTTCGCCGCCTCGTCCCAGCGCTTGCCGAGATCCGTGAAGTAGCCCTGGAGGGTGCCCTTTTGGGCGCCGCGGGCGAGGTCGACGAGCTTCTGCCGGTAGTCCGGCTTCTGCAGGCCGATCTCGGCGGCGTTGTCGATGATGTTGACCTGGGCGTTCTTGGCCTGTGACAGCTCGATGAGCTTGACGCCGGCGTCCGTGTACGGCTTGAGGGTGGTGGGCAGCGGGCTGTCCTTCAGCGGGGACACCGCGCCCTCCTTCAGCGCCTCGCCGGACTTGTCGGTGAACCAGTCGATCCAGGCGCGGGCCGCCGTCTTGTTCTTGGAGTGGATGTTCACGGCCTGCTGGTAGTCGGACGCCAGCACGGAGCAGTAGCTGCCGCCGACCTGGGCGGGGAAGGGCATGAAGCCGATGTCGGCCGGGTCCTTGCCCGCCTTCTTCGCGGCGTCCTGCATCTGCGTGATCGCCCAGGAGCCGAGCTGCATCGTGGCGATGTCGCCCTTGGCGATCAGGCCCTTGGAGTTCTCCCAGTTCGTGGTGGTCGGGTCCTTCTCCGCGAGGCCGCCGTGGACGATGTCGTAGAGCAGGGTGTCGGCCACGTTCAGATCGCTGCCCTTGGCCCAGGGGTTGGGTGAGGTGACGAGTTTGTCGTTGGCCTTGGTGTCGCACGATACGGAGCCGATGACGCTGGTCCAGGCGGTGAGCGGCCAGCCGTCCTTGAAGTTGGTGTAGTAGGGCGTGGCGCCGGTTTTGGACTTGATCGCCTTGAGGTCGTCGAGGAACTGGGCGGGTGTGGTGGGCCAGTCGGTGATGCCGGCCTGCTTCCACACCGCCTTGTTGTAGACGAAGCCGTTGGCGGTCCCGAAGGTGGCGATGCCGTAGACCTTCCCGGCGACCGTGGTCTTGTCGGCGAACCGGTAGGTGGCGCCGAGTTCCTTTGCGCTGCCGAGGGGGGCGAAGAACTTCGGGTAGTCGTTCTTGGCGATCGCGGCGGGGATCATCAGCACATCGCCGTAGTTCGCCGTGTTCATACGGATCTTGACTTCGCCCTCGTAGTCGGTGATGGCCTCGAACTTGACCTTCACCTTGGGGTAGATCTTGTTGAACTCGGCGGCGTACTGGTTCATCGTCCCGTTCTGCACGAGGTCGGTCCGGTGCGTCAGGACCTTGATCTCACCGGAGACGTCTCCCGGCTTTCCGGGAGCGGTCGCGGTCTCGTTCGACGGCGTACTTCCGCCGCTGCACCCCGCGACGGTCAGCATCCCGGCGGTGAGCAGCGCTCCAGCCAGCGCCTGCATCCTCATGTGCCCAACTCCCTTCAAGCGGCTCAAGCTTCGGGTGGGTCGGTCGGCACTATGTCAGGAGCTGGTGAACCGGTAAAGCTCTGATTTCAGCTACGATGCGCAATCGTTACCCGCACTCGACCCCAGCTCTGGATCGTTCCTGTTCACAGCATGTGAGCAATGCTCGACGCGTTCAACTCGCCTGCCTTAACCGGTTTATGGACAGCGGCACGCCGTCGCCGCTAGGTTGAACGTCGCCGTTGGTCTGGGCTTGATGCGCGATGGGAGCCGCACATGAAGGACGTCACCCCGCTCGCCGAGGGCTGGAGCCTGCGTCACGACGGGACTCCGCTGCCCGCCCGGGTCCCGGGCTGCGTCCATACCGACCTGCTGGCCGCCGGGCTCATCCCCGACCCCTTCCTCGGCACGAACGAGACCGACGTGGCCTGGATCGGCCGCCGCGACTGGATGTACGGCACCGCCCTCACCCCGTACGCGGGCGAACACGAGCGCACCGACCTGGTCTTCGACGGCCTCGACACCGCCGCCGGGATCACGCTGGCGGGGCAGCCGCTCGGCAGCACCCGCAACATGCACCGCGGTTACCGCTTCGACGTCACCGGCCTGGCCGGCGAGCTGCTGGTGCACTTCACCTCCGCCTACACCGAGGCGGAAGCCGTACGCGAACGGGTCGGCGAACGCCCCAACGCCTATCCCGAACCCGCCCAGTACATCCGCAAGATGGCCTGCAACTTCGGCTGGGACTGGGGGCCGACCCTGGTCACCGCCGGCATCTGGAAGCCGGTCCGGCTGGAGCACTGGTCCACCGCCCGACTGGACCGGGTCCGCCCGCTGGTGACGGTCGATCAGGGCGCCGGCCGCGTGGAGCTGCGGCTCGACGTGCAGCGCACCGACAGCGGCGCCGGCCGCCGGCTCGTCGCACGGGCCGAGGTCGCCGGAGCGCGGGCGGAGGTGGAGTTCGAGGACGCCGAGGCCACCGTCGTGCTGGAGGTCGCGGACCCCGAACTGTGGTGGCCGCGCGGCTACGGGCAGCAGCCGCTGTACGACGTCGAGGTGACGCTGTACGACGCCGGGGCCGCGGGCGACGGTGAGCAGGCCCTCGACGCCTGGCAGCGCCGGATCGGCTTCCGTACCGTCGAGCTGGACCGTGCCCCCGACGCGCACGGCACCGGCTTCACCCTCGTCGTCAACGGGGAGCGGATCTTCGCCCGGGGCATCAACTGGATCCCCGACGACCCCCTCGTCTCCCGGGTCACGCCCGAGCGCTACGGTGCCCGCCTCGCCCAGGCGGCCGAGGCGAACATCGACCTCGTACGGGTCTGGGGCGGCGGTATCTACGAGGCCGACGCCTTCTACGACACCTGCGACGAGCTGGGCCTGATGGTCTGGCAGGACTTCCTGTTCGCCTGCGCCGCCTACCCCGAGGAGCAGCCACTGCGCGGCGAGGTCGACGCCGAGGCCCGCCAGAACGTCGTACGCCTGATGCCGCATCCCAGCCTCGTGCTGTGGAACGGCAACAACGAGAACCTCTGGGGCTTCCGCGACTGGGGCTGGGAGCCGGAGCTGGCCGGCGCCTCCTGGGGCGAGGGCTACTACCTCGGCCTGCTCCCCCGCATCGTCGCCGAGCTCGACCCTACCCGGCCCTACACGGCCGGCAGTCCCTGGTCGGGCTCCTGGGACCACCACCCCAACGACCCGGCGCACGGCACCCACCACTCCTGGGACGTGTGGAACCGCACCGACTACGCGGACTACCGCGCCAGTGTGCCGCGCTTCGTCGCGGAGTTCGGCTGGCAGGCTCCGCCCGCGTACGCCACCCTCCGCCGCGCCATCGGCGAGGACCAGCTCGCGCCGGACTCCCCCGCGATGCTCCACCACCAGAAGGCCGAGGACGGCAACGGCAAGCTGGAGCGCGGACTCGCCCCCCACTTCGCGGTGCCCGAGGGCGACTTCGACCGCTGGCACTATCTGACGCAGGTCAACCAGGCCCGCGCCGTCGCCACCGGCATCGAGCACTGGCGCTCGCACTGGCCGCTGTGCGCCGGCACGGTCGTCTGGCAGCTCAACGACTGCTGGCCGGTCACCTCCTGGTCCGCGATCGACGGCGACGGCCGCCTCAAGCCGCTCTACCACGAGCTGAAGCGGGTCTACGCGGACCGGCTGCTCACCCTCCGGCCCCAGGGCTCCGGCGTGGTCGCCGCCGCCGTCAACCAGAGCGCCACCGCCTGGCGGACCACGCTCACCCTGCGCCGGACGGCGAGCGACGGCACGGTGATCCGCGAGGCGTCCGTCGCACTCATCGCCGGGCCGCGCGAGGTGGCCCACGTCGGCGTCCCCGAAGAGCTGGTGCCGCCCGCCGGTTCGCCGAAGGAGTTCCTGGTCGCCGAGGCCGACGGCCTGCGGTCCTTCCACTTCGCGGTGCCGGACCGGGAGTTCGCCTACCCGCCGCCGCGCTTCGAGGTCACCGTGGAGCCGCCGGACCCCGGGAAGGACGCCGGGAAGGACACCGTCGGCGTCGTGGTGACGGCGTACACGCTGGTACGGGATCTGCTGCTGCAGGCCGACCGGCTCGGACCGGACGCCTCCGCCGACCGGGGGCTGGTCACGCTGCTGCCCGGCGAGAGCGTCCGCATCGGCGTACGCGGCTGGCGACCCGAGGATGGGGCCGCGGACGGCGCCCGGGCCGCGCTGTACTGCGTGGAGGCCCCGTGAACCCGCCGTCCCCGCCCTCCCGTTCGCACGTCACCATCAAGGACGTCGCCGCCCGGGCCGGGGTTTCCAAGGGCGCGGTCTCCATGGCCTTCAACAACAAGCCGGGCGTCTCCGAGGCCACCCGCGACCGTATCTTCGCCGCCGCCCGGGACCTGGGCTGGGAGCCCAACCTGTCCGCCCGCAGCCTGTCCAACCAGCGGGTGGACACGGTCGGGCTCGCCATCTGCCGGCCGGCGCGGCTGCTCGGGCTCGAACCGTTCTACATGGAGTTCATCTCCGGCATCGAGAGCGTGCTGACCGAGCGGTCCTGCTCACTGCTGCTGCGGCTGGTACGCGACCCCCGGGAGGAGGTCGCGCTGCAGGCGAGCTGGTGGAAGGGGCGGCAGATCAGCGGTTCGATCCTGGTGGACTTCCACCAGGACGACCCCCGCGTCCCCGCGCTCAGGGAGCTCGGCGTGCCGGCGGTGGCCGTCGGGCATCCCTCCCTGACCGGCGGTTTCACCTCGGTGTGGACGGACGACGCCACGGCGGTCGGCGAAGCGGTGCGCTATCTGGCGGCGCTCGGCCACCGGCGGATCGTACGGGTCGGCGGACCGGCGACGCTGGGACACAGCGCGATCCGTACCGCCGCCTTCGAGGCGACCCTGCGCGAACTCGGCCTGGAGGAGGGGCGGCAGGTCGCCACCGGCTTCGCCGGGGAGGAGGGCGCCCGGGCCACCCGCTCGCTGCTGCTGTCCGACCGGCGCCCGACCGCCATCGTCTACGACAACGACATCATGGCCGTCGCCGGAGCCGCCGTCGCCGCCGAGATGGGGCTCTCGGTACCGGACGACATCTCCATCCTGGCCTGGGACGACTCCCAGCTGTGCCGGCTCACCCACCCCACCCTGTCCGCGATGAGCCACGACGTCCACGGCTTCGGCGCCGAGGTGGCCCGCACCCTCTTCGAGGTGATCGACGGCAACGAACCGGCGTCCCATCCGGTCCCGACTCCCGCCCTCACCCCCCGCGGCTCCACGGGACCGCCGCCGCGCCGGCCCCTCTCCGTTCAGTGACCGCTGATCGGGTGCGGGGTGTAGGGCTCCTGGAGCTGGTCGATCTCCTTCTCGGTGAGCTGGAGCGAGACGGCGGCGACGGCGTCGTCCAGGTGAACGTCCTTGGTGGCACCCACGATGGGCGCGGTGACGGTCGGCTGGTGCAGCAGCCAGGCCAGTGCGACCTGGGCCCGGGAGACGCCGCGGTCGGCGGCGATGCGGGCGACCGCGTCGGCGATCTCGCGGTCGGCGTCCTCGTAGAGCGTCCTGCCGAACTCGTCGGTGCGGCTGCGGGCGGTGTCGGTGCCCCAGTCGCGGGTGAGGCGGCCGCGGGCCAGCGGGCTCCAGGGCAGGACGCCGATGCCCTGATCGGCGCAGAGCGGAAGCATCTCGCGCTCCTCCTCGCGGTAGAGGAGGTTGTAGTGGTTCTGCATGGTGGCGAACTTCGTCCAGCCGTGCCGTTCGGAGGTGTGGAGGGCCTTGGAGAACTGCCAGGCGTACATCGAACTCGCCCCGATGTAGCGGGCCTTGCCGGCCTTGACCACGTCGTGCAGGGCTTCGAGGGTCTCCTCGATGGGCGTGCTCGGGTCCCAGCGGTGGATCTGGTAGAGGTCGACGTAGTCGGTGCCGAGCCGCCGCAGGCTGTGGTCGATCTCGCTGAGGATCGCCTTGCGGGACAGGCCTCCGCCGTTGGGTCCGGGGCGCATGGTGCCGTGGACCTTGGTGGCGAGCACGATCTCGTCGCGGCGGGTGAAGTCCGTCAGGGCCTCGCCGACGATCTCCTCGCTGCTGCCGTCGGAGTAGACGTTGGCGGTGTCGAAGAAGTTCACCCCGGCCTCGACGGCACGGCGGATCAGGGGGCGGGCCCGGTCCCGGTCGAGGGTCCATTCGTGGTTTCCGCGGCTCGGGTCTCCGTAACTCATGCAACCCAGGCAGATGCGGGAGACGTCCAGGCCGGTGGATCCGAGTTTCACGTACTGCATACCGGTACTCCGTCGATCGTGAGGTGTCGGTGCGCCGTGGTGCGTGCGCGGCCCTTCCATCCTGCCCCGGAACCGGCCGCCGGCGCGCGGAACCCGCCCGGGGCTCCCGGGTCCCGGGCTCCCGGTCCTGACACGGTCCTACCTGCGCAGGCCGAGGGCGTCCCGGCCCGCGTACCGGGCCTGGGTGCCGAGTTCCTCTTCGATGCGGATGAGCTGGTTGTACTTGGCGGTGCGGTCCGAGCGGGAAAGCGAGCCGGTTTTGATCTGACCGCAGCCGGTGGCCACGGCGAGGTCGGCGATGGTGGTGTCCTCCGTCTCGCCGGAGCGGTGGGACATCACGACGGTGTAGCCGGCGCGGTGGGCGGTGCCGATGGTGGCCAGGGTCTCGGTGAGGGTGCCGATCTGATTGACCTTCACCAGGATCGAGTTGGCGACGCCGTCGCGGATGCCGGCCCGCAGCAGGGTCTCGTTGGTGCAGAAGACGTCGTCGCCGGTGAGCTGGCAGCGGTCGCCGAGTCGCGTCATGAGCAGCCGCCAGCCCTCGAGGTCGTCCTCGGCCATCGGGTCCTCGATGGAGGCGACGGGGTGGCGGTCGACGAGTTCCGCGAGGTAGTCGACGTGTTCCTGGACGCTGCGGCGGCGGCCCTCGCCCGTGTAGTCGTAGACACCGTCGTGGAAGAACTCGGAGGTGGCGGGGTCCATGACGAGGGTGATGTCCTCGCCGGGCTTGTAGCCGGTCCGCTCGACGGCGCGTACGACGAAGTCCAGGGCCTCGTCGGCGGTCCGCAGATTCGGGGCGAAGCCGCCCTCGTCGCCGACAGCGGTGTTGTGCCCGGCGGCGATGAGGTCCCGGCGGAGGGTGTGGAAGACCTCGGAGCCCATCCGTACGGCCTCGGCGAAGGTGGCCGCGCCGATCGGGGCGATCATGAACTCCTGGAAGTCCAGTGGATTGTCGGCGTGCGCGCCGCCGTTGATGATGTTCATCATCGGGACCGGCAGCCGGCGTGCGTCGACGCCGCCGATGTACCGGTACAGCGGCAGCCGGTGGGCGGCAGCGGCGGCCTTGGCGGTGGCGAGCGAGACGCCCAGGATCGCGTTGGCGCCGAGGCGCGCCTTGTCCGCGGTGCCGTCCAGGTCGACGAGTGCCGCGTCGACGGAGGCCTGGTCCTCGGCGTCGAGGCCGACGACGGTGTCCGCGATGGCGTCGTTCACGGCGTCGACGGCGCGGCGGACGCCCTTCCCGTGGAAGCGGGCCGGGTCGTCGTCCCGCAGTTCCACGGCCTCGCGGGCGCCGGTGGAGGCACCGGACGGCACGGCGGCGCGGCCGGTCGAGCCGTCCGACAGCTCGACGTCGACCTCGACGGTGGGATTGCCCCGGCTGTCGATGATCTCGCGTCCGATGATCCGGGTGATGGCGGTCATGGTGCCCCCAATTCTGGTCCGTCCGGAGAGTCAGTTCCCACCAGGAACTGACTAAGTTCCGAAAGGGAACCTACTATGGCCGGATGAGAATGCACAACGCCGACGAGACCTGCGGCATCGCCCAGGCCGCCGTGGTCGTGGGCGACTGGTGGAACGTGCTGATCCTGCGCGAAGTCGCCCGCGGTCACGTCCGGTTCGACGAGCTGGCCGGCGAGCTCGGCCTGTCCCGCAAGGTGCTCACCGAACGCCTGGGACGGCTCGTCGCACAGGGCGTACTGCGCCGCAGCCTCTACCAGCGCCGCCCGATGCGCTACGAGTACCTGCTCACCGACTCCGGGCTCGGACTGCTGCCGCTGCTCGTGGCCATGCAGGACTGGGCGGACCGATGGGTCCTGGGCGACGGCACCCCCACCGCCACCGCACCGGACGACGGCGCCGAACACGCCCGCGTCCACGCTCTGGTCGGCACCCGCGTCCCGCCGGATCTACGGCTGCCGGGCGCGGACGGCACCGTACGCGACGTCGTCGCCCCCGACACCTCCGCGACCGTGCTGTTCACCTACCCGGCCACCGGGGTCCAGTGGGAGGACGCGATCGACGGGGCGGCCGGCTGCACCCTGGAGAGCCGGCTGTTCCGGGACGCCTGGCCGTCCTTCCGTGACGCCGGCGTGGCCGTGCACGGAGTCAGCACCCAACTGACGCACGAGCAGGCGGCGTTCGCCCGGGCGGAGGCCGTGCCGTACCCCCTGCTCTCGGACACGGAGCTGCGGCTGGCCGCGGCACTGCGGCTCCCGACGTTCCGGGGCGCGGGCCAGCTGCGGCTCAAACGGCTCATCCTGATCGTCGACGCCGAGCGGACCGTACGCCATGTCCTCTTCCCCGTCGGGGACATCCCCGACGCCGTACAGCGAGCGCGGCTGCTGGGCGCCGCCATGGCCGAACTCGCCGACTGACCGAACCCCGTCAGCGTTTGCCAGGCGATATGACCCCGGTCGTGGCGTCTGCGATGCGTCGCCGAACGGATGCGCAGAGTGTGGCTAAAGTGCGGGGAGACAGCAGGACAAATACCTCATTCCTGGTAGGAAGTGTTCCGTCATGGGCTTGAGCATCCGCAACCAGCTCCCCGGCACCGTCGTCTCCGTGGCGACCGGCGAGGTCATGGCGATCGTCAGGGTCCTCCTCGACGGCGGCCAGGAGATCACCGCCGCCGTCACCCTCGACGCCGTCAAGGACCTGGGCATCGCCGAGGGCTCCGCCGTACGAGCCCTGGCGAAGTCCACCGAGGTCGCCCTGGCCAACGGCCCCGGCCCCGTGCGGGGGCTCAGCATCCGCAACCAGCTCCCCGGCACCGTCGCCAATATCACCACCGGCGGCGCCATGGCCGGGGTGCGGGTGACCGTGCCGGGCGGGGAGCTGACCGCCGCGATCACCAAGGACGCCGTGACCGACCTCGGCCTGGCCACCGGCGACGAGGTGGTCGCCCTCATCAAGTCGACGGAGATCTCACTGGCCACGGCCTGACGCGTAATCCAGGGCGCGCCGAGTGGGCGTATGGCGTCGGCGGTTTCCCCGCCCCTACGACCGGCTCGACCTCTGGGCCGCACTGCGCTGCCGTGTCCCCGACACTCGACCTGTACCCTCGTCAACTTCCCACGGGCCGTGACCGGTGGTGGCCGATGAGTTTCCGCGGCAGGCTCGTCTTATGAGGTGGCGGGCGCACCCGGCGCCCGACTCGAGGGGACGGCAGTCATGCTGAAGGACAAGGTCGCGGTCATCTACGGCGGCGCGGGCTCGCTGGGCGCCGGTATCGCGAAGGCGTACGCCGAGGCCGGGGCCCGCGTGTTCCTGACCGGCCGTACGGAGGCCACGCTCAAGGAGGCCGCCGACGCGATCGGCACCGAGTACGACGTGCTCGACGCCCGTGACGAAGCGGCCGTAGAGGCCCATGCCACCTCGGTCGTCGAGCGGGCCGGCCGGATCGACATCTCGTTCAACCTGGTGCCACGAGGAGACTTCCAGGGCGTACCGCTCACCGAGATGTCGGTCGAGGACTACACCCGGCCGGTCGTCCAGGGCATCACCTGCCAGTTCATCACCGCCCGGGCCGCAGCGCGCCGGATGACCGCGCAGGGCTCGGGCGTGATCCTTTCCCTGGACAGCGCGTCCGGCAACGGCAGCCCGATGTTGGGCGGCACGGCCGCCGCCGACGGCGCGATCGACGCGCTGATCCGCCAGTTCGCCCAGGAAGTCGGCCCGGCCGGCGTCCGCGTGTGCGGGATCTGGACCGCCGGCGTCGCCGACACCCTGACGCCGGAGAAACTGGCCGCCGCCGGCGCCCCGGGCATGGACGAGGCTGCCGTGCAGGGCCTCGTCGGCCAACTCGACAGCATGCGGATGACCAAGCGCTCGCCGCGCATCGCCGACATCGCCGCACTGGCGACCTTCCTCGCCTCGGACGCCGGCGTGACCATCACCGGCACGTGGGTCAACGCGACGGCGGGGATGTTCCCCAGCTGAGCGCGTACCGCTCCTCAGGGACCGGAACGCCACCCGTAACACTTTTCCGCCGCCCGTGTAACACGGGCCTCCGACAGTGAGGCATGAGCGTCGAGCAGATCCAGACTCTGGTGGATGCCCTGGCCACCCGGCTGGGGCGGGCGGTCGTGGTGGACGACCAGGACCTCCGCCTGATCGCCGCGAGCAAGGACTACGGGAACGCGGATCCCGCGCGCATGTGGTCGCTGCTGCACCGCAGGACGCGGCCGGAGGACGTCCGCTACGAGGAGATCAGGCGCTGGACCGGCCCGGGGCACATCCCGGAGAACGCGGCGCTGGAGCTGTGGCGGCGGCTGTGTGTCCCGGTTCGCTGCCGTGGCCTGCTGCTCGGCTTCCTGTGGGTCACCGACCGGTACGGTGACCTGACGGAAGCGCAGGTCGCCGAGGCCGCCCGCGCCGCCGAGGTGATGGGGCGGGCACTGCAGCGCGGGCTGGTCGCCACCGGCGAGGAGACGGAGCTGCGCCGGCGGCTCGTTGAGCAACTGCTCAGCCATGACCCGGTGGTACGGCGCGAGGCGTGGGAAGAGGCGCTCGACCGGGGCCTGCTCGACAGCGTCGGGCAGGTGGCCGTCCTGCTGGTGAGCTGCCGCCCCGGCAAGGGCGACGGCACACCGGCCGACACCCGGGCGGTGCTGGCGGAGTCCATGGGCCGCCTGTGCCGCACCGCCCCCGGCGAGGCCGCGCTCGCCGCCGTGGGGTCCCGGCGCGCGACGGTCGTCCTGGCCCGCCGGCAGGGCTTCGGGGACGGCCGGCTCGCCGAGGCCGCCGCGGCGCTGCTGGCGGAGCTCACCGACCGCTCGGGGCTCGCCGGGTGCTGGCGGGTCGGTACCAGTGGCCCGGTCCGGGGCCTGGACGGCCTGCCGCAAGCCCAGCGGCAGGCCGAGGTCGCGCTGTCGGCGGCCGGCGAAGGCGGCGCGGCCTCCTGGCCGGCGCTGAGCGCCGACGCGCTGCTGGCCCAACTCGTCCCGCAGGCCTGGGAGAGCGCGCTGCTGCCGGAGGGCCTGGCCGCCCTGCTGGCGGACCCCTCGGCCGCGGTGCTGGTCCCCACCCTGGAGACATATCTCGACTGCGCCGGGGACCTGCAGCGCGCCGCGCGCGAACTGCGAGTGCACCGCACCACGCTCGACTACCGGCTGGAGCGCGCCGAGCACATCTCCGGGATGAGCCTGCACGACGGCCGCGACCGGCTGCTGCTGCACATGGCGCTGGGGCTGCGCCGGCTCCACGGAACGCATCAGCTGCCGGGGCCTCCCGCCGACGTCGACGTCCTGCCCCCCGAGAAGCGCCGCCGCGCCGGCTGAGAAGCCGTGCGTCCCGCCCCGCCCCGCCGCCCGCACCGCAGGCCGGCGGGGTTTGTCGTGAAGCCGTAACAGGATCCGGTTCCCGCGATCTTTCGTGGACAGGCGTACATCGAAACCGGATGACCGCACGAACGGACTTCAAGCACCTGGGGAAGATCATGAGCACCACGTCACGCAGGCGCTTCGCGCCCTACCGTGAGGCCGCCCCCGGCCACGGCGCGTCGATCTCCCGCATCCTCGGGGACGTATATACGCTGCCCGAGTCCAGGAAGACCCTCTGCCGTCCGCCACAGCACCCGGCCGGCGCCTCGGCGAGCACTGCGGGGGCCTGATGATGAACGTCCTGCCGTCCGGTCTCCCCGGCACCCTCCGCCTTTCCGCCGCCGTGCTGTGCACCGCGCTCGCCCTCGGCGGGTGCGGCGGATCACCGGCCCCGGATCGCGGCACCGGCACACGCACCACCAGCACCCCTTCAGCTTCCGCATCGCCGAGCGCGAGCAGGGCCGTACCCACCCCGTCATGCGTCGACCGCGTCCTGTCGGCCATGTCGGACACGCAGGTGGTGGGCCAGCTCTTCATGGGCGCGGCGCGCGTTCCCACGACCACCGACGCCGACATGGCCGTGCTGCGCCGGTACCAGGTCGGGTCGGTGATCCTTTTGGGCCGCAGCCAGGTCGGCGTGTGGCGGACCCGCGGCCTTACCGACCGGCTGCAGGGCCTGCGGCAGACCGACCGGGCCGGCGTCGTCGGCCTGCTGGTCTCCGCGGACCAGGAGGGCGGTCAGGTACAGGCCCTGAAGGGCCCCGGCTTCTCGGCCATCCCGGAGGCTCTCACGCAGGGCAGGTGGACGGCGTCCGAGCTGCAGACCCACGCAGCGCAGTGGGCGGCCGAGCTGCACGCGGCGGGCGTCAATCTGAACCTCGCTCCCATCGCCGATGTCGTACCCCCCGAGATCGGGACCGGCAACGGCCCGATCGGCCAGTACGGGCGTCAGTTCGGTTATTCGGCGGATGTGGTGGCCCGTCAGAACGCCGCGTACGTCAAGGGGTTCGGCAAGGCCGGGGTGTTGACGACCCTCAAGCACTTCCCGGGGCTCGGGCGCGTGAGCGGCAACACCGACACCACGGCGAAGGTCACCGACACCACTCTCACCCGCTACGACCGCGATGTCCGCGCCTTCGGATCCGGCATCGCGGCCGGCGCCGGCTTCGTCATGGTCTCGTCGGCGACCTACACCCGTATCGACCCGGACCGACGGGCCGTCTTCTCCCCCACCGTGCTCAACGCCATGCTCCGGAACGATCTGGGCTTCAAGGGCGTCATCGTGTCGGACGACCTGGGCGACGCGGTCGCGGTCCGCTCCGTGCCGCCCGCCCAACGGGCCCTGCGGTTCATCGGTGCGGGCGGAGACCTGGTGCTCACCGCGAACACGGCGGACATCCCCGCGATGGTCGGCGCCGTGCGCGATGCCGTCCGCCACGATCCGGCGCTGCGGAACAGGACACGGGACAGCGCTCGCCGCGTCCTCACCGCGAAGCTGGCCGCCGGGGTGCTGCACTGCGACGGATGAGGGCACCCGGCTGAGGGGCGGCGTCCTCCGCCGTGTGCACGCCTGCCGCCCGGATGAGGCGGGGCGCGGCGCCCAGCTCGCGGCGGCAGGCTTTGTTGAAGGCCTGCAGGTCGGGGATGCCCACCGCCGCCGCGATGGCCGGGATGGGGAGGGTGGAGGCCCGCAGCAGGTGGCGGGCGCGTTCCAGGCGCCGGCGGCGGATGTAGGCGACCACGGTGTCGCCGGTCTCGGCCCGGAAGAGCCGGGTGAGGTGGTTGTGGGAGACCCCGGCCGCGCGGGCGATGGCGGGCACGGTGACCGGCACGGCGAGGTTGGCCTCGATGTGGGCCATCGCGGCGGCCACCACGGCGTGCGGCTGTCCGGGACGGCCGAGGGCCGCCAGGCCGGCCACGTGCCACAGGACCGTCCACACCTCGGCGGCGGCCCTGGCCGGGGTGCCCGGCGCCGCGGTGAGGGCGTGCCGCAGCAGCCCGGACAGCAGCGGTGCCTCGTCGCCGGCGTCCTGCATCACCGGTACGGTGCGCGGCTCGCCGGTGCCGGGCAGCCACAGGTGGGCGTACAGGTGCTCGGAGCGGCCGCGGTACCGGTAGCGGACCTCGGTGGCCGGCGGGATGAGGCTGACGTGGCCGGGCCGGATGGGGTGGGTGGTGCCGCCGACGGACAGCTCGCCCGCGTAGCCGTACAGGTGGAGCTGCCACAGGTCGGGGAGGCGGAAGACGTCGTCCAGCCCGGTGACGCCGTGCACTCCCACGCCGATGTTGGCCACCCGCGGCGGCTCGTCGAGCCGGAGCGCTACTCGGTCCATGGTGAGAAATTACCAGTAGAGGATGAATGCGACCCACGACAAGGCCCGATCCCGCCTTTACGGTCGTCGTATGCCTACCAGCAAACAGCCGCTGACATCCGTCCAGATGGCCCGCTTCGTCGCGCAGGGATACCTGCGTATGGACGCGGTCGTGCCGCCGGAGATGAATGAGAGCGCGATCGACGTCCTGTCCGCCGGTATCCCCGCCGTGCCGTACGGCACGCCCGTCGACGAGGCCTATCCGGAGGGGTCGTTCGCCCGCCGGCTCGTCGGGCTGCCGCCGGTCGCCGGAGCCCTGGAGAGCCTGGTCGGGCCGGGGCCGACCGTCGACCACCACTTCGTGCACATCCGCGAGCCGCACGAGGGCAACGCGCAGCCGCTGCACGGCGACGCGATCATCGACGTACGCCCCGACGCCTTCGACGTCCAGCTCATGTACTACCCGCAGGAGGTGACCGCCGAGATGGGCGGCACCCTGAGCGTGCCGGGCAGCCATCTGCGCCGCACCAACGAGAGCGACACCGGGCGCTACCAGAATCTGCGCGGACAGACCCGGCTGACCTGCCCGGCCGGCACCGTGGTCATCCTCCACCACGGCCTGTGGCACGGCGGGCGGCGCAACGACAGCGACATCCCCCGTTACATGTTCAAGATCCGCCTCAATCCCACCGTGCCGCAGGTCCGGCTCTGGGACACCACCGACCTCGCCGACCCGGCCGTCGCCGCCGAGCTCAGCGCCGTCTTCCCCTGGTACGAGCCCGCCACGGGCCGCCTCGAGGTCCACAACCGGGTCCGCCTTTGGCGGGCGCTGACCGGCGACGACTCCTTCGACGTCGAGTACTGGGTGACCCGCGTGACCAACCGCCCGAAGCTCCGGAGCCACGTATGAAGCAGCAGGTCCTGGTCCTCTACCTCGCCACCTCCGCCCTCGACTCGGACGTGGTCGGCTGGTCCCGCTACGACGGCACCGGCGCCTCCCGCCCCACCACCGGGGACAGCGACGAACCGCCGTACGGGACAGGCCTGGACGCACTGGAGGACGGCTGGCGGCTCTTCCAGGCCGCCCAGCTGATCCCGCCGTACCCGGGGCACGAGTACGACACGTCCTTCCTCAAGCACGAGTTCCTCTTCGAGAAGCTGATCGACTAGAGCCTCCCAGGAGCTGCCGCAGCTGCCGACGCCCTCGGTGCAACCGGGATGTCACGGTGCCCATCGGCGCCTCCACGATCTCCGTGATCTCCCGGTACGTGAGTCCTTCGACGTCAGCCAGGTAGACGGCGGTCCGCAACGCCGCTGGGAGCTGCTGCAGTGCGGCCTTCACGTCATGGTCGAGGAGCCGGCCCAGAGCCTCCGCCTCGGCCGACCGTGGGCCACCGGTCATGCGGCTTTCCGCTCGCCCCAACTGCCGGTGGGTCATCCCCTCGATGGATGTCTGCTGCGGCTGACGCATTCGCTTGCGACAAGCGTTGATGTGGGTGTTGACCAGGACCCTGTACAGCCAGGCCTTGAGGTTCGTTCCTTCGGCGAACGACGCGAATCCGACGAACGCCCTCAGGAAGGTCTCCTGCAACAGGTCCTCCGCGTCTGCGGGGTTGCGCGTCATCCTCATCGCGGCCGGGTACAGCTCACCGAGCAGTGGCAGGGCGTCACGCTCGAAGCGGGTGGCCAACTCGCCCATGAAGGTCTCCCCTTGGACTCGGCTGCGTGCAGAGGTGCACTAGGGGACGACGGTCACCGGGCATTGGCGGCGTCGTACGGCGCGTAGTGCTTTGGATCCGAAGAGTCGGTGACCGAACGCCTGGCTGGCTCCGACGATGATGGCGTCCGCGCGGTGTTCGGCGGCGATTCCACTGAGGGTGAGTACCGGGTCGCCCGTGAGGCACATGAAGTGGGTGGTGACGCGGTACTCGCCGGCCAGGGCCCGGATGGTGCGCCCGAGTTCGCCGGCCAGGTCGATGCCGTCCTGGTAGGTGTCCAGCGGCATGCCGTCGAATGCCACCGCGGTGGTGACCACGAAAACGGCGATGACGGTGCTGTGCTGCCGGCGGGCCAACCCGAACGCGTAGTACATCGCGCGCCAGGAGGTGTCCGAACCGTCGATGCCGACGACGAGCACCGACGGCCCGTCACCGCCGAGTTCGAAGCCCTTGGTGTCCACGCCTCTCCCGGCTCACGGTCGCCGGCTGTCATGGGCGGCGCGGCCGTCCGGGGCGTCGCCGCTCAGGGTACGGTCCTCGGTCAGCGCCACCTCGGCGAGGATGGCCTCCTCGGGCACGCCGGGCACGTCCCGGACCGCCTGCTCGGCGTCCATCCGCTCGTGCGAGGTCCCCACGTGGGCTTCCTCCCGGTCGGCCTCGCTCAACGCGCGGTGCACCGTGCTCAATACCGCGGCGGCCGCCGCGACCGTCACCGCCCCCAGGATGAACGGGACGTGCGTGTTGTAGTGCTCGACCAGTTTGCCCGCCGCATACGGGGCGAGTCCGCCGCCGATGAACCGTACGAATCCGTAGGTGGCCGATGCGACGGGGCGCGGAACCGGAGCGATGCTCATGACAGCAGTGGTGACGAGGGTGTTGTTGGTGCCGATGACGATGCCGGAGGCGATCGTCGCCCCGATGACGACCCCCGGGTGATCGGGGAATATGCCGATCACCAGCGAGTCGAGGGCCATCAGCACCATGCTCCCGTACAGCGTGCGGGCAGTGCCGAAGCGGGCCTTGAGCATCGGGGCACCGAAGACCGCGAACAGCGCGACCAGCACGCCCCAGGCGCAGAAGACAGCGCCGAGCTTCAGGGGGGACAGGTTCATGAGGAACGGGGCGTAGCCGAGGATCGTGAAGAACGCCCAGTTGTAGAGCAGACCGGTGACGCTGGTGACGGCCAGGGGGCGATGCCGGAGCGCCTTGATCGGTTCGCTGAGGGAGGAGCGCTGCGCCGGTCGGGGGGTCGCGGGGACCAGGATCGCGGTGGCCACCAGGGCGATGAGCATCAGGACGGCGACGCCGAAGAACGGTCCGCGCCAACTGACGTTGCCCAGCAGGCCGCCCAGCAGCGGGCCGCACGCGATGCCCACCCCGAGCGCGGTCTCGTACAGCACGATGGCGCCGCTGAACCCGCCGCTGGCCGAGCCGACGATCACCGCCAGGGAGGTCGCGATGAACAGCGCGTTGCCCAGGCCCCAGCCGGCTCGGAAGCCGACGATCTCCCCGATGCTTCCGCTGGTGCCGGCGATCGCGGAGAACACCACGATCAGCGCAAGGCCGACGATCAACGTGCGTTTGGCGCCGAGACGGCTGGACACCCAGCCGGTCACCAGCATCGCCAACGCCGTGACCACGAGGTAGCTGGTGAACAGCAGCTCCACCTGGCTCGGGCTGGCCTGCAGTTTGGAGGCCAGCGACGGCAGGATGGGATCGACCAGACCAATGCCCATGAAGGAGATCACGCAGGCGAACGCCACCGCCCAGACGGCCTTCGGCTGGCGGAACGGGCTCTGCACGCCCGGCGCTTCCGGCGTCGCCTGCGTGGGATGTGCACGGGTGTCCAGGGGGCGGTTCATGAGGCGTCTCCTTCGAGGACCGCAGCGTGTCCGTCTACGTCCGCCCGGCGGGCGTTGCCGTAGTGGTCCGGCCGAGGCCCCGGGGTCAGCGGGTCTGCTGTCGCGAGCACAAGTGTATTGAGCATCTATATAGAGTGTCAATGTAGTAAGGGGGAGATTCATATAGATGCGGCTATGCTTCTGGCTATGAGTCGATCCACCTCCGGGAGCACCACGGGGAGCGCCGACGGCTCGACCCGCTCGGCCGGCGCGGTGGTCGGGCTGCTCTCCTCGCTGGTGCGCCACGCACCTCGGGACCTGAGCCTGACCTCGGTGTCGACCCTGTCCACCCTGGACCGCACAGGTCCCCGCCGCGTCACGGACCTGGCCATGGCCCAAGGGGTCACCCAGCCGTCCGTGACCTCGCTCGTCACCACCCTGGAGCGGGCCGGCCTCGTCGAGCGCCGCAACGACCCGGCTGACAGGCGCGTCGTACTGGTCGCCATAACCACCGCCGGGTCGGAGTACCTCCACGCTCGGCGCCGAGCCAACATCGAGGCGTTCGCGCACCTCATCGACAGACTGCCGCCCGACGAAGCGGCCGCCCTGGCCGCCGCGATCCCGGCCCTGGAGCACCTGCGCGAACTCGACGACGAACAGCGCGACCCCAGCCCCTCCACCGACGGAGCGCACGCATCCGAACACGTCTAGGGCCTGTCTTGTGGATCATCGTGCGGCCCGAACCCAGCAC
>NZ_JBHYXC010000012.1:128632-194432 GCF_042751495.1 Streptomyces sp. NPDC059373 | reverse complement strand
GTGCCGCTTGAGCAGCGCTGCCACCCCCTGGATGGTGTAGCTCTTGTGGAACCGGCGTCCGATCAGGGTCTTGATCCGTGCCAGGGTCCAGGTCTGGTCGGGCCAGCCGTGCGCAACAGGTCCCTTGTCCAGCTCGGCCTCCAGGACCGCGAACAGCTCATCGCTCAGCAGCGGCAGCGAAGCCGGGCCCTTCGAGGCCAGGGCCCTCGGACCACCCTGCGACCAGGTGTTTCGCCACCGCTGCACGGAACGCAGGCTGACCCGCAGATCGTGCGCGATGACCGCGTTCTCCTCGCCCCGCACGAACCGCTCGGCCGCCTCCAACCGCAACCGCTCCCGAAAGGCCCGACGCTCATCGGTCAAGCCACCGCCCTGCGCGTACCTCATACACACGGCATACCGCAGGGATCACCACCCGTCAGCCCCCACGACACCACGCATTCAAGGTCAGTAACGAGGGACCTTGGCATGGTCACCAGCACGTCGGATGCCGTCGCATCCACAGGGAGCGGACATCTCCACCGGGATGTCCGTTTCTGGGGACTGCTCTTCGTCTCACTCGGCTCGATCATCGGATCGGGGTGGCTGCTGGGCGCCCTCACGGCAGCCAGCTACGCGGGCCCCGCCTCGCTGTTGTCCTGGGTGCTCGCGGCCGCGATCCTCGCGATGCTCGCGCTCGTACACGCCGAACTGGGCGCCGCGTACCCCGTCGCGGGCGGCACCGCCCGCTTCCCCTTCTTCGCCTTCGGACCGCTGGCGAGCTTCACCGCCGGCTGGATGGCCTGGGTTCAGGCGGTGACGATCGCCCCGATCGAGGTTGAGGCCACGCTGTCGTACACCGCCCGCATCGGATGGGTGAAGGACAACGTCACCCTGCTGCACACCGACGGCACCCTCACCGGGATCGGCCTGGTCATCGCCAGTGTCTTCATGCTGATCTTCACCATCATCAACGTCGTCGGCGTCAAGCTGATGTCCGAGACGAACTCGATCACGGTGATCTGGAAGACACTCGTCCCGCTGCTGACCGTCGTCGTCCTGATGTCGCTGACCTTCCACTCCTCGAACTTCACCGCCGGTGGGGGCTTCGCACCGTACGGGGCGCATGGAGTCTTCGCCGCGCTGCCGGCGGGCGTGGTCTTCGCGCTCCAGGGCTTCGAGCAGGCCATCCAGATGGCCGGAGAGGCCCGCAACCCGCAGCGGGACGTCTCCCGCGCCGTGATCGCCGCCATGGTGATCGGCGTGGTGGTCTACCTGCTGCTCGAGGTCGCCTTCATCGCCGCGCTCGACCCGAACAAGCTGCTGCACGGCTGGGCCAACCCGGTCGGCAAGGGCGACTTCGGCCCGTACGCGACGCTGGCGACGACCGCCGGGGCCGGCTGGCTGGCCACGGTGCTCTACATCGATGCCGTGGTCTCTCCGGCCGGCACCGGCCTGGTCTACGTGGCGACCTCCTCCCGGCTGTCGTACGCCATGGGGCACGAGAAGTCCCTGCCGAAGCGGCTGGCCCGGATCAGCCCCCGCGGCGTCCCGCTGACGTCGATCCTGCTGGCCTTCGTCGTCGGCGAGATCGCCTTCCTGCCCTTCCCCAGCTGGTCGGCGCTGGTCGGCCTGGTCACCTCCGCCACCGCGATCATGTACGCCTTCGCACCCGTCTCGCTGCACGCCCTGCGGCTGCGGGACGCCGCGCGTCCGCGTCCCTACCGGCTGCCGGCCTGGCGGGTGACCTCTCCGCTGG
This sequence comes from Streptomyces sp. NPDC059373, assembly GCF_042751495.1. Classification (NCBI taxonomy): domain Bacteria; kingdom Bacillati; phylum Actinomycetota; class Actinomycetes; order Kitasatosporales; family Streptomycetaceae; genus Streptomyces; species Streptomyces sp. NPDC059373. Next base: position 192,694 of record NZ_JBHYXC010000012.1, on the reverse strand, counting down.
CCTTCGTCGCGGCCAACCTGATCATCTACTGGTCCGGTTACGAGGCGGACTGGAAGCTGGGCGCCACCATCGTCGTCGGCCTCGCCGTCTTCGCCCTCACCCGGTCGCGGATACCGGCAGCCGAGCGCCCCGCACTGCACTGGCGGTCGGCGGCATGGGTGTGGCCCTGGCTCGTCGGCATGATCGTCATCGGCCGCTTCGGGCGGTACGGCGGCGGCAGCGACGCCCTGGGGAACTGGTGGGACCTGCTGGTGGTCATCGCCTTCAGCCTCGCCGTGTATTACGTCGCCGTTCAACTGGCGCTGACCACCGGCGAGGTGGCGGCGGCGGTCACCATCGAGGAGAGCTCCGAGTTCCCGGAGGCTTTCCCCGCGGCATGACGACGGCGGCCGACCCCACCGCTTCCGGGGTCGGCCGCCGACTTCACCGCTTATGTCAGGCGTTGGGGTCGAACGGGATTCCGGAAGGCATTGAGTTGGAGAGGGTGGAGTTGAAGGAGCCGTCCGTGATTTTGATCGTGGCATCGCCGAAATTGGCGCTCATGAGCTTGTCGCGATAACCCGCCGGGTAGCCCTCCCAGCCGACGAGGCGCGGGTAGAACCAGTTGCCGGTGGCGTTCTCCGCGGGTTCGTCGTTGGTGTTCGCGAAGCGGAAGTCGTGGGTCGAGGCGCCGTCCTTGTGGTAGACGATCTTCGGGTGGCTCCCGTCGAAGCGCACCCCCGAGGCGGCGGAGATCGCGTAGCTGGTGTGCTGCGACACCGAGACGTACTGGACCTGGTTGTTGTTGATCCACACCACGACGTGCTCCCAGTCGTGGCGGTGCCCGATGGCCGCCGGGCCCAGCGTGGCCTGGTCCTTCTCGAAGTAGCTGGCGTACACCACCGCGCACCAGCCGTTGTTGCACTTCTCGCGCGAGTACGTGTTGGCGTTGTTGAGCTGGGCCATGTCGTGGCAGTGGCCGTTCACGTCTCCGCCCAGCGCCAGGCCGGGGTTGATGGTGCCGTCGGCGCCGATGGCGGCGGTGGTGTAGCAGCCGTCGCCGTCGTAGTCGTAGGCGGGGGAGAAGGTCTGCTCGAGCCCGTCGGCGTTCTGCGGCAGAAGCGTGAGAACGTCGGCGCTCGCGCTGGTCGGGAGGGCCATGACCAGGACCACGGCACCGAGCGCACTCGCGAGCGCGGACCGGCGGAGCATCCGCGGAGGCTTCGGGCGGGAGGCCGTTTCCCCGGGGTTCGTCGTCGATGACAGCATGCTGCGCAAACCAACTCCTCAACAATAAATGTGGGGGGAGGCAAGGATCCTCGCCTGGATTCCTTGCGTCGAGATCAGTGGCTTTTTGCGAACGGATTTCTATCCGTGATGCGGCATCAAATTAGCCTGGGGCGGCGCCGGATGCAAGCAAAATTTCACAACTGACCATTTCCCTCAAAACGGCATTCCGGATATTCCGTGAGATCTGACAGGATGGCGCGCCGGAGGAATTGAACATTGGCGCAAACTTACCTGAACGTAGCGACTTCATTCAGCTGATGGGATGCGTACGCGGAAGGTCGCGCCTTTTCCTGGGGTGGTGGTGACGTCGACGTGGCCGTTGTGTGCGGTGACGAGCGCCGTGACGATGGCGAGGCCGAGGCCGGCGCCGCCGCCTTCGCGGCGGGTGCGGGAGGCGTCCACGCGGTAGAAGCGTTCGAAGACCCGGGCGGCCTGGTCGGGTTCGAGGCCCGGGCCCTGATCGGCGACCTCGATGAGGCCGTGGCCGTTCTCGGAGCCGACGCCGATGCGGATCGAGGTGCCGGGCGGGGTGTGGGCGACGGCGTTGCCGACGAGGTTGGCGACGACCTGGCGCAGGCGGGCTTCATCGCCGAGGACCAGGGCGGGGGCCGACGGGCTGTCGCCGCCGGGGCCGGTGAGGGAGACCGGCCGGGTGGCGTCGAGGGCCGTGGTGTCGTGCAGGGCGTCGACGGCGAGGGTGCGCAGATCCATCGGTGCCAGCTGCAGGGGACGGCTCTCGTCGGCCCGGGCCAGGGTCAGCAGGTCCTCGACCAGGCCGCCCATCCGTACCGCCTCGTTCTCGATGCGAGCCATCGTGCGCTTGACGTCGGCCTGATCGGGCAGCCCACCCATCCGGTACAGCTCCGCGAAACCCCGGATGCCGGCGAGCGGGGTACGCAGTTCGTGGCTGGCGTCGGCGATGAAGCGCCGCATACGGGCCTCGGACTCCGCGCGGGCGGCGAAGGCGGACTCGATCCGCGCGAGCATGATGTTGAGCGCGGTGGACAGCCGTCCTGCCTCGGTACGTGTTGAGGCGTGCGGCATCCGGTGCGACAGCGGCCGCCCGGCGGCGATCTCGGTGGCGGTGGCCTCGATACGGTGCAGCGGCCGGAGTCCGGCCCGTACCGCGAACCAGCCGGCCACGCCCAGCAGCGCCGCCACGACCGCGCCGATCAGCTCGAACTCGGTGCTCAGGCTGGCGGTCGTGGAGGTCACGTCGTGGAGGGAGACCGCCACCACGACCCTGGCGGGGAGGTGCCGGGCGGTGGCCTGGGGGATGGCGAGGATGAGCACCCGCCAGTCGCTGTCGCCGTGGTCGCTGGGGACGTCGAAGGGGATGCCGGTGCGGGCGCGCAACTCGGCGGCGCCCATGGTCGGCCACTTGGGACGGGGGTCGGTGGGGGAGACCGGGACGCTCAGTTGCTGGGAGATCGTGCCGTCGGCGCCGACGAAGGCGACCACGTACTGGCTCGGCAGCCAGGGGCTGCCGAGGCCGCCCTTGTCCTGGCCGTCCGACGGAGGCGGTCGGCGGTCGCCGGTGGCGATCCGGCGCGTCAACGGCCCGCCGAACCTCTTCAGTTGCTGGTCGACACGCTGAACGAGATCGTGCCGGACCAGGCTGAGCACCACGGTGTCGCTCACGCCGAGGCCGACGACGACCAGCACCACGGACGTCAGGATGAGCCGCGAGCGCAGGGACCGCAGGGAGAGCGCCGTCGGACGCCAGGCCGGCGTCCAACGGGGCAATCGCAAGCGCAATCGCATCGCGGTCATCCGTGCGGGCGGCGCAGCACGTAGCCGACGCCACGCACGGTGTGGATGAGTTTGGCGGCGCCGGTCTCGCCGGAGTCGACCTTGCGGCGCAGGTAGGAGATGTACGACTCGACGATGCTGAGGTCGCCGCCGAAGTCGTAGGCCCAGACGTGGTCGACGATCTGCGGTTTGGACAGCACCCGGCCGGCATTCACCATGAGGTACTCGAGCAGTTTGAATTCGGTGGGGGACAGCGGGACCGGGTGACCGGAGCGCATCACCTGATGGCCGACGGGGTCGAGCTCGAGGTCGTCGACCATCAGGGTGCCGTTGCTGTCCGGGCCGCCGGTGCGGCGCAGGATGGCCCGGATGCGGGCGATCAGCTCTTCAAGGCTGAAGGGTTTGGTGACGTAGTCGTCGCCTCCGGCGGTCAGGCCGCTGACCTTGTCCTCGATGCCGTCCTTGGCGGTGAGGAACAGGACGGGCAGATGCTCGCGGGTGGCGGCGCCTGTCCGGCTGTAGGCGTCGAAATCCTCACGCAGCCGCTTCACCACGGTGAAACCGTCCATGTCCGGCAGCATCACATCCAGAACCACCAGGTCGGGGGTCTCCGCGGCGACCGCTGCCAGTGCCTCGGCACCGGTCGCCGCGGAGACCACCTCGAACCCGACGAAGCGCAGCGATGCCGCCAGCAGCTCCCTGATGTTGGGCTCGTCCTCGACAACCAGCAGGCTGGCCTCGGGTGCGTCTGTGTTCATCTGGCCCCTGGTGTGTTCGAAAGTGCTGCTGAACGCTACGCCTCATCGCGTATGCGCGGGATCAACCCCCCGAGCTGCTGCTCGGCTGCGCGCCGCCCCTGGCGCCGAACCCTCCGACGGTGCCGCCCTCTGTCACCGTCGTGGCCGTGATGTCGCCGGAGGAGCTCTGGCTGCCGCGCACGGTGACGGTCTGTCCGGGCTTCAGGTCGGAGACCTTGCCGCTCTTGGCCACGCTGACCTGGGTGGACTTGCCGGTTTTCACCTTGATGATGTTGCCTTGGGCGTCGGTGACGTAGATCGTGCTGCCGTCGACCACCTTGACCGTGCCGGCGGTCATCCCGCTTCCGGCGCCGCCGGCGTTGCCGCCACCGGGCGCCTGCCCGCCTGTCCCGGCGCTCGCGGCGCCCCCGAAGCGTGCGCCACCCGCTGCCGCGGCACCGCCCGGCGCGGCGGAGCCGGACGACTGGCCCTTCTCCACCAGCACGCCGCCGGTGAACGCCAGCACAGCGACGACCGAGCTGGTCAGCAGCAGGGTGGGCCAGGGCAGCTTGCGCTTGGGCGGGGCGCTCAGCTCGGCGCTGATGTCCCGCATGTCCGGAGGATCGGCGAGCACGTCCTCGGGCTGCTCCTCGGGCTGGTAGACGTCATCGGATTGGTCACCAAAATCGGGCGCGTCCGGCAGCGCCGGCGCGGCTTCGCGGTCGGCAGCAGCCTTCACAAGATGGCGGTGTCGGGCCATGTCCGGGTACTCCTGTCCATACGGTGGATCGTCGTCGCGGGGCGCTGGTGGTGCCGGGTCACTCGTGTCGTAGCGCCTCGATGGGCCGCAGGCTCGCGGCCCGGTTCGCCGGGTAGCTGCCGAAGAACAGGCCGATGGCCACGGCGATTCCGAGAGCGCCGTAGACGGACGCGGGAATGATCACTGGTTTGATGCCGACGATGCTGAACCGGGAACCGAGTATCCCGATGGCGACGCCCAGGCCGCCTCCGATCAGCGACAGCAGGGTCGACTCGGTCAGGAACTGGCCGAGGATGACGCCCTTGGGGGCGCCGATCGCCTTGCGGATGCCGATCTCCCGGGTCCGCTCGGTCACGGTCACCAGCATGATGTTGGTGATGCCGATCCCGCCGACCAGCAGGGAGATGGCGGCCACCGCGCCGAGCAGGACGGTGAAGGTCGAGGTGGTGGAGGCCTGGGTGGTCAGCAGGGACGTCTGGCTGCTCACCCGGAAGTCCAGCGCGTTCGCGTCGGTGATGCCGTGCTGTCCCATCAGGACAGTGGTGATCTCGCTCTGCGCCGGGGTGGTCGCGTCGGCCGACACGGCTTCCACGAGGATCTGGTTGAGGGAGCCGAAACCGCTGAACGCGTTCTGCACGGTGGGCAGGGGTGCGATCACCACGTCGTCCGGGTCCTGGAATCCGCTGCCGCCCTTGGTGGCCAGCTCACCCACGATGGTGAACGGGGTGCCGCCGAGCACCATGGTCTTGCCGACCGGGTCCGCCGTGCCGAACACGTCGGTGGCCGTGGTGGAGCCGATGACGGCGACCTTGCGGGAGTTGAGAACGTCGTCGTTACTGAAGTAGTCGCCCTTGACGACCTTGCTGTTGGACGCCTCGAAGTACGCGGGGTAGGTGCCGACGACCTGGCTGACGGTGTGCGAGGTGCCCTGGTAGATCGCGGTCTGGGACGTGGTGACCTCGGGGGCGACGGACTTGACGTCCGGAGTCTGCTTGGGGTCGGCCAGGGCCTTGGCGTCGTCCAGGGTGAGCGGCTTGACCGTGGTCGTGGTGCTCGAGGTGCCACTGCTGCCGGAGGAGATCGTCAGCGAGTTGGTGCCCAGCTTCTCGATGGAGTTCTTCACCGCCTGCGAGGAGCCGTTGCCGACCGCGAGCAGCAGGATGACCGCGGCAACACCGATGAGGACACCGAGCATGGTCAGCGAGGAACGCACCTTGTTGGCCGCCAGGCCCGCGATCGCGAAGCGCAGAGTCTCGAGTGGATTCACCGCCGCTCACCCCCGAGCGTCGTGTCCTGCAGCCTGGGCTGTGGGACGGCAGGTTGGTCGTACGGCCGAGTGGCGTACTGCTGAGCATGTGCGTGGGCATCGGCGAAGGCGTCCGGGTCCCGCAGGGCGGGCGGCAGGCCGTCCACCGGGGCCTGCCGTATGTCGTCGACGACCTCGCCGTCCACCAGCCGGATCACCCGCTTGGCGTGCCGGGCCACCTCGTCCTCGTGGGTGATCAGCACCACGGTGCGTCCCGTGGCGTTGAGCCGGTCGAAGATGCCCAGCACCTCGTCGGTGCTGCGACTGTCGAGGTTTCCGGTCGGTTCGTCGGCCAGCAGCATGGCCGGCGAGGTGACCAGGGCGCGGGCGACCGCCACGCGTTGCTGCTGGCCGCCGGAGAGCTCGTTGGGCCGGTGATTGATCCGGTCGCCGAGCCCCACCACGCTGAGCGCGGCCGTCGCCCGGCGGCGGCGTTCCGCCGACTTCACCCCGGCGTAGGCCAGCGGCAGCTCGACCTGGGCGATCGCTGTCGTACGCGGCACCAGGTTGAACGACTGGAAGATGAAACCGATCTTGCGGTTGCGGACCAGCGACAACTGGCTCTCGTCCAGCCCGCCCACATCGATACCGTCCAGCAGATACCGGCCGGAGGTCGGCACGTCCAGGCAGCCCACGATGTTCATCAGCGTGGACTTGCCGGACCCGGAACTGCCCATGATGGCGACCAGGTCGCCCTGCATCACGGTCAGGTCGATCCCGGCCCGGTCGCCGGTGACCGGGTCCACGGGCCCGGACAGCGCGTGCACCGCCCCGTCGCCCTCCCCGTAACTCTTCACCAGCGACCGCACCTCGATGACCGGTGCCGGACCCCACGGACCCGGCTCGGCCAGGCCCACCTCGACAGTTCCTTCCCCGACCGGGCCCTCCTCGACCGGGCCCACCGCGGCCGGCCCGGCCTCCGTCGTACGCCGCCGGCGTAGCAGCGGGCTCATCCTCGGGCTCCGCCGCCGACGCCGCCGGCACCGCCACGGCCGCCGGTACCGCCCGCGCCACCGGGGAACGCGCCACCGGGGAATCCGTTGGTGCCCGTGGAAGCGACGCTGTTGATCCGCACCTGCTCGCCCTGGGTCAGGCCGCTGGTGATCTCGTCGTTGGTGTCACCCTGAAGTCCTACGGTGACGTTGACGACCTGGGTGCTGCCGTCCTGCTTCACCACGGTGGCGGTACGGCTCGTGCCCGTACCGCTGACAGCGGCGGCCGAGACGTACAACGCGTTGGAGACCTCACCGGTGACCACCTGGATGCTGGCGCTCAGACCGGTCCGCAGGCCGCTGGTCGAACCGTCGATGGCAAGGGTGGCCGCGTACTGCACGGCCGAGCTGCTGCCCGACCCGCCGGAACTACTGGTGCTGGTGCTGGTGGTCGGCAGCGAACTGACCGAGAGCACCTTGGCGTTGAGGGTCTTGTCCGATTGGGCGTTCAGGGTCACCGTGGCGGCCTGCCCCTCCTTCAGCTTCAGCGCGTCCGACTCGGAGAAGTCAGCCGTCACCTGCATCCCCTTGGGATTGGTGATGACGATGAAGCCGGTCGGGGACGACGAGGAGGACGAGGTGGAGGTCGAGGACGACGAGCTGCTGGAGCCCGAGCCGCTCGTACCGGAGACGGTCTGGCCGACCGCAGCGGCCACCGACGCCACCGTGCCGCTGACCGGCGCCTTCAGCGTCGTGCCGTTCACCGCCGTCTGCGCCGTGTCCACCGCGTCCTGAGCCTGCGCCACCTGGGCCTGAGCCTGGGCGACCGCGGACGCGTCGACCGACGCGCTCGGTGAGGGATCGGTCTGGGTGGCGGCGGGCGCCTGGCCTTCCTCGGCCTTGGTCAGGCTGGCCTCGGCAGCGGTCAGGGACGCCTCCGCCTCGGTGAGGGTCTGGTCGGCCGCGGTCTTGTCGACCTTCGCCAGCACCTGCCCCTTGGTGACCTTGTCACCAGGCTTGACCTCCACCTTCGTCAGGGTGCCGCCGGTGGTGAAGTCGGCTGAGGCGTCACTGGGGGAGATCAGTGATCCCGAGCCGGAGACCGTTGCCAGGACGGTGCCCTTGGCGACCGTGACGGTACGTGAGCCTGTCGGGGCCTTGGCGGTGCTGTCACTGTTGACGGCCGCGTAGGCACCGGTGGCGGCTGCCACGAGCACGACGCCGAGCACCGAGTTCATCAGGACGGCCTTGCGCCGTCGTGGAAGCACTCTCATGGCAGCGAGAGTGACCGCCCGGCTTGTCGAACCGCTGGCAGCTTTCCTGGAGTTTCCTGGGCGCGGCCACCCACCTCGGCCGTCCGTGACCCGGGACGAAGTGCCGCGCAAGGGTGCGAAACGGCACAGGCGGTGCCCATGCGGTGGATCCGCGTTCCCAGGGAACTCCCGGTTTACTTCCAGCCCTCTGCCAAGCGGCTGCGGTTGAGTATCGCGGCGGTGGTACGCCACCCGTCCGTTACCGCTCCCTGAGGAGACCGGCCATGTTCCGCACTACTCATCGTGCCGCATTGTCCGCCGCGATCATCGCCACCGGCGGACTGATGCTCTTCGGCTGCTCGTCCTCTTCTTCGCCCGGTACGTCGACCAACGCCGCGCCGGCCGCGTCCGGTGGTTCGCAACAGGCCGATGCCTACCGGCAGTGCCTCACGCAGCACGGAGCCAAGGCCCCGAGCGGTCGCCCGAGCGGCCGTCCGAGCGGTCAGCCCAGCGGCGGCGGTGGCTTCGGTGGCGGCTTCGGCGGGGGCCAGTCGGCCGATCCGGCGTTCCAGAAGGCGGCGCAGGCGTGCGCGAGCCTGCGTCCGGGGGGCAACGGGGGCGGTGGGGGCGGCGGCGCGAATGCGTCGGCCATCAGCGCGTTCACCAGCTGCATGAAGGACCACGGAGTCGTGCTGCCCTCCGCGTCACCCGGCTCCCAGGGCAATGTCATGCGCGGCCTCAACACGGCCGACACCAAGACCGCCCAGGCGTACACGTCCTGCCAGGCTCTGCTTCCTCAGCGGCCCTCGGGCCGGCCCACGCCCACCGCGAGCGCGTCGTAGCCACGGTCCCGCACAAGGAGGGGCTCACCGCCCGCCGGCGAACCCCTCCTTGCTGCGCGGCCGCTCACTCCTTGGTCGATCCGGCGAGCATCCCGGAGACGAGCGTGCGCTGCGAGAAGAGGAACAGCACCAGCACGGGGAGGATGGCGACGATGATCGCCAGCGCGAGTTCCGGGATGGTGATGTTGAGTCCCGCGCCGGCCACGGGGTTGAACGACGGTGTGGATGACAGCAGTTGGTTCAGTCCCACCTGGACGGGGAATTCGTCGCTGTTGGGCAGCACCAGGTAGGGCAGGAAGAAGTTGTTCCAGTTGCCGACGAAGCTGAAGAAGGCGACAAGCCCCACGACGGGCTTCGCCAGCGGCAGGGCGATACGGATGAAGATCTGCCACTGCGAGCAGCCGTCGATGCGGGCGGCCTGGAGAATCTCCTTGGGCAGGCTGGTCGCGAAGTAGATGTACACGAGGTACACGCCGAACGGGTAGAACGAGAACGGCAGGATGACCGACCAGGCCGTGCCGATCAGGTGGAACTGGTTGAGTTCCAGGAAGATCGGCAGAACCAGCGTCGCCGAGGGCATGATCATGGTGACCAGCGTGATCGCGAGCAGCGTCTTGCGTCCGCGGAACTTCGTCAGCGCCAGCCCGTAACCAGCCGGAATGCTGGTGAGCAGGGTGAGCAGCAGGGAGCCGCCGGAGTAGACCGCGGAGTTGCGCAGCCACACCAGCAGCGCGCCGTTCTGGAACGAGAAGAGGTGCTTCCAGGCCGCGCCGATCTGGCCGAAGGAGCCGAACGACAACGGCGAGTCGTGGACCATCTGGTCGGCGGTCTTCGACGGCGCGAGCAGCAGCCAGACGACCGGCAGGATGAAGAAGACCAGCAGCACCGCGAGAAGTACGCAGATGATGAGGAGCGAGACGGCCCGCGAGGGCGCGCCGCGCCGGACCGTCGCGGGCGAGGCGATTGCGGTGTTTGTCATTTCTCATCCAACGTGAACAGGTTCGAGCGGGCCACGAGCAGACCGGCGCAGATGAGGCCGAGGGCCAGCAGGAAGACCGAGATCGCGGCGGCGCCGTTGAAGTCGCCCTGCTGGAAGGCGAAGACGTACGCCAGCTGGTTGGGTGACCACGTCGGGCTGACCCGGCCCAGGCTGGCCGTCTGGAGCAGTTGCGGCTCGACGAACAGCTGGGTGCCGGCGGCGAAGGCGAGGATCGTCATATAGGCGATCCACTGTCTGATCATCGGGATCTGGATGTGCCAGGCGGTCTTCCAGGGCCCTGCCCCGTCCATCCTGGCCGCTTCGAGGACCTCGTCCGGGATGTTGTTCAGCGCTCCGTACATCACCACGATCCAGCCGCCGGCCCCGGTCCAGAAGGCGATCAGGACGAAGACCACCGAAAGGTTGCCCGGCGCCAGCACCGCGGCGAAGCTGTGGAAACCCAGTGAGTTCAGCAGCCAGGAGGCCGGGCTGACGTCCGGGTCGAGCATGAACAGCCACACCAGCACGCTGGCCACCCCGGCGAGCGCGCCGGGAATGTAGTAGAGGAAGCGGAAGAGCGCCGAGAGACCCGGCCGCATGCGGCTGCGCAGCACCACCGCCACCAGGACCGTGAGCACGACCAGGATGACCAGCCACATCACCAGGTAGACCAGGATGTTGGTGAAGGCGGGGACGAACCGGTAGTCCTGGGCGACCTTGACGAACTGGTTGACGCCGGTGAACTGGCCCTTGTCGTTGGTCAGCGCCAGGTAGAACGCGTAGCCGGTGGGGAAGACGCCGAAGGCGAGCAGCAGAATCGTGTATCCGGCGACGAAGAGATAGCCGGCCGCCCCGCCGCCACCGCCCCGCCGCGGCGTGATGCCGCGACGGGGAGGGGAAACGGTGGCGTGCCGGGTGTCCAGCACTGTCATTTCGTGGTCACCGTGTATCCGTTGGCCTTGGCCTCGTCAGCGATCGCGCTCTGCCAGGCGGGGAGCGTCGCGGTCAGCGACTTGCCGGCCGTCAGTGCGGGCAGCACCACGCTGGACCAGGCGGTGGCGTCGCTGAACTTGGTGTTCGACCAGCCGGTCCACACGTCGCCGGCCGCCTTCTGGAAGACGCCGCTGATGTCGGTGGCGAAGTACTTGCTGTTGTCCGGGTTGGCCAGCCAGTCCTTGGCCGCCGGCACGTACGCCGGGTAGGTCGGCGCCTTCGACTGGTTGGCGCTCGACGTGGTCAGCCAGGTGGTCAGATCGGTGGCCGCCTTGAGGTTGGTGCTGTGCGACGACACCATCCACAGGCCGCCGCCGACGTTGCCGGTGGCGACGGTGTTCTCACCGCTCCAGGTCAGCGGGCCGGCGGCGCTGATCTGCCCGGCCGGCGTCTTGAAGGCCGTGTTGAACAGGTACTGGCCGTACCAGGAGGGGCCGTTGGCCATCAGGACCTTGCTGCCGCTGCTCTTGGCGAATCCCTGGCTGAAGAAGCCCTGGGTGGTGACGGCCTTGGCGGAGATGAGGGAGTCGAGCAGCTTGGACATCCGCGTGCACTTCGGGTCCGAGAGGGCGGTGCGGAGCGTGTCGGGCTTCGTCAGCTGGAAGGCCGGGCACTGGCTGGACCAGAAGTACGACTCCTGCGAGTTGGTGTCACCGACCGAGCCGACGAGGTAGCCGGGGTGCTCCTTGGCGACCTTCTTGCCGAGCGCCTCGTACTGCTCCCAGGTGGTGGGCACCTGGTAGTGCCACTTGTCCATGAGGGACTTGTTGTACCAGAGCACCACCTGCGCTATGTCGTTGCGCATGCAGTAGGTGTGGCCGTTGTACTGACAGGGGGCGAGCGATCCCTTGGCGAAGTTGTCCAGTGTCGTCTGCGGGACCAGGTTCTGGTCCAGCGGGGCGGCGAACGCGGTCGCGCCGGGCTTGGTCGGCTGCGACGCCCAGGTGACGTCGGTGGGCGAGCCGAAGACGACGTCCGGCCAGCCCTTGCCGGTGCGGTCGAAGAGCTGCACCTTCGTCTGGAGGTACGTCGACCCGTCGGCGCCGCCGTCATAGGTGACGACGTTCATCTTCACGTCGGGGTGCGCCTTCTGGTACGCCTGCACCTGCGGAAGCCGGGTCGAGTCGGTCCAGACGGTGATCTTCGAAGCGTTGTCCTGCTTGACCGGCTTGAAGGCGGTCCCGCCGCCAGAGTCGGTCGACGAGGTGGCGCTGGCGCAGCCGGCGAGAGCGGTGACGGCGCAGAGGGACAGGACCGCGGCGGCGTTCCGCGCCGTTCTGCGGCCGGTACCGCTCTTCAGGAATCTGGGAGACCTCATGGTTGGGCCTTTCTGTTCTCACGTGCGGGTGAAGCGGGTGAGGTGCCGATGGTGTTGCGGGAAGCGGCGGTCTGGCGGCACCGTCAGCCGGAGGCTCCCTCGATGAACGGCTGGAGTTCCTTGCCGTACTCGAAATCGTGTGGCAGGGCGATCCCCGGCTCGGTGGGTGCGTGCACGAGGCCCTGGTCGTCCACGTGCCGCTCCCGGCGGACCGTGGTCGCGGTCACCAGGGACTCGTAATAGGTGGTGTTGGAGATCGCCATGCACAGGTGGTGGTTGGGGATGTCGGAGCCGTGCACCTCGGCGCGGATCCGGTAGGCGTCGGCGAGGTGGGCGGTGCGCATGGCTCCGGTGATCCCGCCGCGCAGGTTGGTGCTTACCCGTACGCCGAAGGTGGCGGCGCCCGCCTTGATGAAGTCGGCGGAGTTCATGTGGGCGCCGTCCGAGGTCTCGGCGACCAGGAGGGGGATGGACACGGATTCGGCGAGTTTCTGGTAGGCGCTGATGCTGAACTCGCGCATCGGCTCCTCGTACCAGAGGTAGTCCGCCTCGGCGAGCGCCCGGCCCAGGTAGATGGCGTCCGGCAGGTCGAAGCCGGCCGAGCCGTCGTACATCAGGGGCACGTCGGGGCCGACGTGCTTCCGCAGGGCGAGGCAGAGCTCCGCGTCCTTGCGGGCATCGCCCCAGGCGTGGAGCTTGATGCCCCGGTAGCCGAGGGCGAGGCACTGGTCCGCGACGTCGAGGAACTCCTCGGTCGTCGCGAAGGTCGAGGTGGAGGCGTAGGCCGGTATCTCCCTGCGGAATCCGCCGAGGACCTGCCAGACGGGCCGGCCGGCCACCCGTGCGGCGAGGTCCCACAGGGCGGTGTCGATGAGACCGAACGTGGGGAGCGGAAGCTCCTGGATGCGGTCGAGTTCCCATACCCGGTGCCAGAGCCATTCGCGCTGGAAGGGGTCCTGTCCGATCAGCTCCTCGCGGAAGACCCGTTCCACCAGGTCCTCGAGCATGGCCGCCGCCCCCGGCCGGGCGAACAGCGCCACGCCTTCGGCGCCCTCGTCGGTGCCGATCCGCAGGACCGCGCCATGGCCCGCCGGAGCGCTGCCGCCCAGTCCGTGCCGCCAGCGGAACGGAGGATTGGCTGCCGGAACGTCGATCCGGTGGACTTCCACATGGGTGATCTTCATGCTGACTTTCTGTTTCTGTTGATCGGACAGGCTGTCCGGCCGTGCGGGCGCGGGTCAGAAGTCGCCGTACGCCTGGAGTTCGTAGATGCTGCCGCCGTTGTAGTTCGACCCGGTGACGGTGAGCCGCACGAAGCGGGCGGAGACCGGCGAGGGGGCGATGGAGTAGTTCGCCGACGAGGAGGTGTCGGTGGCGGTGTGGTCGTCCAGGGCGGACCAGTTAAGGCCGTCGCTGGAGTACTCCAGGAGGTACTTGTAGCCGCTCGACTTCTCGAAGGTGGTGACCACGCTGGAGAGCGATGAGACCTTGCCGAGGTCCACCTGGATCCAGGACGGGTCCGGCAGGCCGAGGCCCTGGGCCCAGCGGGTGGACAGATCGCCGTCCACCGCGAGGTCGGGGGTGTTGGGGTCGGAGTAGGAGGAGACGGTGACCGGCTTGTTCAGGGCGAGGTCGTTGTCGGCCGGCATGGTGATGTTCGCGGCCGGGCTGGGGTCGGACGCGTTGAGTGCCGCGTCCAGGGCCACGACGGTGAAGCTGTAGGCGGTCTGCGCCTTCAGGCCGGTGACCCGCGTGGTGGTCTTGTCGGTGGTCGCGATCCGCTTGCCGTCCTGGTAGACGTCGTAGTTGGTGACGCCGACGTTGTCCGTGGCGGCGGGCCAGCTGACGTCGGCGACGCCGGGCAGCAGCGGGGTGACGGTCGGCTTGCCGGGGGCGTCGGGGGCCTGGGTGTCGGTGTTCGGCGCCGCGGGGGTGCCGTAGGCCCCGAGCTCGTAGATGCTGCCGCCGTTGTAGTTCGAGCCCGTGACGGTGAGCCGCAGATAGCGTCCGGTGACCGGCTCGGCGGCCGAGGAGTAGTTGGTGGCCTCGGTGGTGGCCGAGCCGGTGTGGTCCTCCAGCGTCGTCCAGTGGTCCTGGTCCGACGACACCTCGAGCCGGTACTTGTAGCCGCCGGCCTTCTCGAAGGTGGTGATGGCGCCGGTCACGTCGTACCGGGCGCCGAGGTCCACCTGGATCCAGGACGGGTCCGGCAGGCCGAGGCCCTGGGCCCAGCGGGTGGACAGATCGCCGTCCACCGCGAGGTCGGGGGTGTTGGGGTCGGAGTACGAGGAGACGGTGACCGGCTTGTTCAGGGCGAGGTCGCCACCGGACGGCATGGTCACCGAGACCGCCGGGCCGGGCGCGGACTCGTTACCGGCCGCGTCACGCGCGGTGACCGTGAAGCTGTACGTCGAGCCTGCCTTCAGGCCGGGGATACGTACCTTCGGGTCGGTGGAGGCGCTGACCAGCTTGCCGTCGCGGTAGATCGCGTATCCGGTGACGCCGGTGCTGTCCTGGGAGGCGGCCCAGCTGAGGTCGGCGACGGTCGGGAAGTTCGTCACCGCGTCAGGCTTGCCGGGGGCGGTGGGCGCCGTCGTGTCGCTGCTCACCGGGTCGGGGTCGAGGTGCTGGTACTGCGGCTGGAGGCCGGCGTTGTCGACGATCGAGGCGGGCAGCTGGTTGCAGCCGTCCACGGTGGTGTTGTTGGTGATCGTGTCGCCGGTGCTGTTGAACTGCGTGGAGAACTTGGGCTGGGAGGTGAAGTTGTAGTCGACCGTGTTGTCCATGCCGTGGTTCATCAGCAGCCACTGGTAGGACACGTCGCAGAAGGCGTTGTCCGTGAGGTGCCAGTACCGGCTGCCCTCGTCCTGGTAGATGGCGCCGTAGGCAGGGGAGGGGATGTCGCTGATGTAGTTGCCGGACACGACGCCGCCGGGGTTGGAGCTCAGCGTGTAGATGGCTCCGCCGTCCGCCTGGAGCTTCATGATGTCGCTGATCTCGTTGTCGCTGATCACGTTGTTCTGGCTGGTGGTCGGCGTGTCGTAGACCGGGACGCCCGAGTTGCCGGGGTAGTTGGTGTCGCCGCCCTTGTCGGTGAGACCCCAGCCCCAGCCGACGGAGATGCCGCTGTAGGGGAGGTCGTAGACCTTGTTGTGGGTGATGACGGTGTGGTCGGTGTAGGCGGCCATGATGCCCAGTGAGCCGGTGTACTGGTCGGCCACGTTGGTGACGACGTTGTTGCTGACCGTGGTGTCCTTGGTGATCGACCGGGGGTCGGTGGGGTGGTGGTCGATGACGTCGGTGCCGCCGACCTGGATGCCGGTCGCGGCTATCTCCTTGAAGACGTTGCCGTTGATCGTGGTGCCCTGGGTGCCGGTGTTGAGGTTCAGCCCGACCGCGCCGAGGTGGGTGAAGGTGTTGTCCTGGAACGACACATCGTGGCCGTAGCTCACATTGACCGCGCCGGGCGTCTTGACCCAGTTCAGCCGGGTGGAGTCGAAGTCCGGGTTGTCGGAGCCGACGATGCGGAAGCCCGCCTGGCCCTCGATCAGGCCGTCGCTGGAGCTGGGCGCGAGCCAGGTCGAGTAGGAGAAGGTGATGCCCTGGAACGAGACGTTGCTCACCGGGGCGGAGATGGTGCCGTTCAGGTCCACCAGGTCCTGGACGCGCGGCACGGTCACCGTCGCGGTCGCGAGGTTCTGGCCGGACTTGGGCATGTAGTACAGATCGCCCGCGCTCTTGTCGAGGTACCACTCGCCGGGGGTGTCCAGCAGCTCGCGGGCGTTCTCCAGCCAGGTCGGGTTCTGGATCTCCTCACCCTGGTGCAGGTTGGCGTTGTGGAAGCACGGCTGCTGCACCGTCATCGTGGTGCCGACGATCGACTGGACCGGGCACCGCATGAGCATCCAGCCCCAGCGGCTGACGACCTCCATGTCCGACTGGTTCTTGTAGTTGTCCAGGCTGGTGTCGGTGATCGTGTAGCCGGTCGAGGTCTTGGTGAAGCCGGAGGGGTCCTTCGCGCCTCGGGCGCGCGTCTCCAGCTCGCCGTTGACGTACAGCTGGCGGGTGTCGATGTTCCCGACGTGGGCCTTGTAGACGTTGTGCGCGGAATCGGCCAGGGTCCATCCCGTGACGGACGAGCCGCCGCTGACGACCGGCTTCGCGCCGGGTGCGGCCTCGTAGACGATGCGGTGGCCGTTGGTGCCGGAGTCCGCGCTGGTCAGCTTGAAGGTGTCGGTCAGCGTGTACGTACCGCTCAGCAGCTCGACATGGATGTCCCGCTGCATATTGCGGTTGATCGTGCGGACGAAGTCCCTGGCCTTCGTCAGCGTCTTGAACGGGTGCGAGGCGGTGCCGGCCCCGGTGTCGTTGCCCTGGGTGGGGGAGACGTAGACGTTCAGGGCCGGGGGAGCCGAGGTTGCGGACTTTGCCGCGGCGACACCGATCGGCGCCATCGCCGTTGCGGCGAGGGCCAATCCGGCGATTATGGCGGTTCTCCGCATACGGACGCGGAGCAGGGCAGGAAATTTCGACACTGAAATTCCAATCGGACTGCCGGGGGAGGCGGTTGAGTCAGCCCGCGACGCGGGCTCAGTGCGCCCCGGGGGCGTCCGCTGGTGCGGGCGGCCCCGGGGCAATGCACGGGCGTTCGCTACGAAGCGGACGTCTCCGGTGCCTGCTGCTTCGACGCGGTCGCGGACTGCGCGTCGGTGCGCCGGGCCAGGTTGAAGAGCCGGTCCCGGATCTTGCGTTCGAACTGGTGCTGCGTGGTGTCGATGTGCGCCGTCATCAGCTCCGCGGCGGTGTCCACCTCACCTGCGGCGATGGCCTCGACGATGCCGAGGTGCTGGTTGCCTGCGACCTCCAGCGAGCCGGGTACGTCGCCGTGGAAGAGCAGCACGTCCGACTGGGAGATTAAACGCCGGATGTTGGCGACGCTCGACCGCAGGAACACGTTGTGGGCGGCGACGCTGACGGAATCGTGGAACAGCGCGTCGGCGCGGGCGAACGCCTCGGCGTCTCCCGCCTTCCCGGCCTCGAGTGAGGCCTCGGCGCTCTCCCGCATCGCCCGGACCTCGATCGGGGTGGCGAGGGTCGCGGCGCGCCGCGCCGTCTCGGACTCGATCAGGCGACGGTAGTCCAGGAGCATCAGGAGGTGCTCCATGCTGGTCGGCTGGAAGTGCGCGAGCTGGTCGTCGGCCAGCGCGCCGGGCGACGCGGAGACGAAGATGCCCGCGCCCTTGCGGACGCTCAGCCGGCCGATCGCCGCCAGGACCTTGACCGCTTCACGGGTGACGTTGCGGGTCGCACCGAGGATTTCCGCGAGTCCCTGCTCGGTCGGCAGCCGGTCGCCGGGGAGCAGGTTCTGCTCGGCGATGTAGTTCAGCAGCCGCTCCGCGACCAGTTCGTAGCCCGGGCGGTATCGATCTGACGCGTCGTCCGGTCCTCCGGATTCGGCGTTGGCTGTGCCTGGCACCGGGCAACCTCCTCGTTGCTCAGATGAATCAGATCTATTTGCGCCGCCACTATGGCACCGGCGCATCCGGGAGGGAAGAGCCGCGGCGAACTTTGCCGGTCGAGCGCGTAATCCTGTGGAAACAAGGGGACAAAACGGCCCATCGCAAGGCCGGGCATTGCGTAGGGATCCTCCGATACATATGGTCCATCCAGCCGGATTGAACAGATGCTTCTGAAGCGGGCGATCCAGGCGGCGCACGGCTCGCCCCAGGACCACGCCCCGGGGCGAAGGGTTGAGGGGATGAAGCGATTCGCGGCGGTGATCCGACTGCGTCCGGAGAAAGAGGCCGAGTACCGCGCCCTGCACGCCGACGCCTGGCCTGGTGTGCTCGCCGCGCTGAAGCGGGCCAACATCGGCAACTACTCGATCTATCTGCGTGACGGCCTGCTCTTCAGCTACCTGGAGTACACCGGCGACGACTACGCCGCCGACACCGCCTCGATCGCCGCCGACCCGGTCACGCGGGAGTGGTGGGCGCGGACTGACCCCTGCCAGCAGCCGGTGGACAGCGCCGCCGCGGGGGAGTGGTGGGCGCCCGCCGAAGAGGTCTTCCACCTCGACTGACGCCCCGGCCGGCCGCACCGCCTCTCCGTTCCCCTCCACCACCCCGAGCGAAAGGCGCAGCCGTGCGCATCGACGCCCATCACCACGTCTGGGACCTCGCCGTGCGGGAGCAGCCGTGGACCACGGACATCCCGCTGCTGCGAAGGACGTTCACCGTCGACGAGCTGCGGCCGGCCCTGCGCGAGCACCGGATCGACGCCACCGTGGTGGTCCAGACCCTCCCCGTCGAGCCGGAGACGCCGGAGCTGCTCCGGCTGGCGGCGGCAGATCCCCTCGTGGCCGCCGTCGTCGGCTGGGTCGAGCTGACCGCACCGGATGTCGGCGACCGGCTCGCCCGGCTGCGCGAACTGCCCGGCGGCGAAGCGCTCGTCGGCGTCCGGCACGGCGTGCAGGACGAGGCCGACCCGGACTGGCTGCTGCGCCCCGAGGTCCGCCGGGGCATCGCGTCGGCCGGTGCTGCGGGACTCGTGTACGAACTGCTGGTCCGCCCTGACCAGTTGGCCGCCGCCGTACGGACCGTCGCGGACCTGCCCGACGTACGGTTCGTCCTCGACCACGCGGGCAACCCCGAGATCCGGCCCGACGCGCTCTCGCCGTGGGCCGCCCAGCTGACCGCGCTCGCCGCGTGCCCGAACGCCGCGGTGAAGTTCTCCGGCCTGGTGACCAGGACCGCGCCGTTGCCGTTGGGCGCGGCGGCTCTGCGCCCGTACGCCGATGTCCTGTTGGATGCTCTGGGCCCCGACCGCCTGATGTACGGGTCGGACTGGCCGGTGTGCTTGCTCGCGGCCGGCTACGACGAGGTGATCGGCGTCGCCGAGAAGCTCACCGCGGCGCTGAGCCCGTCGGAGCGGGCCGCGGTATTCGGCAGCACCGCGGCCGACTGGTACGGGATCACCGCATGATCGCGCGTTGGCTCGGCCGCACTTCGGCTCGGACGAGCGCCCTCGGCTTCGGCGCGGCACCGATCGGCAACCTCTACAGCCCGCTCGGTGACGACGAGGCCCGTGCCACCATCGACGCCGCCTGGGACAGCGGTGTCCGCTACTTCGACACCGCCCCGCACTACGGCCTCGGCCTGTCCGAACGACGGCTGGGCGCGGCGATCGCCGGCCGGCCCCGCGCGGAGTTCACCGTCTCGACCAAGGTCGGCCGACTGCTGGAGCCCAATCCCGCCCCCACCGGATCGGACCTGGCGGCCGGGGGATTCGCGGTCCCCGACACGCTGGTCCGGCGGCCGGACTACTCCGGCGACGGTGTCCGGCGCAGCCTGGAGGCCAGCCTGGGGCGGCTCGGCCTGGACCGTGTCGACATCGTCTACGTCCACGACCCGGACGACCACCTCGACGCCGCGATCGGCGAGGCGCTCCCGGCCCTGGCGGAACTGCGCGACCAAGGCGTCATCGGCGCGATCGGGGCGGGCATGAACTCCGTCGCACCGCTGCTGCGGATCGTGACCGAGGCGGACGTGGACGCCGTCATGGTGGCCGGGCGCTGGACCCTGGTCGACCGCACCGCCGGCCCCTTGCTCGACGCCTGCGCCGAGCGGGGCGTGTCGGTGGTCGCCGCCGCGCCGTTCAACTCAGGCCTGCTGGCCCAGCCCTGGCCCCCCGGCGACGCCCATTTCGACTACGGCCCGGCGCCCGCGCCGGTCCTGCGGCACGCCCGGGCCCTTGCCGAGGTCTGCGAGCGGCAGGGGGTCACCCTCCCGCACGCCGCGATGCGGTTCCCGCTGCGCCACCCGGCCGTGGCCTGCGTCGTCGCCGGTGTCCGTTCGCCCGCCCAGGCGGAGTCCGCCGCGGCCTGGGCCACGACGGACCTGCCCGAGGACGCCTGGCGCGCGATCGCGGCGATCACCGAGGAACTGGCGGGGTGACGGCAGGCCCTGCTGGAATGGACAGCGGATCACGGAAGGAAGTGCCGAATGGAATCCGACGCGCAGCCTGACCTGAAGGACGAGCACGAGTTCTTCGACGCGGACGAGGTGCCCTGGTCGGACGCCGAGGGGGCGCCCGGCGTCTCGGAACGCCTCCTCAGCTCGGCCCCCTCCGGCGACGGGGCCGAACTCACCCGGCTGGCCCGCTGGGCGCCCGGACTCGACACCTCGGCCGCCGGGGTGATCCGGCACGCGTACTACGAGGAGGTCTTCCTGCTCGAAGGCGAATTGGAGGATCTCACGCTGGGCAGGACCTTCACCGCCGGCCACTACGCGTCCCGGCCGCCCGGCATGCCGCACGGCCCCTACCGTACGAGCACCGGGTGCGTGATGCTCGAGGTCCGCTACCGGCCGCGGTGAAGTGCCGCTCATCCGAAAGCGCTGGGCGCGTACGTGAGCGCCGAGCTGGTCGGCGTAACGGCTACGCTAGCACCGAAAAGACTATTTTGGATGCATCGACTCCGTATGAGTGGGCCGAGGAGACAATCGCCGTGACCCCAGAGCCGTCAGCCGCCCCGGGCACTCCCGCCTGGTGGGCCAGTCAGGCGCCCGCTCCTGCCTACCGCCGAGGTCGCCCGCCCGTCGATGTCGGCCGGATCGTCGACATGGCTCTGAAGCTCGTCGACGAGGTCGGAGTGCAGGCGCTGACCCTGCGCATGCTGGCCGATGCCCTGGATTCGGGCACGGCGACCCTGTACCGGCACTTCGCCGGCAAGGACGAACTGCTCGCCCACGTAGCGGACCGCGTCCTCGGTGAGGTGCCGGTGCCCTCCGAAGTCCCCGACGGGCTGTCCTGGCGGGAAGCCGTCGAGATGGGAGCGGAGGCCTTTTACCGCACCGTGCGCCGGCATCCCCATGTGCTGCCCCTTCTGGTGGCCCAGGTGCCCGTCGGCCCGCACGGCCTGGTCAACCGGGAGCGGACCCTGAGCCTTCTGCTCGGCTATGGATTCCCGGTGGACCTGGCCGCGCGAGCCTTCACCGCGATCGGTCACTACGTCATCGGGTTCGCCATTCAGCAGCACGGGCCGGGTGCGCCCCGCCCGGAGGACGAGGCATTGCTGCGCGATTACTACCGTTCACTCGACCCGGCGACCTACCCGGCCACGACAGCCGCCGCCGACGACCTCACCGGTGTGCCGGTCGAAGGGGAGTTCCGGTTCGGGCTGGGTCTCGTACTCGACGGCCTGGAGAAGGCCAGGCGCGGCGGCGGTGGGGCGCGGGAGTGATGTCGCCCCTCCGGCTCCGGTGACCCGGGGAATCAACGAGGCCGCGGGTGGGTTGTCATGACCGTGGCGCTTGCGCGCCGCGGAGAGAGAGGCACCACCATGAAGGTCCGACAGTCGCTACGTGCGTTGAAGGCCAAGCCGGGGGCGCAGATCGTGCGCCGGCGCGGCAGGGTGTTCGTCATCAACAAGAAGGACCCGCGGTTCAAGGCCCGCCAGGGCTGAGGAGCGGCGCAGCTCGCGGTGTCCGTATCTGTGGGCTACCCGGCCTTTGAGCCATGGTGAGGCGGGTCCCACAGGCAGAAGCTGGTCTGAGTGGCCGGAAAGCCCGGCCCGATTTCCGACCGGAAGCGTGGGTGAACGTGATGACCACCTCCTCAGACCAGATAGCCGGAGTGAGCGCGCCCGACACGAAGCTCGCCCAGGACGTGACCCAGCTGGTCCGGGACACGACCAGCGAACTCGTCTACAACCACTCCCGCCGCGTCTACTGGTTCGGTTCCCTGCAGGGCCGAAACCGCGACCTGAGCTTCGACCCCGAGCTGCTCTACGTCGGCGCCATGTTCCACGACCTCGGACTGGGCGAGCGCTTCCGCTCCAGTGGCCGCCGCTTCGAGGTCGACAGCGCGGACGAGGCGCGGCGCTTCCTGCAGGCCCACCATGTCCCCGAGGACAGCGTCCGCAGGGTGTGGACCGCCATCGCTTTGCACACCACGCCGGGGATCCCCGAGTACATGGAGCCCGAAGTGGCGCTGGTGACCGCCGGCGTGGAGTACGACGTACTCGGCATCGGGTACCACGACGTCTCCGACGCCGACCGTGCGGAGATCGTGGCTCTGCATCCTCGTCCGGACTTCAAGCAGCGGATCCTCGGCGCCTTCACCGACGGGATCCGCCCGAAGCCGGAAACGACGTTCGGCAACGTCAAGGCGGACGTACTGGAGCACTACGTGCCGGGCTTCGAACGTGGGGACTTCGTCCGCACCATCCTGGACTCGCCGTGGCCCGAGTGACCTCCGGAACCGGCCCGGCGCACGTGGTGGCGGTCGTGGCCTTCGACGGGGCCCAGCTGCTCGATGTGACCGGGCCCGTCGAAGTGTTCACGACGGCCAATTCCTACGGCGCCCGCTATGACGTACGCCTCGTGTCCCCTACGGGCGAGGACGTCCGCACCTCCTCCGGAGTGCGCCTCGGGGTGGAGGGCGGGTGGCAGGATCTGCCGCCGCGGCTGGGGACTCTGCTCGTACCGGGGAGGAAGGACTGGCGACAGGCTGTGACCGATCGCGGCCTCGTGGCCGAGGTGGCGCGGCTGGCGGGGCGTTCCAGGCGGATCGCGTCGGTGTGCGCGGGAGCCTTCCTCGTGGCGGAGACCGGGGTCCTGGACGGCCGTCGAGCGGTAACCCACTGGCAGCTCGCGAGGGACCTGGCCACCGCTTATCCCCTGGTCAGGGTCGAAGAGGACCCGATCTTCGTACGGGATGGCAAGGTCATCTCCTCCGCCGGTGTCACAGCGGGAATCGATCTCTCACTGGCCCTGGTCGAGGAGGACTACGGCGCGGACGTCGCGCGCAGCGTCGCCCGGGAACTCGTGGTCTTCATGGCCCGCCCGGGAGGACAGTCCCAGTTCAGCGCCCGCCTCAACTCCCCTGAGGCGGCCCACCCGGCGGTCCGGCACATCATGGACACCGTCGGCGCCGACCCCGGCACCTTGCAGAGCCTGGAGACCCTGGCGCAGCAGGCCGGCGTCAGCGCGCGCCATCTCACCAGGCTGTTCCGCACGGAGACCGGCATGACCGTGTGGCAGTACCTCGAATCCGTACGGCTCGAAGCCGCCCAAGCACTCCTCGAAGCCGGCAGCGAAGCGGTCGACACCGTCGCGGAGAAGTCGGGATTCGGGTCGGCGGAATCCATGCGCCGCGCCTTTCAGCACAGCCTGGGGATCTCGCCCACCGCGTACCGGGCCCGTTTCCGGACGACGGCTTTCACGCCGGCGCCTGTGCACCCCTGACGCCTCGGACGGCGTGGGGCCGCTGCGGCCCGGGCCATGACGTCCTTCTTGTTGCCTGAGTGGGGTAAATGCCCGCAGAATACCCAAGGGCTAAAAATAGACATCTGGCTAATTAGTGCCCCGGTGTCGCCCTCGAGAGGAGCGTGACCCCCATGTCCCGCACCAGCGCGGCCACGCCCGTCCCGGCTCGTGTGGGCAGCACTCCCGAGGAGTACGCGCGGCTCGGCATCGAGCCCCGCGTGATCAAGCCGTCGGAGGACGGCATGCGCACCGACGGTTCCCAGGGCACGTACGAGTGGTGGTACTTCGACGCGCAGCTGGACGACGGCGCGAAGCTCGTCGTGGTCTTCATGACCAAGGAGTTCACCGACCTCGCCAAGCCGCTCAGCCCGGTGATCCGGATCGACCTGACCCTGCCCGACGGCACCCAGGTCGACAAGCTCGCCGAGCTGCCCGCCGAGTCCTTCTCCGCCTCCACCCGGACCTGCGACGTCCGCATCGGCGACAACGTGTTCGCGGGCGACCTGCACACGTACACCGTCCGTGCCCGCGTCGAGGACGTCGAGGTCGACCTCACGCTGACCGGGCAGGTGCCGGCCTGGCGTCCCGAGACCGGCCACTGGCTCTTCGGCGAGGAGGGCGAGAGCTACTTCGCGTGGCTGCCGGCGGTACCGCAGGGAGTGGTCGAGGTGACGTACGGCGCAGGCGGCGACAGCCACACCGTCACGGGCGTCGGCTACCACGACCACAACTGGGGCAACGCCTCCATGCTCGACCTCATGCACCACTGGTACTGGGCGCGTGGCGCGGCCGGCCCCTACTCCGTGATCGCCTCGTACATCACCGCGCAGAAGCGCTTCGGATACTCGGCGCTGCCGGTGTTCATGCTGGCCCGCGACGGAAAGCTGATCGCCGACGACGCAGGCCAGGTCACCTTCGAGGCGCTGGGCCGCTACACCGACACGAAGACCGGCAAGCCGGTGGACAACATCACCCGCTACACGTACACCGACGGCGACGAGCGGTACGTCATCACCTGCACCCGCCACACCGACCTCGCCGCCAACAAGTTCGTCGACGACCTCAAGGGCCTCAAGAAGGCCGCCGCCAGGCTCGTCGGTTTCGACGGCGCCTACCTGCGGTTCGCCGGCGAGCTGCGCATCGAGCGCTACGAGGAGGACGAGCTGGCGGAGAGCTACACCGACCACGCGCTGTGGGAGCTCATGTACTTCGGCAAGGCCCGCCCCTGACCGCGGCGGCACACGGCGCGGGGAATTGCCCAAGCAGTTTAAAGATCACCCAGCCGGCTCAGACCCCCGGCGGTGCAGGCGACCGCGCCGACCGGCACAGCCGCGTCAACCTCACCGCCCACGACGAAGCACGCAAGGTCCCCGCGCTTGCCGGAATCGGAAACAACAACCTGCGATCGCCCGAAATAGGAACTTCCTAGCATCGCCGCACGGACCTGATGACCCACGGCGAAGGGCAGGACAGCCATGACCGTCGCAGCAGAACACCCCGGCACCGCCCAGCCGTCGACACCACCGGCAGCTCACCCCCTGGAGCCCCTGACCGCCGACGAGATCGCCCGCACCAGCGCGGTGCTCGGCGCGAGCGGCCGGCTGCCCGCCGGAACCCGCTTCGTGTACGTCGAGCTGGCCGAGCCGGCCAAGGACGTCGTCCACGGCTGGAGTCCCGGCGCCGGCTGGGACCGGCAGGCGGCCGCGCTGCTGCGCCACCCGAGTCTGCGGGCCACGTACGAGGCCGTCGTCTCGCTCACGCGTGGCGAGGTGGTGTCCCTGCGGACGGTGGAGGGCGTCCAGCCGCCCATGATGTCCGAGGAGTTCATGGCCTGCGAGAAGCTGGTCAGCGCGGACGAGCGATGGCAGGCGGCGATGCGGCTGCGGGGCGTCGAGGACTTCTCGCTCGCCATGATCGACCCGTGGGCCGGCGGGTACACCGGCCCCGAGGACGACCCGTCGCTGCGCCGCATCGCCCGCCCGCTGACCTTCGTCCGCTCCGGACCCGACGACAACGGATACGCCCGCCCGGTCGAGGGCCTGATCGTCACCGTCGATCTGGACACCATGACCGTCATCGAGGTCGTCGACCACGGAGTCGTCCCGCTGCCCCCGCAACCGGGCAACTACTACCCGGAGTTGATGAAAGCCCCCGGCAATGTCCCCGCCTTCGACCAGGTGCGCGCGCCGCTGAAGCCGATCTCGATCACCCAGCCCGAAGGGCCGTCCTTCCGGGTCGACGGGCACTCCGTCGAGTGGGCCAACTGGCGGCTGCGCATCGGCTTCACCCCGCGCGAAGGCCTCGTCCTGCACGACATCGGCTACGTGGACAAGGGCGTGTTGCGGCCCGTCCTGTACCGGGTCTCGCTGTCCGAGATGTACGTACCGTACGGCGACCCCGCACCGACCCACTGGAACAAGAACGTCTTCGACGAGGGCGAGTACGGCCTCGGCTGGCTGGCCAACTCCCTCGAACTCGGCTGCGACTGCCTCGGCGAGATCCACTACTTCGACGGATACGTCAACGACCAGGACGGAGCGCCGGTCCGGATCGGCAACGCGATCTGCATGCACGAAGAGGACGCCTCGATCGGCTGGAAGCACACCGACTTCCGCACCGAACGCGGCGAGGTGCGGCGCAACAGGCGGCTGGTCATCTCCTTCGTCGCCACTGTCGGCAACTACGAGTACGGCTTCTACTGGCACCTCTACCTCGACGGCTCGATCGAGTTCGAGATCAAGCTGACCGGCGTTCTGTCCGTCGGGGCGCTCGCCGACGGCGTGACACAGCCCGAGTTCGGCACCCTGCTCGCCCCGGGGCTCTACGCGCCCAACCACGAGCACTACTTCAGCGTCCGCATGGACACCCGGGTCGACTCCGACCGCAACAATCTCTACGAGGTCGAGTCCGTGGCCGAACCCGCCGGCCCGACCAATCCGTACGGCAACGCCTGGCGCACCCGCAGGACGCACCTGACCTCCGAGGCGGAGGCGCAACGGCTCCCCGACCCGCTGCGCGGGCGCGCCTGGCTGATCGCCAGTGCCGACACCACCACCGCACTGGGCACCGCACCGGCGTACAAGATCGAGCCCGGCGCCTACACCGCGCCGCTCTGGCAGGACGGATCCCAGCAGGCGTCCCGCGGCGGCTTCGCCACCCGCCAGCTGTGGGCCACGCCCTACGACCCGGCCGAGCGGTACGCGGCCGGTGACTACGTCGCGCAGAACCCCGGCCCCGACGGGCTGGTCGCCTACACCGCCGGCGACCGCCCGCTGACCGACGCCGACCTCGTCCTCTGGTACACCATCGGGGCGCACCACGTGGTGCGCCCCGAGGACTGGCCGGTGATGCCGGTGACCCGGGTGGGCTTCCACCTCAAGCCGTTCGGCTTCTTCGACGGCAACCCCATGCTGGACCTGCCCGCCGAGACGCCGTCGTGCCACAGCGTCAGCGGACCGGCAGCACCTGGGTGTGCTCATCACGAACGGCCTGCAGCGAGCGGGGGTTGAGCCCGAGCAGCTTCAGGATCGTCGGCGCGATCTGCTTGGTCTGAACGGCCGAGGAGTCGCGCACCCCGTGCGGAGCCGAGGCGCCGGAGACGACCAGGGGGACGTTCAGGTCGTCGGAGTGGGCGCCGCCGTGCTCGGCGACCTTCTTGGTGCCGCCGGTGTAGACGACGCCGTACTGCGCGAGGCCGAAGACGTCCGGGACCCGGGCGTCGCCGGCCTTGACGCCGAAGTAGTCGGCCGCGGCCTTACCGGCGTAGACCTTGCTCAGGCCGCCGTGGGTGAAGGCCTTGGGCTTGGCGTCGATGTCGGTGCCGGTGCCGCTCTGCGCGAGCAGGTACGTCTTGGCGAAGTCGGTGGCGGCCTTGGACCGGTCGTTCAGCCACAGCAGCATGCCGTCGTCGTCCACGGCGTGCGCCACCAGGTCACCGGCTGCGGGATGGGCCTTCTTCCAGGCGGCGTTGAGGCCGTCCAGCAGCGGACCGTCGTCGACCCGGGTCAGCGCGGCGGGGTCGGTGGGGGACTGGCCGTGCTTCGCCGAGAGGATGACCGTGGTGCTGCCGGCCAGGTGCTGCTTGCTGATCTCGGCAGTCAGCGCGCCGATCTCGGCGTTGACGAAGTCCAGGTTCTTCGCCAGGAGCGGCCCGGGGACGTTCTTGGACGTGTAGCCGCCCTTGAGGCCTTCCGAGGTGGGCAGCTTCTGCGCGGTGGAGACCGACTGGAAGTTCAGACCGAAGATCGCCGGGGTGCCGGCCTTGTGGGCGCGGCTGTGGTCGTACCCGTCGATCTCGTTGAGGACGGCCTTCACCTTGTAGCCGTCGTACTGCTCGGTGGCCTTGTTGTCCGTCGTCCAGTCGTTCCCGGCGGCGTAGCCGAGGGCGTCGCTGTTGATCTCCGGCGTGAACAGGTCCTGGATGCCGGTGCCCGACGGGCCGCTGAGGATGTCGTACGCGGCGTGCTTGTCCGACCACGCCGTCCGCAGGCCCGCCTTGCGGGCCACCTCGAAGATGGTGTTCACCTTGAGGTACGAGTGCGGGTAGACCGGCTTGCAGGTCGTGGGGTCGACCGGCAGTTTTGCGGGGTCGATCAGGCTCACCGGGTTGCCGGTCATCGACAGGATGCTGTCCGGCAGGCCCTGGAGACCCTGCCCTGCGTCGATGGACGCCTGGTTCGTGTCCAGGTCCTCGGTGAGGTCCACCTCGACACCGGGCTTGACGCCCTTGCAACTGGTGGTCCCGGCCGGCAGCAGCGCCGCGTCGTACGTGTCGTCGTAGTACACCCCCGTCGTCCCGGGGCTGCCCCCGGTCGCCTGCGCGACCATGCCGGGGAAGGAGTCCGAGGGCGTCGTGGTCTTGGCGTGGGTGTACTCGACGCCGCCGTTGACCAGACGCGCCAGCGCCGACTCCGGGTGCGCGGCGGTGTACCAGGCCAGGTCCGACTGGTGCAGCCCGTCCACCGATATCAGCAGCACATGCTTGGCGGCGGCGGCCCGGTGCTGCGGGGCGGCTGAGGCGAAAC
The DNA here is from genome assembly GCF_042751495.1 of Streptomyces sp. NPDC059373. NCBI lineage: Bacteria > Bacillati > Actinomycetota > Actinomycetes > Kitasatosporales > Streptomycetaceae > Streptomyces > Streptomyces sp. NPDC059373. The sequence goes on along the minus strand of NZ_JBHYXC010000012.1, from coordinate 164,262 downwards.
CCTGGGCGGCTGTCGCGCCGGCCAGGATACCGGCGGCCCCGAGAACGGCCGCAACCCTGGAAGAACGAAGGGACATGAAAACTCCTGTGTGCTCGCTGTGCACGGGCGGCGGGTGCCCGCAGCCATCAGAACGGCACCGGGCGTACCGGGACGGGCGCGCGAATGAATGCACAGCGAACGCGACGTCTGCTCTTCACCAAGGACAAAGTACGAGGAGGCGTGCTTTGCCGCTTTTCGACCGGCTGAGCGACCCGTTCAGCGCGCCCTGTCGCTTTCGCCGATGCCGCTCTCCGCGTCGGCCGGGTTGGTCTCCAGCCAGCGTTCGACAGCGGCCACGTGCACGGCGGCGGTGGATCCGGCCAGATGCGGATCGCGGGCTTCGAGGGCGCGCAGAATGTCCTCGTGTTCCTGGTGGACGCTGTCCAGGGACCGCCGGATCCGGTTGCCGCGCACGATGCGTACCCGCTGCGTACGGGTGGAGAGCACGCGCAGGAGCATGGACAGCACGGGGTTGCCGACGGCTTCGACGATCCGCAGGTGGAACTCGATGTCCAGGGCGACGAATTCCTCCACGGTGTCGGCGGACCGGGAGCGGTCGAGTATGTCGCGCAGTGCCAGCAGGTCGTCCGGCATGAGCAGCGCGGCCGCCCACTCGGTCGCCGGGGGCTCCAGCAGTCGTCGTACCTGGAGCAGTTGCAGGGCGGTACGGCCCTGGGAGACGTCGGCGGCGAAGGCCAGGGTCTCGAGCAGGATCTCGGGTTCGAGGCTGGAGACGTAGGTGCCGTCACCCTGACGGACGACGAGGATGCGCATGGCGGTGAGCGCCCGGACGGCCTCGCGCAGGGAGTTGCGGGAGAGCCCCAGCTGCACGGCGAGATCCTCCTCCCGGGGGAGGCGGGAACCGGGCGCCAGGTCACCGGCCAGAATCATGGTCTTGATACTGGCTATCGCCTCATCGGTCACGGCCAAGGCGGTGTCACTCCTGCTTCTCGCCGGAGGCGAAGCGGGAGATGATCAGGGCGACGATGATGATGGCGCCGTTGAGGAACTGGTTCCACAGCGGCGGCACACCGGCCAGGGTCATGACGTTGACCACCAGCTGCAGGGTGAGGACACCGGTCAGGGCGCCGAAGAGGGTTCCCCAGCCGCCGTTGAGGCTCACGCCGCCGATGACGGTGGCGGCGAAGACCTGGAAGATCCAGCCGCTGCCCTGGTCCGCGGAGATGGAGCCGTAGTGGCCGGCGTACAGCACGCCGGCGAACGCGGCGAGCAGACCGCCGACGATGAGGACGATCCAGGTGATCCGGTCCACCCGGATGCCCGCGGTGCGCGCCGCCTCGGGGTTGCCGCCGATCGCGTACAGCGCCCGGCCGTGCCGCAGCCAGGCCAGGGCGAAGCCGCCGATGCAGAAGAGCACGGCGCAGACCCAGATGGCGGCGGGGGCGCCGAGCCAGGAGGTGTGGCCGAGGTAGGTGAAGGAGGAGGGCAGGTCGACGATCGACTGGCCCTTGGAGATGGCGACCTGCAGACCGCGCAGCATGGTGAGCCCGCCGAGCGTGACGATGAATCCGTTGAGCCGGAGCTTGAGGATCAGGAAGCCGTTGAAGGCGCCGATCAGCGCCCCGATCACCAGGCACGCCGGGATGGCCGTCCAGGCCGGGAGAAGTCCCAGGCCGGTGAAGCGGCCGCCGCTGGTGGGCAGGACCAGCCAGACGGCGATCACGGGAGCCACGCCGATGGTGGACTCCAGCGAGAGGTCCATCCGGCCGACGATGAGGATCAGGGCCTCGGCGAGAACCAGCAGGCTCAGTTCGGTGGACTGCTGGGCCACGCCGAGGAGGTTGGTGGAGGTGAGGAACGCCGGGGAGACGATGAAGCCGATCAGGCCGAGTACGGCGATGACCGGGACCAGGGACAGCTCACGGAAGCGGCCGAGCTCGACACGCAGGCGCGGGCCGGCCGCCGGGGTGGTGCCGGCCGCGGGCGCCGCGGTTTCGGTGACATCTGTGGGGGCGGGCATGGCTACCTTCCGTGCGCTTCGGTGTCGGCGGTACCGACCGTGCTGTCGGTCTCGCTGGTGTCGGATCCGGCGGGCGGGCCGCCGATGCCCTCCATGGCCGCGACCAGCTGCTCGTCGCGCCAGCCCGGGGCGAACTGCGCCACGACCCGGCCGTGGAACATCGCCACGACGCGGTCGCACACCTTGAGGTCGTCCAGCTCGTCGGAGATGATCAGGGCGGCCCGGCCGTCGTCGGCGGCCTGGCGGATCCTGGCGAGCAGGAACTCCTTGGACTTCACGTCGACGCCGTTGGTCGGCCGTACGGTCACCAGCACCTGGGGGTCGGTCGCCAGCGCGCGGGCGATGACGACCTTCTGCTGGTTGCCGCCGGACAGCGCGGAGACCGGGGTGGCCGGGCTCGGCGTCTTGATGTCCAGGTCCTTGATCATGCGCTCGGCGAACACCCTGGTCCGGGAGGGCAGTACGGTGCCGAACGGCCCGAGCTGGTCGGTCACGGTGAGGGTCGCGTTCTCGGCCACGCTGCGGTTGCCGACCAGGCCCTGGACGTGGCGGTCCTCGGGGACCAGGCCCACCCCGGCCGCCAGGGCCGCGGGCACACTGCCGGCACGTACCTCCCGGCCGGCCACCGTGATCCGCCCGGCGTCGGGGCGGTGCAGCCCCGCGACGGTCTCGCCCAGCCGTACGTTGCCGCTGGCGGTGGCCCCGGCCAGGCCCACCACTTCGCCGGCGCGGACCGACAGCGACAGGTCCTGGTAGGCGCCGGAGAGCGTCAGGCCGTCGATGGCCAGCAGTTCCCGCGCTGTGCCGTCGGCGGTCGGTGCCGTGGCCGACGTGGCGGCGCCGGTGGTGGCGCTCTCGCCGGTCATGGCCTCCACCAGCGCTTCGTGGTCGAGGTCGGCCACGGGGGCGGTGAGGACATGGCGGGCGTCGCGGTAGACGGTGACGGTCCCGCAGAGGTCGTAGACCTCCTGCAGGTGGTGGGAGATGAACAGGAAGGCGACGCCCTGCCGTTGCAGGTCGCGGAGCTTGCCGAAGAGGCGGAGGATGCCGTTCGCGTCGAGCTTGGCGGTCGGCTCGTCAAGGATGATGAAGCGCGCGCCGAAGGACAGGGCGCGCGCGATCTCGACGAACTGCCGCTGCTCCACGGTGAGATCCCGGGCACGGGCGGTGGGGTCGATGTCCACGCCGTACTCGCCGAGCAGCTCTCCGGCGCGCTGCCGCAGCTCCTTCCAGCGGATCGGCCGCAGGGCGCCGGTGCTCTGGCGGCCCAGGAAGAGGTTCTCGGCGACGGTCAGTTCGGTGATGATCGTGGACCGCTGGTAGACACAGGCGACGCGCGACCGCCAGGCGTCGGTGTCCCCGAAGCCCGGCGCCGGCTCTCCGGAGAAGCTCAGCGAGCCGGTGTCCGGCTGCTGGAGGCCGGTGAGGATGGACACGAGCGTCGACTTGCCGGCGCCGTTGCGGCCGACGAGGGCATGCGCCTCACCGGGGTTGATCGTGATCCGGGCGTCGCGCAGCGCGACGGTGGCGCCGAACCGTTTGCTGATGCCGGTCGCCTCGGCTACGGGGACCGGTCGCCCGGCGTCGGCCGGCGGGGCGGTCGCGGTGTCCGCCATGGTGGATACCGTCCTTTGGATCCTTTGGCTGCGGATGGAAGGCGCGGAGGGGAGGGAGCGGTGGCCGCCCCCTCCCCGCGGCGGCGGTCAGCCGATGTTGTTGCCCCACAGCGACTTGTCGTCCACGTTGGCCTTGGTCACCAGCGGTGCCGGGAGCTGGTCCTCCAGCCCGTTGGGCAGCTTGATGATGGTGGAGTCGTGGTCGGTCGCCCCCGGCTTGAACGTCTTGCCCGCGGCTGCGGCCTCGGCGTAGTACAGCGCGTACTTGGCGTAGAGGTCGGCCGGCTGGGAGATGGTCGCGTCGATCTCGCCCTTGCGGATCGCGTCGAACTCCTGCGGAATGCCGTCGTTGGACACGATGGTGATGTGGCCCTTGGTACCGGTCGGCTTGAGCAGGCCCTTCTGCTTGAGCAGCGCGAGGGTCGGCTGCAGGAAGACGCCGCCGGCCTGCATGTAGATGCCGTTCAGGTCGGGGTGCTGGGCGAGCAGGCTCTGCAGCTTCGCCGAGGCGACGTCGCCCTTCCAGTCGGTCGGCAGCTCGTAGAACGTGATGTTCGGGTACTTCGTCTTCATGCAGGCGGAGAACGCCTCCGAGCGGTCACGGCCGTTGACGGAGTCCAGTGCGCCCTGGAACTCGGCGACCTTGCCCTTGCCGCCCAGCTGCTTGCCGAGGTAATCGCAGGCCTTGGTGCCGTAGGCCTTGTTGTCGGCGCGCACGACCATGTACACGTTGCCCTTGTCCGGCCGGGTGTCGACGCTGACCACGGGTATCTTCTTGGATTCCAGCGTGTCGAGGGTCGAGGCGATGGCGCCGGTGTCCTGGGGGGCCATGACAATGGCCTTGGCCCCGGTGTTCTCAAACACCTGGACGTTGGCGACCAGCTTGGTGATGTCGTTCTGCGAGTTGCTCAGCGGCAGGGTGTTCGTGCCGTCCGACTTGATGTCCTTGTTCAGGTACTGCGCGTACGAGTTCCAGAAGTCGGAGTCCGAGCGCGGCAGGTCGATGCCGATGGCGGGCTTGCTGCCGCCCGACCCCGATGCGGTGTTGCTGCCCCGGTTGCAGGCGGTGGCGAAGGCGACCAGTGCGAGCGCGGTGGCTGCGACGGCGGCGGTGGAGCGGAGGCGGGCGATCTGCATGGCGGTGTTCTCTCCTGGTCCGGAAGCAACTGCGGCGGAGGCTTGATTCAGGCCTGGCCGCAGGACCGCGTCGGGTCCTGCGGCCGGGCAACCGTGAACGTCGTTGTTGTCGGTTGTGGGTCTCACGTCACGTGGGGCGAGGAGGAGACAACCGGCGAGGTTGCTCGGAGCGCTTCGATAATTCATCCGAGGTCTGCTGGACGTCGAGGACGTTACGACCGCATTGCCTCGGTTGACAAGCCCCCTGCCCGCACTGGTCTGTACCGCGTGGGCCGGCGGAGATGACCGAGTGGCCCCTGCTGCTGGTCCGGACGTCATCGCATGGCCAGTGACCTGTGTAAACACGGCTTTCCTGATGACCGCTCCGGATGTCCGCGCCACATCACAATTCCGCGACGGAGCGGGTGCCGGTGACGTGCGTCGGCTGCGCGGCGTGTCAATGTATAGGCGTAATACGGCGTTTGCGTTCCGGGCGACCTGACTCACCGCCGTGACGCCGCCGGACGACACCCTCGAAGACCCCGGACATCGGGTGGGAGCGATCAGGGGGGCGGGTTCGGTGGCTCTCCGGAGTCCCGGCGGGGTCAGACCTCCGAGGAATGCATTGCCATCGGCGGTATCGCGCCTTAAGGTCTCGTTGGCGAAGACCTCCGATGTCTCTTGGAGTCGTGAGGCTCGCCGTTCCGCGTCCGTCCACGACAGGGGGACTTGCCCCGTGCGCCAGACCTTCGTCCGAGCTTGAAAGGCCTCCCCTTGTCCGCCATGCCCGCAACCCCCGCCCGTATCACCGCGGTCGACACGTACGACATCCGGTTTCCCACCTCACGGGAACTCGACGGCTCGGACGCGATGAACCCCGACCCCGACTACTCCGCCGCCTACGTGGTACTGCGTACCGATGCCGGTGACGGGCTCGAAGGCCACGGCTTCGTCTTCACCATCGGTCGCGGCAACGACGTGCAAGTCGCGGCGATCCAAGCGCTGCGGCCGCACCTGCTGGGACGGGCGGTGGACAGCCTGTGCGCCGACCCCGGCTCGCTCAACCGCGACCTGATCGGGGACAGCCAGCTGCGCTGGCTGGGCCCGGAGAAGGGCGTGATGCACATGGCGATCGGCGCCGTCGTCAACGCGGTCTGGGATCTGGCCGCCAAGCGCGAGGGCAAGCCGCTGTGGCAGCTGCTGGCCCACGCCGATCCGGAGTGGCTGGTCTCCCAGGTCGACTTCCGCTACATCGCGGACACGCTCAGCCCGGAGCGGGCCCTGGAACTCCTCCGGCAGGGCAGGCAGGGCGCGGCGGAGCGCGAGGCCGTGCTGCTGGAACGGGGCTTTCCCGGCTACACCACCTCACCCGGCTGGCTCGGCTACTCCGACGAGAAGCTCACCCGGCTGGCGAAGCAGGCGGTCGCCGACGGCTTCACCCAGATCAAGCTCAAGGTCGGCGCCGACCTGGAGGACGACATCCGGCGGCTGCGCGCCGCCCGTGCCGCCGTCGGCCCCGGCATCCGGGTGGCGATCGACGCCAACCAGCGGTGGAACGTCGACGAAGCGGTCGAATGGACCAAGGCCCTCGGTGAGTTCGACCCGTACTGGATCGAGGAACCGACCTCGCCCGACGACATCCTCGGGCACGCGACCATCCGCAAGGCTGTCGCACCGGTGAAGGTCGCCACCGGCGAGCACGTGCAGAACCGCATCGTCTTCAAGCAACTGCTGCAGGCCGGCGCGATCGACGTCCTGCAGATCGACGCGGCCCGCGTCGGCGGTGTCAACGAGAACCTGGCCATCCTGTTGCTCGCCGCCCACTTCGGGGTGCCCGTCTGCCCGCACGCGGGCGGCGTCGGGCTGTGCGAGCTGGTCCAGCACCTGTCGATGTTCGACTTCGTGGCGCTGTCCGGCACCACGCAGGACCGCGTCATCGAGTACGTCGACCATCTGCACGAGCACTTCGTCACCCCCGTGGTGATCTCCGGGGGCCACTACAGCGCACCGACCGCGCCCGGCTTCTCCGCGCGGATGCACCCGGAATCGATCGCCGAGTACAGCTACCCCGACGGTACGTTCTGGGTCGCCGACCGCACGACGCAGGAGGTATGAACAGCATGAGCAGCGACCTGAACGGCCTCAGCGCCCTGGTCACCGGTGGCGCATCGGGCATCGGCCTGGCCACCGCCCGGCTCCTCGCGGACCGTGGCGCCCGCGTCGCCGTCCTGGACCTCGCCCCCGACGGACTCCCCGCCCCCCTGGTGCCGTTCAAGGCCGACGTCTGCGACGACGCGACCGTACGGTCGGCCGTCGAATCGGCGGCAGAGGAACTGGGCGGCCTCGACATCCTGGTCAACAACGCCGGGATGGGAGCCATCGGCACAGTGGAGGACAACCCCGACGAGCAGTGGCACCGCGTCCTCGACGTCAACGTGCTGGGCATCGTACGGACCACCCGGGCAGCCCTGCCCCACCTGAGGCGGTCGGCGCACGCCGCGATCGTCAACACCTGCTCCATCGCCGCTACCGCCGGACTGCCCCAGCGCGCCCTCTACAGCGCCACCAAGGGCGCGGTGCTGTCGCTGACCCTCGCGATGGCCGCCGACCACGTCCGCGAGGGCATCCGGGTCAACTGCGTCAACCCCGGCACCGCCGACACCCCGTGGGTGACCCGGCTGCTCGACGCCGCCGACGACCCCGAGGCCGAACGCGCCGCCCTCGACGCCCGCCAGCCCATGGGCCGCCTGGTCACCGCCGACGAGGTGGCCGCCGCCATCGCCTACCTCGCCGGCCCCGCCGCCGCCTCGGTCACCGGCACCTCGATCGCCGTCGACGGCGGCATGCAGGGCCTCCGGCTCCGGCCGCCGGCGGCTTCCTAGGGCCTGTCTTGTGGATCTCCGTGGGAGAAGGAGCGGGGTCTGGCGCCTGTGATCGCAAGGCGGAGGAAGGAAGCGACGCGGTGGGGGCACCTCCCAGCCGCCAGGCTGGGGGACGTCGTTGACTGACGACAACGCCGCGAGCGCTGGTGCCAGGGCACGCGACGCCGCGGAGATCCACAAGACAGGCCCTAGCTCTGGCCGAGCTTCTTGACCAGCAGCTCGAACTGCAGGTCGTTGCGGGTGGGCAGGCCGAACCGGGCCTGGCCGTAGGGGAACGGGGTCATCTCGCCGGTGCGGGCGTAGCCCCGGCGCTCGTACCAGGCGATGAGGTCCTCGCGCGCGGAGATCACCGTCATGTGCATCTGGTCCGCGTCCCACTCCTCGTGGGCGAAGCGCTCGGCCTCGGCCAGGACGACCCTGCCGAGGCCCGCGCCCTGGAGGGAGGGGCGGACGGCGAACATGCCGAAGTAGGCGTGCCCGTCGCGCTTCTCGAGCTGGCAGCAGGCGACGATCCCGCCGTCGGACTCGACGACCACCATCCGGCTCGCCGTACCGCCGACCACGGCCGCCACGCTTTCGGCGTCGGTGCGCCGCCCCTCCAGCAGGTCCGCCTCGGTGGTCCAGCCGGCCCGGCTGGAGTCACCCCGGTACGCCGACTCGATGAGGGCGACCAGGGCGGGGACGTCGGCGGGGACGGCGGTGCGGAAGACGTGCTGGGCGGTGTGGTTCGTGGTGTCCATCGGGGCATGCTCCTCTACGGTCGGTGGCATGGTCAACGTACTGAGCAGCAGGATCCTGCTGCGGCCGGCCGATCTGGAGCGGTCGCGGGCCTTCTACCGGGACGATCTCGGGCTGGCCGTCTACCGGGAGTTCGGGGAGTGGCCCGAGCGCGGGACGGTCTTCTTCCTCGGCGGCGGTTTTCTGGAGGTCTCGGGCCGCTCGGAGGGCCCGCTGAACCCCGGGCTTGAGCTGTGGCTCCAGGTGGAGGACGTGGGAGCGCTGCACGAGCGGCTGCTCGACCGTGAGGTGAAGGTGCTGCGCGAGCCGCGGCAGGAGCCGTGGGGGCTGATCGAGATGTGGATCGAGGATCCGGACGGTTGCAAGATCGTCATGGTGGAGGTGCCTGAAGATCACCCGCTGAGGTATCGCCGCTGACGGCTGTCCGGGCCGCCCCCTGGGCGATGAGTTTCGGGGCGCCGCGACGTCGACACTCACAGGCGGCTCGACCCGCGCGCCGCCGGCTCGGTGAGGACTGACGATGGCGACCTATGTGCTGATCCACGGTGCCGGCTCCGACTCCTGGTACTGGCACCGGGTGGTGCCGCTGCTGCGCGCCCGCGGACACGAGGTGGTGACTCCGGACCTGCCGTGCGAGGACGAGGAAGCGGGTCTGGCGGAGTACACCGATGTGGTCGTGGACGCCATCGGTGGCCGGACCGATCCGGTGCTCGTGGCCCAGTCGATGGCCGGGTTCACCGCTCCACTGGTCTGCACGCGGGTGCCGGTCGAGCTGATGGTGCTGGTCGCGGCCATGGTCCCGGCACCAGGGGAGTCGCCCGCGGACTGGTGGGCCAATACCGGCCAGCCCGCCGCCAGGCGGGAGCTGGACGAGCGCGAGGGACGCGATCCGGACGCCGAGTTCGACCCGCTCGTCACCTTCTTTCACGACCTTCCCGCCGATATGCTCGCCGAGATGACGGCGAGGCCCGTGCTCAACCAGGCTGGGGCCCCCTTCCTCAAGCCCTGGCCGCTGCAGAGCTGGCCGCAGGTGCCGACCCGGTTCCTCCTCTGCCGTCAGGACCGCCTCTTCCCGGCGGACTTCCAGCGGCGGGTCGTCCGGGAACGGCTCGGCTTCACCCCGGACGAGATGGACGGCGGTCATCTGCCGGCGCTGGCCCGTCCCCGCGAACTCGTCGAGCGGCTGGAGGCGTACCGGATCAGCCGGCCGGAGGCCCGTCCGATCCGGTAGCGGCCGTGATCCCGGTCTCCGCGCAGGCGGCGGCCCGGCGGCGGACGCCCTCGGTGGCCTCGGCCGGGCCGGCGGTGTCGGCGAAGCTCACGCGCATGTACGGGGCCGGGGCCTCGGCTGCGAAGTAGGGGCGGCCAGGGGCGACGGCTACCCGGAGCGCAGGGCGGCGCCGGCGAGGGCGGTCTCGTCGGCGCCGTCGGGGAGGCGCAGCCAGAGCTGGTAGCCGCCGGCCGGGGCGCGGGCGGGGGCCAGGGCCGGGAGTTCGCGGTGGAGGGCGGCGAGCGTGGCGTCGCGGCGTTCGGCCGGGCCGGCGGAGACGGCGCGCAGGTGGCGGGGCCAGGCGGGGGCGCCGACGAGTTCCAGGGTGGCCTCCTGGAGGGGGCGGGGGACGAAGAAGCTGTCGACGACCCGCGATCGGGGTCCCGCGCGCCAGTCAGCCCCAGCTCGCCCAGCCACTGCTCACCCTGGTCTGGTCGGCGGCCCTGCTCGGCGAACACCTCGGCGCCTGGACACCGCCGGCCGCCCTGGCGGTGCTGGTCTGCGTCGCGGTCACCCAGCGCACGGCCGCCTGAGCCTCCCCACGCGCGCCCCGGATACGTCCGTGCGCTCGGGTATGCGCCGCCGGGCGCGGGCATCCTGCGTACGGCGGCCGAGGGCGCCGAGGCGGGGAGGCCGGACATGCACGGACCAGCACTGGTGGGGTGGCTGCTCGTCGTTCTCGGGGCGTCCACGGGGCTCCTGTGCCTGCTGCGTACGAGGCCGGGCTGCGCGGGGGGCGCTGACCGGCACGCCGCCCGGGACGAGGGGCTGATGGGGCTCGGCATGGCGGTCATGGCCGTGCCCGTTTCCGCACTGGACCCCAGGCCCTGGGGGCCGCCGCTGTTCGCCGTGGTCTTCGGCGCGGCCGCCGTACGGGCACTCCTGCTCGCCCGGCGCGACGGCCGGCACGCACATCACGCCCACCACGCGGTGGGCGCCGGGGCGATGGCGTACATGGCGGTGGCGATGGTGCCGGGCGGCACGGCGTCGCACGATGGACACCTGCCGGGCGGCGCGCCACTGCTGACGGGGCTGCTGCTGGCGTACTTCGCGGCGTATGTGCTGGCGACGGGGGTGCGGCTGGCGTCGGTGCCCTCGGTGGCGCGGGCGGGGGGCGGCACCGCGGGGGAACTCCCGCGGCCGCCGGCGGTCGCGGCGGTGGGGCGGGGCCTGAGGGCGCCGGAGATGGCGGCGGCCTGCCGGGTCTCGATGGCGATCGGGATGCTCGCGATGCTGCTCACCCTGTGACATGTGTGAGGCGTGCGTCACTTTTGAGCGCGACCGCGTACCGGAGGGTAGCGACACCCTCATAGTCTGAGCGCCATGACGGTCCCCTTCGTGCTGCTTCTGCTCGGCGCGATGGCCGCGGCGACGGCGCCGCGACTGCTGGCCCGCGCCGACTGGCCGGAACGCGAGCCCGTGCTGGCCCTGTGGGTCTGGCAGTGCGTGGTCGCCGCCGTCCTGCTGTGCTGCGTCCTGGCGATGGCCCTCACCGCGTCGGCGGCCTGGGCGGCGGTGCGCGGCCATGTCTTCGCCTTCGCACCGCATGGCGTGGTGGACGCGTACGGGCTTCCGGGTTACGGGCCGTGGGCCGGGGTGCTGGCCGCCCTGCTGGCGTGCGGCGGAGCCTGGACCGCCGCGATGCTCACCCGTGAGGTGCGGGCCGCGCGCGCCCGGCAGCGGCAGCGGCGCGCCGAGCTTCTGGTTCGGGCGCCCCGGCTGCCCGGCGAGGGCCTGGGCCTCGATCTTCCGGCCGACCAGCGGCTCGTCGTACTGGAGAGCGGCCGGCCCGACGCGTGGTGGCTGGCCGGGGCCCACCCGCAGCTGGTCATCACCACCGCCGCGCTGCGCCGGTTGAAGGGCCGTCAGCTGGACGCGGTGCTCGCGCATGAGCAGGGTCACGCACGAGCGCGGCATGATGTGCTGCTGCACTGCGCGGGCGCGCTCGCCGCCGGCTTCCCGCAGGTACCGGTCTTCGCGGGCTTCCGCAACCAGGTGCACCGGCTGGTCGAACTGGCCGCCGACGACATCGCCTCACGCCGCTTCGGCGGCCTGACGACTGCCCTCGCCCTGGTCGAACTCAACGAGGACCGTGGCGTGTTCGGCCCCTCTCCCATGCCGCTGGCGCAGATGCCCGGGCGGGTGAACCGGCTGCTCGACCCGGGTCCCCGGCTGAGTCGGGCGCATCGTGCCCGGGTCACGGCACTCGCGACGCTGGTGCCGGTCATCCCGCTGCTGGTGGCCTTCGGGCCGGGGCTCAAGGCGCTGGCGTAGCCCCGGGGCTCCGTGACCGGCGGATCGGCGGATGGACGAGGATGGCGACCATGACGATCACACCCCAAGGCTTCATGTTCGACTTCTCAGGGACCCTGTTCCGTATCGAGCCGCCCGAGCTCTGGCTGCGTTCGGTGCTGGCCGAGGCCGGCATCACGCTGCCGGACGAGGAACTGGCGTCGTACGCACAGAAGTTGAGCCGGACCGGCGGTCAGCCCGGCGGGGCGCTGCCCGAGGTGGTGCCGGACCGGCTGGAGCGGCTGTGGCGGGAGCGGGACCTGAGCGCCGAGCACCACCGGGCGGCGTTCACCGGGCTGGCCCGGCGGGCGGAGCTGCCGTGGGAGGGGCTGTACGACGCGCTGTACGACCGGCACATGACAGCGGCCGCGTGGGCGCCGTATCCCGATACCGCCAAGGTGCTCGGGGAGCTGCGCGGGCGGGGGATTCCGGTGGCGGTGGTGAGCAACATCGGCTGGGACCTGCGGCCGGTCTTTCGCGACCACGGGCTCGATGGTTGTGTCGATGCCTTCGTCCTGAGCTTTGAGCACGGTGTCCAGAAGCCGGATCCGCGGCTGTTCCGCATCGCCTGCGATGCGCTCGGTCTGGAGCCGGAGGTGGTGGCGATGGTCGGCGACGACGCGCGCGCGGACGGTGGTGCGGCGGCTCTGGGCTGCCCGGTGCGTCTGGTGGAGCATCTGCCGGTGGAGCTGCGGCCGGACGGGCTGCTGCCGGTCCTCGGGGCCTTCGGTCGGGCAGGCTGACAGGCGGGTACCCGGCAGTCCCCCGCGCCGCCGGGTACCCGTGTCTGAGTATATTGGTTGTGAACCAGTCAACGCAGGAGTCCAGCATGTCCCCGCGGCGTCCATCGGTCAACGAGGAGATGCGGCGGCGTTCCCGCGAGCGGCTGCTGCGCGCGACGGTCGAGCTGGTCGAGGAGCGCGGTTACGAGGCCACGACGCTGGCCGAGATCGCCGAGCGGGCCGGGACGGCGCGCGGCCTGGTGTCGTACTACTTCCCGGGCAAGCGGCAGCTGCTGCAGTCGGCGACACACCGGCTGATGCATCGGGAACTGGCCGCAGCGCTCGAGCGCGAGCCGCGCGCCGCCGACGGGGGCGAGCTGCTCGCCCGGGCCGTGGACTGCGTTCTGGGGCTGCCGGTCAGGCATCCGGTGCTGATGCGTGCCCACATGGCCGGAATACTCCAGGCGGAAGGTTTCGTCGAGTGCCCCGAGCAGCAGCGGCTGGCGTTCCTGCTGCGCGATTCCATGGTGGCCTGGGGCTCCGCGGACCCGGAACAGGACTACCGGATGCTGCGGGCGCTGCTGATGGGCGCGGTGTTCGCCCAGCTCATCCCGGGGGCACCGATGCCGCTGTCCCGGCTGCGGGCGGAGCTGTTCCAGCGCTACGGGCTGCGGTGGGAGCAGGGCGTCCCGCCGGACCAGGCCGACGAGGTTCCGTCGCTCACCTGAGTCGTGTCCTCTGCCGGTGAGCGCGGACCGGTGCGATGCTGGACGTACCCGCACCTGCCCCGCGGGAAGGAGCCTGCTCGTGCTTCGTATCGCAGTGATCGGATCAGGTCCCAGCGGTGTCTACACGGCTGAGGCGCTGGCCCGGCAGGACGCCGTCCCGGACGTGGCGGTCGATGTCGTGGACCGGCTGCCGTGCCCGTACGGGCTCGTGCGGTACGGGGTCGCGCCCGACCACGAGAAGATCAAGTCCCTGCAGGGGAATCTGCGGCGCGTCCTGGAGGACCCGCGGATCCGCTTCCTGGGCCATGTGACCGTCGGCGGCGCCCTGGATCCGCAGGCGCTGCTCTCGCTCTACCACGCGGTGGTCTACTGCGTGGGCGCGGCGACCGACCGCAGGCTCGGGATCCCCGGCGAGGATCTGCCCGGCAGCCATTCCGCGACCCGGTTCGTCTCCTGGTACAGCGCGCACCCGGATGAGGACCCGGACGAGTTCGTGCTGCGGGCGCGCTCCGCGGTTGTGATCGGCGTCGGCAACGTGGCGGTGGACGTGGCCCGGATCCTGGCCAGGGGCGGGGAGGAGTTGCGGCGCACCGATGTGCCCGACGCGGCGCTGCACGCCTTGCAGGACAGCCGGGTCACCGATGTTCACGTGGTGGGCCGGCGCGGCCCGTCGCAGGCGAAGTTCACCACCAAGGAGCTGCGCGAGCTGGGCGACCTGCCGGGCGCCGAGGTGGTCGTACGGTCCGATGAGCTGGCCCTGGACCCGGCCTACGCGGACCCTTCCGGGCTGCCGCCGGCGGCACGGCGCAATGTGGAAGTGCTACGGGGCTGGGCCGAGCGGCCGGCCTCGGGGCGGCCCCGGCGGATCCATCTGCGGTTCTTCCTGCGGCCGGTGGAGCTGCTGGGCGAGGACGCGGTGGCGGGGGTGCGTTTCGAGCGGACGGCGCCCGACGGACTGGGCGGGGTGGCCGGCACCGGCCGGCTGGAGGAGATCGACGCGCAGCTGGTGCTGCGCAGCGTGGGCTACCGGGGGGTGCCGCTGGCCGGGCTGCCGTTCGACGCGAGCGCCGGGATCGTACCCAATGACGAGGGCCGGGTGCTGCGTGACGGGCAGCCGTCGCCGGGCGAGTACGTCGCCGGGTGGATCAAGCGCGGGCCGACCGGGGTGATCGGCACCAACCGCCCCTGCGCCAAGCAGACGGCCGCCGCCCTCGTCGCCGACGCGCCGCTGCTGCAGGCCCGGGCGCTGCCGGCGGATCCGCTGGAGGGGCTGCGGGCACTGGGCGCCGAGCCGGTGGAGTGGTCGGGATGGGAGGCGATCGAGGCGGCGGAGGCGGAGCTGGGCCGCTCGCTGGATCGTGCGACGGTGAAGATTCCGGACTGGGACGGACTGTTGACCGCGGCTCGCCCGATCCTGTGACACACATCTGAAACCTTCTCGAAATCAACAAACTGTTCAAGGCGTCTACGGTCTGAGGCTGTTCCACCCGCACGCGTGGTGTCGAGGAGAGCCAATGGCGACTGTAGAGAAGTCCGTCCACCCGGTGGACGAAGTCCTGCCGGCCGCGCAGCTGGGGGCATTCGGCCTCCAGCATGTGCTGGCCATGTACGCGGGCGCGGTGGCGGTGCCGCTGATCGTCGGTGGCTCACTGGGGCTGAAGGGCGCCGACCTGGCGTATCTGATCACCGCCGACCTGCTGCTGTGCGGCGTCGCGACGCTGTTGCAGTGCGTCGGGTGGTGGCGGTTCGGCGTACGCCTGCCGATCATGCAGGGCTGTACGTTCGCGGCGGTGACGCCGATGGTGCTGATCGGCAAGGACGGCGGACTACCGGCGATCTACGGCTCGGTCATCGTGGCGGGGCTGGCGATGATCCTGCTGGCCCCGGTGTTCGGGCGGCTGCTGCGGTTCTTCCCGCCGCTGGTGACCGGCACCGTGATCCTGGTCATCGGGCTGAGCCTGCTGCCGGTGGCCGGCAACTGGGCGGCCGGCGGCCAGGGCGCCAAGGACTTCGGGGAGCCGAAGAACATCGCGCTGGCGGCCGGGGTGCTGGTGGCGGTGCTGGTGATCCAGCGCTTCGCGCCGCCGTTCCTGAGCCGGATCGCGGTGCTGGCCGGCATCGTGCTCGGCATGGTGGCGGCCGTGCCGCTGGGCTTCACGGACTTCGGCGGGGTCGGCGCCGCGGACTGGGTCGGCATCAGCACGCCGTTCCACTTCGGCACCCCGTCCTTCCAGGGCGCGGCGATCGTGTCGATGCTGGTGGTGGCGCTGGTGACGATGACCGAGACGACGGGTGACTTCATCGCGGTGGGCGAGCTGACCGGCCGCAGGATCGAGCCGCGGCGGCTCGCGGACGGCCTGCGCGCGGACGGCGTGTCCACGGTCCTCGGCGGCATCTTCAACACCTTCCCGTACACCGCCTACGCGCAGAACGTCGGCCTGGTCAGCATGACCCGGGTGCGCAGCCGCTGGGTCGTCGCGACGGCGGGCGGCATCCTGGTGCTGCTCGGCCTGCTGCCGAAGCTGGGCGCCGTGGTCGCCGCGATACCGGCACCGGTGCTGGGCGGCGCGGGCCTGGTGATGTTCGGGTCGGTGGCGGCGAACGGGCTGCGGACGCTGGCCACGGTCGAGTTCAAGGACAACCACAACCTGACGGTGGTCGCGGTGTCACTCGCGGTCGGCCTGCTGCCGGTGGGTGTGCCGACCATCTACGACCGGTTCCCCGACTGGTTCCAGACGGTGATGGACAGCGGGATCAGCGCGGGCTGCATCACCGCGATCGCCCTGAACCTGCTCTTCAACCACCTGCCGGAGAAGCGGGATTCAGCCGATGGACCGGCCGTCCCGGCGGGCGCCGGCGATGAGGACGCTGTCCAGGAGGCCGGGGAGCAGCGCGTCTAGGCCGTCCCTGCGCGGGCCCTTTGAACAGGCAGTACGCGCGCCGGAGGGGACGTTGTCAGTGGGGCGGTGCAGACTCTGTGATGCCGGACACATTCCGCATCCCGGAGGAGAGGCACCATGGCCAGAAACGACGTACTGCTCGCGGTGGGCACCCGCAAGGGCCTGTTCCTCGGGCGCCGGGGCGGTGGCGGGAGCTGGGAACTGACCGGGCCGCACTTCCCGATGCAGGCGGTGTACTCCGTCGGCATCGACACCCGCCGCGCCGTGCCCAGGCTCCTGGCCGGTGCGGACAGCTCGCACTGGGGCCCCTCGGTGTTCCGCTCCGACGACCTGGGCCGCAGCTGGCACGAACCGGCGCGCCCGGCGGTGAAGTTCCCCGAGGGGACCGGTGCCTCGCTGGAGCGGGTGTGGCAGCTCCAGCCGGCCGGGCCGGGCGCGCCCGGTGTGGTGTGGGCGGGCACCGAGCCGGGCGCGCTGTTCCGCTCCGACGACGGCGGGGAGACCTTCGAGTTCGTACGCAGCCTGTGGGAGCACCCGCATCGCGAGCAGTGGGGCGCGGGTTTCGGCGGGCAGGCCGTGCACACCGTGGTCACCGATCCCCGCGACCCGGACGCGGTGACGGTGGCCGTGTCGTCGGGCGGGGTGTACCGGTCGAGGGACGGCGGGGCGAGCTGGGCGTCGTCCAACACCGGGATCAAGGCGGAATTCCTGCCCGACCCCTACCCCGAGTTCGGCCAGTGCGTGCACAAGATCGCGGCGGATCCGGTGGACCCGGACCGGCTGTACCTGCAGAACCACGGCGGCGTCTACCGCAGCGACGACTCCGGAGCGAGCTGGGCGGAGATCGGCAAGGGGCTGCCCGCCGACTTCGGCTTCGCCGTCGCCGCCCATCCCCGGCGCGGCGGCGTGGCGTACGTCTTCCCGGTCAGCGACGGCAGCGACCGCTATCCCCCGGGCTACCACTGCCGGGTCTACCGCACGGAGGACGCCGGGGCCTCGTGGTCACCGCTGAGCGCGGGCCTGCCGCGGGACGAGCACTACGGGGTGGTGCTCAGGGACGCCCTGCGTACGGACGACGCCGATCCGGCCGGGGTGTACTTCGGCAACCGCAACGGGGAGGTGTACGCGAGCGCGGACGAGGGCGACAGCTGGGAGCTGGTGGCCGAGCATCTGCCGGATGTGCTGTGCGTGCGGGCGGCGGTCGTCTGAGCCACTAGAGTGACTGCCCGTGGCAGCACGACCGTTGAACGAGATCGTCGAAGCGGGCTGGGCGAAAGCCCTGGAACCGGTGGCCGAGCGGATCGCCGGGATGGGCGACTTCCTGCGCACCGAGATCGCCGCAGGGCGCACCTACCTGCCGGCCGGGACGAATGTGCTGCGAGCCTTCCAGCAGCCCTTCGACGAGGTGCGGGTGCTGATCGTCGGCCAGGACCCGTACCCCACTCCCGGACACGCGGTGGGGCTCAGCTTCTCCGTCGCGCCGGACGTGCGCCCGCTGCCCGGCAGCCTGGAGAACATCTACCGGGAGCTGGGCAGCGACCTCGGTCTCCCCCGGCCGTCCAACGGCGATCTCACTCCGTGGACCCAGCAGGGCGTGCTGCTGCTCAACAGGGCGCTGACCACCGCCCCGCGCAAGCCGGCCGCCCATCGCGGCAAGGGCTGGGAGGAGGTCACCGAGCAGGCGATCCGGGCGCTGGCGGCGCGCGGCAGGCCGCTGGTGTCGGTCCTGTGGGGGCGCGACGCGCGCAATCTGCGGCCTCTGCTGGGCGAGTTGCCGGCCATCGAGTCCTCCCACCCCTCTCCCATGTCGGCCGACCGGGGCTTCTTCGGCTCCAGGCCGTTCAGCCGGGCCAACGACCTGCTGGTGCGGCAGGGAGCGGACCCGGTCGACTGGCAGCTGCCCTGAACGGGCCGGAAACCGTTAGTCTGCCCGGGTGACGACGCATTCGAACACCCCGGCGGGCTGGTACGCGGACCCGCACGGCACTCCGAACCTGCTGCGCTACTGGGACGGTTCCCAGTGGACGGAGCACACGCACGCCGGCCAGCCGCAGGCGCAGGTACCTCCGCAACAGCAGGCTCCGCAGCAGGGCCAGTACCAGAAGCAGGGGCAGTTCCAGCAGCAGGCCGTGCCGCAGCAACAGGCGGCGCCCCAGCAGCAGTACGGCCAGCAGGCGTATCCGCAGCAGCCCCCGCAGCAGAAGGACAACCCCTGGGAGCTGGGCGTGGACGGCGGCCACGACCCGTCCCGCGTGCAGCGGCAGGTGCAGCAGCAGGCCGGTGTCGCCCCGACGGGACCGGGCGGCGGCACCCTGTTCAGCGAGCCGGTGCTCGTGGTGAACCAGAAGGCCAAGCTGATCGAGCTCAACAACGAGTACAGCGTCTTCGACCAGGGCGGCCGCCAGCTCGGCTCGGTGGTCCAGGTCGGCCAGTCGACGGCCCGCAAGGTGCTGCGCTTCGTGTCCAGTGTCGACCAGTACCTGCCGGTCAGGCTCGAGGTGCGCGACGCGTACGGGCAGCCGCAGTTGCTGCTCACCCGGCCGGCGAAGTTCATCAAGTCCAAGGTCATCGTGCAGCGTCCGGACGGACAGACACTCGGTGAGATCGTCCAGCAGAACGCCATCGGGAAGATCAACTTCTCGTTCGAGGTCAACGGCCAGAAGATCGGCGCCATCAAGGCCGAGAACTGGCGGGCCTGGAACTTCGCGATCGTCGACCACACCGAGACCGAGGTCGGCCGGATCACCAAGACGTGGGAGGGCCTGGCCAAGACCATGTTCACCACGGCGGACAACTACGTGCTGCAGATCCACCGGCAGCTCCCGGACCCACTGCTGAGCATGGTGGTCGCCTCGGCGCTCACCGTGGACACCGCCCTCAAGCAGGACGCCCGCGGCCTCGGGTGAGTCACCATCCGTTCGATACGGTGCCGGATCAGGCCGACCGGCACCGTATCGGGACGGAACCGGACAGGTAACCCCTCCGATGGACCCTCCCGAACATGAGAACCGCCGGAGGCACTAGCATGCCTCGCCATGAGCACTGCCGAAGGCCCCGCATCCGGCCTGCCCGTTCGAATGCCGCGCCCCCGCCAGCCCGGGCGGCACCGGCGACCGGAACTGCTGACCACGCCCGAGGGCGCTCCGGCGCTTGTCCTCGCCGTGCCCGGCACCCCGTCCTCCGCGACCCGGAGTCTGGCGGAGGAAGTCATCAGCATCGCCCGTTCCGAGCTGTCAGGCCTCGACCCCCGTATAGGTTTCGTCGACGGCGACGGTGACGAGTTCCCGACGCTGGAGACCGTACTGTCCCAGGCGGCCGCCGAGCGCAAGGAGGACGGCCCCGCGGCCGTCGTCGTACCGCTGCTGGCCGGCCCCGAGGCCTCGGTGATGCGCCGCATCCGCCAGGCCGTCATGGACAGCCGTTCCGCCGCCGAGGTGACCGATGTCCTCGGCCCGCACCCGCTGCTCGCCGAGGCGCTGCACGTACGGCTCTCCGAGGCCGGCCTGGCCCGCGCCGACCGCGCCCGGCTGTTCACCGTCGCGACGGCGGCGGACGGCATCATCCTCGCCACCGTCGGCGGCGAGGAGGCGGTCCAGGCCGCCGGGGTGACGGGTCTGCTGCTCGCCGCGCGGCTCGCGGTGCCGGTGCTGGCCGCCGCCCTGGATGTCGAGGGCTCCATCGCGCAGGCCTCCGACCAGCTGCGTTCCTCCGGCTCGACCACCCTGGCCCTCGCGCCCTGCCTGATCGGCCCGGAGATCGCCCCCGAGCTGCTGCACGACGCCTCCAAGGAGGCCGGCTGCCTGGGCGCCGACGCGCTCGGCCCCTACCCGGCGATCGGCAAGCTGGTCGTCGGCAAGTACACCACCGCGCTCGGCATCGCCCAGCAGCCCTCGCAGGGTGCCTCTGCCCACTGAACCCGTCCACGCGCGACGCGCGGGTGGCAGCCCTCAGCGGGGGCCTGCCGCCCGCGCGTTCGTATGTCAGCCGTGAGCCGAAGCCTGTCAGCCGAAGCTGTCAGGACTGTCAGCCGAAGACGACGCAGGACGCGGCCGGTACGTTGACCGAGCCTGCCTGTACGGGCATTCCGTTCTCCGGGTCGAGGTCGAACCACGCCACGCCGCCGGAGCGCTCGTTGGCGGCGTACAGGCGGCTGCCGGAGGGGTCGAGGGTGAGGTGGCGCGGCCAGTCGCCGCCGCAGCCGACGGTCCCCCGCAGCTCGAGCCGGTCGCCGGACTCGTCGAGGGACAGCACCGCGATGCTGTTGTGCCCGCGGTTGGCGACCCAGGCGTACCGCCCGTCCGCCGAGATCACCAGCTCCGACGGGTGGTTGGTGCCCTGCGCGCCCTCCGGCAGCACGGACACCTCGGCCACCGGGCGCAGCCGCCCGACCTCCGGGTCCCAGTGGCAGACCGTCACGACCGAGTCGAGCTCGTTGACGATGTACGCCCGGTCCCCCCGCGGGTGGAACGTCAGATGGCGCGGGCCGATCCCGGAGCGCAGCCCCAGCTCCCGCTCGATCTCCAGCTCGCCGCCGGCCGGGTCCAGTTCGCACACCCGCACCGAGTCCGTACCGAGGTCCACCGTCAGCACCCAGCGCCCGGACGGGTCGGGCAGCACCATGTGGGCGTGCGGGCCGGTCTGGCGCTCCGGGTGGGGGCCGTCGCCCTCGTGCTCCAGTACGAAGACGGGCTCGCCGATGCCGCCGTCCTCGCCGAGCGGGAGCACGCTGACCGTGCCGGTCTTGTAGTTGGCGGTGAGCAGATGGCCCCGGTGCAGGCTCAGGTGGGTGGGATCGCCGCCGCCCACCGGCGCCGTCTTGCCGAGCTGCCGGGGCTCCGCCGGGTCGGCCAGCGAGAAGACGGCGGCGCCGCCGTCCTCGGGGTTCTCGCTCACCGCGTACAGCAGTCGGCCGTCCGGCGACAGCGCGAGGAAGGACGGGTTGTCCACCGCGTCCGTCGAGTGCAGCGCGGTCAGCGCCCCGGTGCCGGGGTCGACGGCGGCAGCGGTCAGTCCCCGGCCGCCCGCCGATGTGAACGACCCGATGTATGCGTGCCCGGCCACTGCCGTACCTCTTCCGCCTGTTGTCTGTACGGCGGCCGAGAGTAGTACCTCCCTGGCGGGTTCGTACCGGCGGGTGGATTCTGGGCGGCGAGCGACCGCCTCGGCCTTCCCACCGGGGCCGTCCTCCGGTCGGCTTACGCGGGCGGGCCCGGTGCGGTCGCCGCGCCTAGCCTCGCACTGTGACCACGCAGTGGGACCGGCGGCGCTTTCTCGGGTCCGTGGCCGGCGCAGGTGCGGGCGGCCTGGTGGCCGGCTGCTCGGCGACCGGAGCCTCGCCACGGCCGAAGGGCGGCGGCGACGGGACGGGCCCGGCGGAGAACGACCGCGCCGGCGACCACGACTGGGGGCTGCGGCAGCGGGAGGACGGGAACGACCGTGCGGTCGAGGGGTACGCGGACCGGGTGAGCGTGCTGCCCGGCGAACCGGTCCGGCTGTTCGTATCCACCACCAGCCGGACATTCCGTGTCGAGGCCTTCCGGATGGGCTGGTATGGCGGCGCCCAGGCCCGCAGGGTGTGGGCCTCCGGGAGCCTGCCCGGGCACGAACAACCCGTGCCGCAGGCGCAGGGCCCGACCCGTACGGTCTCGGCCGCCGCCTGGCGGCCCGGCGCCGGGATATCCACCACGGGCTGGCCCGAGGGGGCGTACCTCTTCCGGCTCACCGCCGACGGCGGGGCGCAGCGGTACGTACCGCTCACCGTGCGGTCCCCGGAGACGGCGGGCCGCGTGGTCCTGGTGAACGCGGTGGCGACCTGGCAGGCGTACAACGCCTGGGGCGGTCGCAGCCTGTACCACGGGCCGGGCGGCAAGGCCGACTACGCGGGCCGCTCGCTGGCGGTCAGCTGCGACCGCCCCTACGACGGTGACGGCGCTCCGCTGTTCCTCACGTACGAGCAACCCGCCATCGCGCTGGCCGAGAGCCTGCGGCTGCCGCTGGCCTACGTGACGAACACGGACCTCGACCGCGAGCCGCACCTGCTGGCGGACGCCCGCGCGGTGATCTCCCTCGGACACGACGAGTACTGGACGCCGGCCATGCGCGAGCGCGTGACCGGCGCCCGGGACGCCGGCGCCAATCTCGCCTTTCTCGGCGCGAACGCCTGCTTCCGCCGTATCCGCCTGGAGCCGACCGCGCACGGCGACCGGCGCCGGGTGGTCTGCTACAAGACCGACTGGCCGCACGACCCCCTGTACGGCAGCGACCCGGCCGCCGTCACCGCCGACTGGCGCGAGCCCCCGCACGCCTGCCCGGAGAACTCACTGACCGGCACCCTGTACGAGTCGAACGGGACGAGCGCCGACTACGCCGTCGCCGAGCCGGGCCACTGGCTGTTCGCGGGGACCGGTGTCACGCGCGACAGCCGCTTCCCCCATCTCGTCGGCACCGAATACGACCGGGTCACCGGCGGCACCGGTACGCCCCGGCCGATCGAGGTCGTCGCCCACTCCCCGCTGGTCTGCCGTGGCGTGCGCAGCTACCAGGACTCGGCCTACTACACGGCCGCGAGCGGCGCCGGGGTGTTCAACACCGGCACCATGCGCTGGGTCGAGTCCCTGAAGGGCGACGGCGCGCACGGCATCCCCCCGGACACGGCCCGCTTCACCCGCCGGGTCACGGAGAACCTGCTGCGCGCCTTCGCCCAGGGCCCGGCCGGCCGACGGCACCCGGCACGGGACAACCTCGCGGCATGCCGGCCCTACGCCGCCGACCCGATCTGGGACCGCCACGATCTGTGGTGACCGGCCACCCGAAGCCTGCTCAGGCGGCGAGGGCGGCGCGTGAGGCGCGTGTGGCGGACCGCAGCGGCACCGCGAGGTCCGTGAGCGCCGTCTCCAGGCCGTCGAGATGGGCGAGGGCGCGGTCGGCGTGCGGGTGGTCCGCGCCAGGCCCCGACGGCTCGGGGTGGGCGGCCGGGGAGCCGGGCTCGACGAGCCGCGCCACGGCGGCCTCGACGCGGGCGCAGGCGGCGAGCAGCCGGGCGTCGTGGCCCGCGGACGGGTCGGCCACGACGCCGGCCAGGGCGCGGACCCGGTCGGCGCAGTCGTCCAGAAGGGCGAGGACGGTGAGGGCGCGGGCCTTGCGGTGGCGCATGGGGCTCAGCGGGTGGACGAGGGGCGCCACGCAGACGCGTACCCGGGCCAGGAGGTGGTCGAGTTCGGCCACATGGCGCGCCAGGCCGTCACCCGGGCCGCCGGCGAGGTGCAGGGCAGCCTCGGCCGTGAAGTCCCGTACGGCGTGCAGCGACCGCTGGATCCAGGCGTCCGTGACGGCATGCGTGGTGACGGGCAGCACCACGGCCACCGCGACCGCCGCACCGAACGCGCCGACGGCGGTCTCCTCCAGGCGCAGGACGAGCAGCCCGGGATGCAGGACGCCCAGGAGCCCGTAGAGCAGCCCGGCCATGACCGTCACGAAGAACATCATCCAGCTGTACGAGACCGGGGCGCTGTAGAAGATCCCGAAGACGCACGCGGCGACCAGGACGGCGGTCGGGACCGGGGCGCCGTGCAGCGGAAGCGCCGTCATGAGCCCGGCCGCGATACCGGCGACGGTGCCCAGGAGACGGCGGAAGCCCCGGATGAGGGTCTCGCCGCGCGAGGTGGTGTTGACGAAGATCCACCAGGCGGTGGCCACGGCCCAGTACCAGCGGTCCGGGAAGAGGGCCTGGCCGACGGCGACCGCGACACCCGCCGCCACGGTCGCCTGGACGGCCTGGCGGGTGGTCGGCCTGCGCAGCCCGCGCGGCTGCGGCAGGGCGACGGCCGGTACGGGCGGCGCCCCACGCTCGTAGCACCACAACCCGAAGCGGACGAGCGCGGCCGCGGCGAGGGCGAGGCCGATCGCGACGTACAGCTCGGGCAGCGACCCGGGTACGGCATGCAGGAACTGCGCGACGAAGAACATCATGAAGGCGAACACGCCGAGCGCGTGGCCGCGCGGTCCCCAGCGCCGGGCGTAGACCCCGGCGAAGACCACCGCGAGGAACGCGACGTCGCGCGCCCCCGGATACGGGTGGAGCCAGGCCGCGAGCGTCAGTACGGGCAGACCGGCCACGGGCAGCAGGGCGGTGGTGACCGCCTGCCCGCCGACGGTGGGGTCGGCCACGCTGAACAGTGCCAGCAGCGCCGCCAGGCCGCCCGCGACGACGGTGGGCAGCGGGAGCCCGGCGGCGAGTGTCACGGCGACGGCCAGACCGATACCGAGCAGGGCGCGGGCCGCCCAGCGAAGCCGCGTCCGCCCCGGGTCCGGCGCCGCGAACATCCTCTTCATCGCCCGATCCCCCCTCGGCCCTTCCAGGCATGGAAAAGGCGTTGCGGGGACGGAGAGTCCGCCGCAACGCCATCGTCGGCCCAAGCAAAGCATCTTCAAGGGCACTGGCTCAACCGACCTTGATCTTGCTGAGCCATTGGTACAGCAGAGAGGCCCTTGCGGCGACCACGAAGAGGCCAGTGGCCCACGCCTGCCGGCGAGCCCGGCCGGCACAGCGGCCCAGTGGTCTGCTCCGGGATCGTGCGGAAGACTGACCGTAGGAGTCACCTGTGGTGAGTGCGAGAGAGACACCCGTGGACGAGCGCGACGACGCCGGTGCAGGCGCGGGCCGCGCCAGGCTTCACTCCGGTCCTGAAACGGTGGCGGCGGTTGACAGTCGCGGCACGATCACGGCCTGGGGCCCAGCTGCCGTACGGCTCCTCGGGTACGACCCGGGTGAGGTGATGGGGCGGCAGGTGCAGGACCTGCTGGCGGCGGAGTTGCCCGACGCCGGCCGACGGGCCTGTGCCGCCTCGGAAGCGTGGAGCGGAACGGTCGTGGCGCGACACCGCGACGGGCGGCGGCTGGACGTCGTGATGCACGCGCAACCGCTCCAGGGCGCTGACGGTGACTCCCTGTGGATCCTGGCAGCCGAACTCCCGGGGCAGCCGGACGGTGGGCCCGGCGCCGAGGTGCTCAAGGAGTGGGCGCTGGCCCAGCTCCCGATGGCCTTGGCGGTCGGCGACAGCCGGGCCCGGATCGTGGGGGTCAACCAGGCGTTCGCCGCCGTGGCGGCGACGGCGGAGAGCGAACTCCTGGGGCTGCGGATGGGCGAGCGGGAGCCTGGACGGCTCTTCGTGGGGGCCGAGGACATTCCTGGCTTCACCGAGCACGTCCTGCGCACGGGGCTGGCGCTGCAGCACGAGCGGCACGCTCACGCCCCCGGCGAGAGCCGCGAACACTCCTGGTCCACCTCGATCTTCCCGCTGAAGGATGCGGCAGGCCGGGTGCGAGGCGTCGGCGCCACCCTGTACGACACCACCGAGCAGTACTGGGCGCGTCGGCGGCTCGAGGTGATGAACGAGGCGAGCATGCGGATCGGGCGCAGCCTGGATGTCTCTGTCACCGCCCAGGAACTGGCGGAGGTCGGCACCGACCGCTTCGCCGACTTCGTCACCGTCGATCTGCTGGACTCCGCACTGCGCGGCGAGGAAGCGGAGCCTGAGCCGCTGCTCCTTCGCCGGGTCGCCCAGCAGTCCGTGCTGGAGGGCTGCCCGGAGGCCGCACTCCCTGTCGGGCAGACCCACCGGCACCCCAAGGGTTCGAGTGCGGCCCTCGCGCTGGCCGGCGCACGCTCCTCGCTGCACAACGCCGACGGCACATCGATCCCCGAGTGGGCAACGACGAACCGCGACTGCGTGCGAAGCATCGATAAGTACGGAATCCACTCGATGCTGATCGTGCCGCTGCTGGCCCGCGGGACCACACTGGGACTGGCACAGTTCTTCCGCCACCGCACGGACGACCCTTTCGACGCCGACGATCTGCTGCTCGCCAAGGAGATCACCGCACGGGCTGCCGTCTGTGTCGACAACGCCCGCCGCTACACCCGCGAGCGCGCCACCGCGATCACCCTCCAGCAGAGTCTGCTCCCGCAGCACATGCCGGAGCAGTCCGCTGTGGAGGTCGCCTCCCGTTACCTGCCCGCCGGATCCCGCGCGGGCGTGGGCGGCGACTGGTTCGATGTCATCCCGCTCTCCGGAGCCCGGGTCGCCCTGGTGGTCGGCGACGTGGTCGGCCACGGTCTGCACGCCTCGGCGGCAATGGCCCGGCTGCGGACAGCCGTGCGTACTCTCGCCGACGTCGATCTGGCCCCGGACGAACTGCTGACCTGCCTCGACGACGTCGTCACCCGCCAGGAAGGCGAGGAGACCCTGCCGGCCGACGGGATCAGCGCCACCTGCCTGTACGCCGTCTACGACCCGGTGTCCCAGCGTTGTTCCCTCGCCAGCGCCGGGCACGTGCTGCCCGCCGTGACCGACCCCGACGGGGCCGTCCACTTCCTCGATCTGCCGGTCGGCCCTCCTCTGGGCGTGGGCGGCTTCCCCTTCGAGACGTCCGAGTTCGACCTGGCGGAGGGGAGCGTGCTCGCCCTGTTCACCGACGGCCTCATCGAGACCCCCGACCTCGATATCGACACCGGGCTCGCCCTCCTCGGCCAGGTCCTCAGCCGGCCCTCCGAGTCGCTGGAGGAGACCTGCACCCTCGTGCTGGACACCCTGCTGCCCGGACGCGGACGCCCCGTTGACGACATCGCCCTCCTCCTGGCCCGTACGCACGCCCTCGACGCCGGCCAGGTCGCGGCATGGGACCTGCCGGCCGACCCCGCCATCGTGGCCGACGCCCGCCGGCACACCACCGACCAGCTGACCGCCTGGGACCTGGACGACATCGCCTTCACCACCGAACTGGTGGTCAGCGAACTCGTCACCAACGCCGTCCGCTACGGGGGCGGCCCCCTCCAACTGCGGCTCATCAAGAACACCGCACTCATCTGCGAGGTCTCCGACCACAGCGCCACCGCACCGCACCTACGCCGTGCCCGTACCTACGACGAAGGCGGACGCGGCCTGTTGCTCGTCGCCCAGCTCACCGACCAGTGGGGTACCCGCCAGACTCCCACCGGCAAGGTCATCTGGGCCCAACAGGCCCTCCCCCTCACCCACCACGGCACGCCCGCCACGCTGTGAGGGCCTCCTCGTTGGGCCGTTGGTACAGTCAACAAGCCATTGCAGCTACCACGAGGAGGCCAGTGGCTCATGCCGGCGGACGAGCTGGACGCGCGGATCCTGGCGCTCCTCCTGGAACAGCCGCGCACCAGCGTGCGCGAGTACGCCCGCATCCTGGGCGTCGCCCGCGGGACGCTCCAGGCGCGCCTGGACCGGCTGGAACGCGACGGCGTCATCACCGGCTACGCCCCGAGCCTGTCACCGGCGGCCCTCGGCCATCCCGTACTGGCCTTCGTCCACATCGAGGTCACCCAGGGGCATCTGGACGACGTCGGCGACGCGCTGGCGGCGGTCCCGGAGATCATCGAGGCTTTCTCGATCACCGGCGGCGGCGATCTGTTCACCCGTGTGGTCGCCCGCGACAACGCCCACCTGGAGGACGTGATCCAGCGCCTCATCCAGGTGCCCGGCGTGGTGCGGACCCGCACCGAGATGGCGCTGCGGGAGCGGGTGCCGTACCGCATGACACCGTTGGTCGCCTCGGTGGGCCGGGCGGCGGCGGCCGTCAGCCGAGGAAGCTGAGCCGGACCTGGCGGCGGGGGTTGTCGACGTTGGTGTCGACCAGGACGACGGACTGCCAGGTGCCCAGCTCCAGTTGGCCGCCGACGACGGGGAGAGTGGCGTGCGGCGGCACGAGGGCGGGGAGGACGTGGTCGCGGCCGTGGCCGGGGCTGCCGTGGCGGTGCCGCCAGCGGTTGTCGGCGGGGAGGAGGTCGCGGAGGGCGGCGAGCAGGTCGTCGTCGCTGCCGGCGCCGGTCTCGATGACGGCCACGCCTGCGGTGGCGTGCGGGACGAAGACGTTGAGCAGTCCGTCGCGGCCGTGCGCGGCTTCGCGCAGGAAGGCGGCACAGGCGCCGGTGAGGTCGTGGACCGTCTCGGCGGAGCCGGTCGTGATGTCGATCGTACGGGTGGTGAAAGCGTCGGCCATGTGTCCATGGTCGCCCACGCCTCGGACATCCAGGTCCACGCTCGTGTCCGCGTGACGAGACAGCATTGATCGGGGTCTGACGGCGTGGCTACCTTCGGCGGCATGTTGCGTCCCGTTCTGCTCACCACGCGCGGTCACATCGACCTGCTGCGGGTGGCCTCCGCCGCGTGTCCTCGCGGCTGCTGACGCCTTCTCACCCGCTTTTCCCCTTTCGCCTCTGACCGCCTCGCGCCCCGCCGTCCGATCGCGGGTTCGCGCGCGGCCGCGTGGCACCGCTCACCGCCGGCCACGGCCGCACGCACCCACTGAGAGGCTATTGGTCTGGACCAATAGGGGGCTCCCGGGATAAGGTCCGTCTGCCGTCGCGCATCCAAGGGGGACCCATCCGTGTCTGTGCCGCACCCAGTCGCCGTCCTGGTCGACGCATGCCTGCTGCCGTCCTGCGGCGGGGAGCGGCTGCCCGGCTGGATCGCGAGCGGCCTGACCGAAGGTCTGCCCGGCGTCGTTCTGCACGGGGACGTCCCGGCCGATCTGCGGGCCCTGTATCCCGATGCGCTGATCGGCCTCACCCCGCGCGACGGCGCCGCGTGCGGTGAAGCGGCCGCGGCGGAGCTGATGGCGGCGGGCGCCAATGTGCATCTCGGCGTACGGCCACGGGCGGCTGCCGGCGACACCGGTTCGTACGTCGCCGAACTTCAGGGCCACGGGGTGGCGGCCGCGCTGGGCCCCTTCACGGGGGACGGCGCGCTACGGCCCTTCGCGGAGGGCGTCGCGGCGGGGGTGATGGCGGTCGCCGTCGACCCGCTCGCCGCGCTGGCCGGCGGCTGCGTACCGGAGGTACTGCGCGGGGAGCTGGGCTACGAGGGCGTGGCGGTGAGCGAGCCACTGGACGCCCCCGCGGTGGTCGACCGCTGGGGCATCCCCGGCGCGGCCGTGCTCGCCTGGATCGCCGGGCTCGACCTGCTCCAGCTCGGCCCCGGCTGCGGTCCCGGCGTCCACCAGGCCGTCCACACCGCCGCCGCCCGCGCGGTGGCCGACGGCGACCTGTCCGTCGCACGCCTCGCCGAGGCCGCCGACCGCGTCGCCCGGCTGCGCCGCTGGGCCGGCGACCCCGGCCGGCTGAGCCGGGAAGGTTACGGCGTACGACACGGTTGGTAGAACCGTGAACCATGTGGACGCAGCGCGCGAGATCGACGTCGCCGTCGTCGGAGCCGGCCAGGCCGGACTCTCGGCGGCGTACTTCCTGCGGCGGGCCGGCCTGCTGCCGGGCCAGGACTTCGTCGTACTCGACCACTCCCCCGGCCCCGGCGGCGCCTGGCAGTTCCGCTGGCCCTCCCTGACCTACGGCCGGGCGCACCGCGTCCACGAACTTCCCGGGATGCCCCTGGAGGATGCGGATCCGGACCGGCCGTCGGCGGACGTCGTGGCGGAGTACTTCGACCGCTACGAGCGCGCGTTCGACCTGCGGGTGCGCCGGCCGGTGAACGTATCGGCCGTACGGGACGCCGCCGACGGCGACCGGCTGCTCGTCGGGACGGACGACGGCGACTGGTCCGCCCGGGCGCTCGTCAACGCCACCGGGACGTGGGACCGGCCCTTCGTGCCGCGCTACCCTGGCCAGGAGCTGTTTGCGGGGCGGCAGTTGCACACCGCCGGATACCGGGGGCGCGAGGAGTTCGCCGGCAAGCGCGTCATCGTGGTCGGCGGCGGCACCTCGGCGGTGCAGCTGCTGCTGGAGATCGCCGACGTGGCGGCCGCGACGACCTGGGTGACCCGGCGGCCCCCCGTCTTCCACACCGGGCCGTTCGGCGAGGACCAGGGCCGCGCCGCCGTCGCCCTCGTGGAAGAGCGGGTCCGGCAGGGGCTGCCCCCGCAGAGCGTCGTGAGCGTGACCGGGTTGCCCATGACCGAGGCCATGGCCGCCGCGCGGGCGCGCGGCGTGCTGGAGCGGTTGCCGATGTTCGACCGCCTGACGCCCGGCGGCGCCGTCTGGAACGACAGGCGGCGCGTGGACGCCGACGTCGTGCTCTGGGCGACCGGCTTTCGGGCCGCGCTCGACCATCTGTCACCGCTTCGGCTGCGCGAGCCCGGGGGTGGGGTTCGGCTGGACAGCCTCACACGCGTGGCGCGGGACCATCGGGTGCACCTGATCGGGTACGGGCCTTCGGCCAGCACGGTCGGAGCCAACCGCGCGGGGCGCAGCGCGGTCCGGGAAGTGCGGCAACTGCTGCGCGCGCCCGCCGGGGCTGTGGCCGTCGGCTGACTGTCCCCCACCCCGCCCCTTCCCGAAAACCACGGGGCAGGCCCCCTGGACCCCCGAAGGATGGGGCGCCCCTAGCGGGACTTGAGCGTGGAGCCGCGGACCACGAGTTCGGGCTGGAAGACGATGCGGCGGTGGTGGTGGTCGTCCGCGGAGTTGCCGGTTTCCTCGATGAGGAGGTCGGCGGCGGCGCGGCCCATGCGGTAGGCGGGCTGGCGGACGGAGGTGAGGGGGACGGCGGCGGCGGCGGCGAATTCGATGTCGTCGTAGCCGACGAGGGCGATCTCGTGGGGGACGGCGACGCCGGCGGCGTAGAGGGACTGGAGGACGCCGAGGGCGAGGAGGTCGTTGGCGCAGAAGACGGCGGTGGGGCGGCGGGACATGCCGAGAAGGCGGGCGCCGGCGTCGCGGCCGGAGGGGACGTCGAGACGGTCGGCCTCTATGTGGGAGAGGGATTCGGGCGGGAGCCCGGCCGCGGCGAGGGCGGCGAGGGCGCCGGTGCGGCGGTCCAGGCATTGGGTGAGGTGCATGGGGCCGCTGATGTAGGCGATGCGGTCGTGGCCCTGCTCGATGAGGTGCTCGGCGGCGAGGGTGCCGCCGGCGATGTCGTCGACGGAGACCGAGCAGGCCTCGGCGCTGGGGACGACGCGGTCGACGAAGACGTAGGGGATGCCGTGCCGGCGGAAGGACTCGAGGTTGCGCCCGGTGGTGTCGGCGGGGGTGACGAGGACGCCGCGTACGCGCTGTTCGGCGAAGAGGCCGAGGTAGTCGGCCTCTTCGGCGGGGCTCTCGGCGCTGTTGCAGAGCATGACGCCGAGGCCGGCCTCGCGGGCGGCGCGCTCGGCTCCGGAAGCGACCTCGACGAAGAAGGGGTTGGCCATGTCGAGGACGAGCAGCGCGATGATGCGGCTCTGCCCGGCCCGCAGCTGGCGGGCCGACTCGCTGCGTACGTAACCGAGTTGGTCGATGACGTTGAGCACGCGGGTGCGTGTGTCCTCGGAGACCATGTCGGGACGGTTGATCACGTTCGACACCGTGCCGACCGACACGCCTGCCTGTCGTGCGACATCCTTGATGCCCACCATGCGTGCCACGAGCTCTGCTGCACCGCCTTTCGCGGCTCCTGCGGCCGCAGCCACATGCTACGCATACCGCGTGTGATCAGCGCCTGCCGTGAGTGGTCAGCGACGAGGCCCGGACGACCAGCTCGGGCTGGTACACGATCCGCTGGTGTTCGTGGGTGGCCGCCTCCTCTCCCGTTTCCGCGATGAGCAGTTCTGCCGCCGTACGCCCGATGCGGTGCGCGGGCTGTCGTACGGAGGTGAGCGGCACGGCGGCGGCCGACGCGAAGTCGATGTCGTCGTAGCCCACGATGGCCATCTCCTCCGGTACCCGGACGCCTGCCGCGTACAGCGCCTGGAGCACGCCGAGCGCCAGCAGGTCGTTGGCGCAGAAGACGGCCGTGGGCCGGTCCGGCAGGCCGAGCAGCAGGGCGGCGGCGTCGCGGCCCGCGGTGACGTCGAAGCGGGCGGCGGCGATGACGGTGAGCCGGTCGTGGGACAGGCCGGCCTCGGCGAAGGCGGTCAGGGCGCCGCGGTGGCGGTCGCGGGACTGGGCGAGGTGGGCGGGGCCGCTGAGGTAGACGACCCGGCGGTGGCCTTCGGCGAGGAGGTGGCGCACGGCGAGCTGGCCGCCGGCGACGTCGTCGACGGAGACCGAGCAGGCCTCGGCGCCGGGCCGGGCGAGGTCGGCGAAGACGCAGGGAATGCCCCGGCGTCGTACGGCCTGGAGGTTCCCGCCGGCGCCGTCGGTGGGGGTGACCAGGACGCCGCGCACCTGCTGCTCGGCGAACATCGCCAGGTAGTCGGCCTCTTCGGCCGGGTCGGCGGCGCTGTTGCAGACCATGACGGCCAGTCCCGCGGCGCGGGCGGCCTGCTGGGCGCCGCGGGCCATCTCGACGAAGAAGGGGTTGGCCATGTCGAGGACGAGCAGCGCGATGATGCGGCTGCGGCCGGCCCGCAGATGGCGGGCCGACTCCTGCCGTACGTAACCGAGCCGTTCGATGACGGTGAGGACGCGCTGGCGGGTGTGGTCCGACACGGTGTCGGGACGGTTGAGGACGTTGGAGACCGTGCCGAGGGAGACACCCGCCTGTTCGGCCACGTCCTTGATGCCGATGTGCGGGCCGCGTCTGTTCAGGGTCCGACCTCGACGAGTTCCAGGCCCGTCAGCTGCGCGACCGCGCGCAGTTCGGGGATGACGTGGCCGGTGGCGAGGGCCCAGTGGTGGGCGACGCCGGTGGCGCTCCAGGCGTCGGTCCACTCCCCCGGGTCGGCTCGGAAGTCGACGCGGGAGGTGGTGTTGCCGATCTCCAGGAGCGGTCCGCCGACCACCTCGCCCTGGGAGGCGACCAGCTTGTAGCGGCCGTCACGCGTCTGGCCGAGGCCGACCAACGTGACGGGGCCGTGCTTCACGTCGAATTCGACGGACACGCCCCAGCCGCGCTTGCCGTGGTAGACCCCGAGGCCGCGCAGCAGCGGGCGGCGTTCGCTGATGCCGAGGTGGGCCGGCCCGTCGTGGCCCATCTCCACCACGCCGTCACGGAAGTTGAGCGCCTGCAGCTCGGTGAAGGAACCGCCCGCACCGAGCCGGTCGGTGATCAGCATGGCGAGCGAGGTACGCAGCTCGTACTCACCGGCCGCCGGAATGCCGCGGGCGGTGAGCAGCGAGGCGCCCAGGATCATGCCCGCGCCGAGCCGCTCGTGGGTCTCGCCGTCCAGGCCGCGGTGGTAGTAGGCGAGGGAATCGAGGTCGAAGTCGGTGGCGAGCCGGTCGAGGCCGACGGAGACCCTGGCCGCCCATTCCAGGTCGTCCGGAACGACGGTGTCGGCGATGTCGAAGGTCTTGCGGGTGTCGGCGAGCTTGCCCGCGACCTCGGCGTCGGTGACCTTCTCGACCCGTACCCGCAGGTCGTCGAACTCCAGGACCTCGACATGGCCGCCGAGGTTGCCGCTGACCATGGTGAGGTCGGTGGAGACGTCGTACATCCCGGGGTAGAGGTGACCCATCAGCCCGTGCCTGCCGTGCCGGAGCACGGACCGCACTCCGGCGGCGCGGATCCAGCGGCCGATACGGGCCCAGGCCCGCTCGTCCTCCAGGTGGCCGGAAACGGAGCGGAAGGGGATGCCGCTGCGCTCGAAGGCGTTGGCCATCTCGGGCAACGGGCAGGCGCCGCAGTAGGCGAGCCACTGGCCGGTGTCGAAGGTGGCGTGGTCCATCGCCTCGGTGGGCTGGAGGTTGATCAGCAGGACGGGCGCGCCGGAACGCTGGGCGATCGGGACCAGCATGGTGGCGGTCATGTACGTGGTGAGGAAGCCGACGATCAGGTCGCAGCCGGCGGCGCGCAGCTTCTCGGCGGCGGCCGCGCCCTCCTGGGCGTCGGAGATGAAGCCGACGTCGACGACCTCGGCGTCGAACTCCCGCATCCGCTCGGTGACGCGGGCCGCCGAGCGCTGGAGTTGCGGGAGGAGGTCGGGGAACTGGGGCCAGTAGGCCCCGAGTCCCCCCGCCACAAGGCCGATCTTCGGCTTGCGGGCGGTGGCGGGGGTGCGGGTCATGGCGGTTTCCTCCACTCAGACGGGCAGTTGGAAGTCGATGACATGGAGGGGCGAGGGTGTGGTCGTCCCGGTGGAGGTCTCCTGGTACATGAAGGACAGCACGCCGTCCTGGGCGACCCGGGTGTGGTCGACGACGACCTCGCCGAAGGCGTTGAGGGTGCTGGTGCCGTCGTAGAGCACCGTCCAGTCGGTCCAGGCGGAGGATGCCGAGGCGGCGACGATGCGGCCGTAGGGCATCACGACGTAGGCGTTGTCGTAGGCGTCGAGGACCAGTTGGGAGCGCTGGCTGGAGCTCATGGCGACCGGGACCTCGGTCTTGTGCCAGGTGCCGGCGGAGTCCTTCCAGACGTGGAAGGGGCGGGCGTAGGCGGTGCGGCCGGCGACGTAGTCGGTGACGCACTGGGTGAAGCGGCCGGGTACGTAGGAGATCAGTGCGTGCGGAAGGTTGTCGGAGTCGACCGCCTGGCTCTCCTGGTTCATCAGCGCGTGGTCGGGGTTGAGGGAGTCGACGACCAGGCCGGTGGAGGTGACGGAGACCAACGCGGAGCCGGTGGTGCCGACCGTGGTCCCGGCGGAGTTCTTCCAGGTGCGGCCGTAGTCGGTGCTGGAGACGTAGACGGTGTCGTGGTTGGTGAGACCGCCGCTGCTGCACATGACGGCGCCGGCGTTCTCGCGCCAGGTGCCGAAGATGTGCAGCGTGCCGTCGGCGCCGTAGTCCAGGCCGTGGAGGTAGAGGTTGCGGGCGGTGCTGGAGCCGTGGGTGTCGGTGTAGGTGCCGGTCGCGCTGGTCCAGTTGCCGAGGTTGGTCCAGGAGCTGCCGTCGTACTCGGCGAGGGCGGCCTGGCCGTTGCCGGAGACGCCGGTGCGGTAGCTGAGCTGGAGCTTGTTCGCCGGGGAGACGATGAACTGGGGGTAGGTGAAGGTCGAGGTGAGCGCGACGCCGTCGAGGCTGGTCTGTACGGAGCCGAACTGTGCGGCGGTCCAGGCGTGGGAGGCCGGTGAAGTGACCAGGCCCGCCACCGACTTGACGTAGGAGTAGCCGCTGCTGTGCGAGTCCATCAGCAGGTGGAGGCGGCCGTCGCCCGGCGAGATGCCGGCCGAGATGACGTTGTGGGAGTCGTCGGTGCTGAGGGTGTGGCCGACGGTGACCTTCGACCAGGTCGTGGAGCCCAGGGCGCGGCGGGCGACGGTGGCGTTGCGGTCGGCGGCGTACCAGACGGCGTACTGGTAGCCGTTGTGGGTGAGCAGGCCGTTCTTCTGGAAGGCGTTGTTGTTGACCAGGCCGTTGTAGGAGACGAAGTACAGGGCCGTGGAGTCGAGAACACCGGTGTGGATCTGCGTGGCGGACGGCCCGGTGGCGGCGGTGGGGGGGGGCGGCCGCCCCCCCCCCCCCCCCCCCGACGGCGCCCCCCCCCCCCCGCCCCGCCCCACCGCAGGACGGC
>NZ_JBHYXC010000012.1:32166-128622 GCF_042751495.1 Streptomyces sp. NPDC059373 | reverse complement strand
CGTGCCGGACGGCCCGGTGGCGGCGGTGGCGCGGCCGGCCGCCGCGCCACCCATGGCGAAGAGGGCCGCTCCGCCGAAGGCGCCGCGCAGGAGGCTTCGGCGGTTGGGGGTGAGGGACATCGTTGGCTCCTCGGACGGTCGGTCAGGCTAGGTGGAAGACCTCGGTGAGGGGGCGCATGGCCTCGTCCGGCCGGTCGCCGTCCAGGGCTTCGAAGAAGCCGCCCATCTCGGCCTGCCAGCGGGCGTTGACGTCGGTGGCGGCCATGGCGGCCTGCGCGGCGGCGAAGTCGTCCGTCTCCAGATAGCCGACGAGCAGGCCGTCCTCGCGCAGGAAGAGGGAGTAGTTGTGCCAGCCGGTGGCGGAGAGCGCGTCCAGCATCTCCGGCCACACGGCGGCGTGGCGCTCGCGGTATTCGGCGAGCCGGTCCTGACGGACCTTCAGCAGGAAGCAGACGCGCTCCACGTCACACAGCCCCTTGTCGCGACATGTCGATCAGAAGTTGAAGCCGTCGATGTTGGACTTGTCGAAGACGGTGGGCTTGCCGAGGATGACCTCGCCGTTCGCACCGATCTTGTAGGTGCCGAGCGTGCCGGCCTTGAAGGTCTCGCCCTCGGCGCCGGTGATCTGGCCGGAGGCCAGCGCGGCGGCGGCGTACGCGGCCAGGTAGCCCAGGTTCTTGGGGTTCCACAGCGCGAACTGCTCGACGGTGCCGTCCTTGACGTACTTGCGCATCTGGTTCGGCGTTCCGAGGCCGTTCACCACGATCTTGCCCTTGTAGGACGAGGAGCTGATGTAGCGGGCGGCGGCGGCGATACCGACGGTGGTCGGCGAGATGATGCCCTTGAGCTTCGGGTAGGCCGACAGCAGGCCCTGGGTCTGCTGGAAGGACTTCTGGTCGTCGTCGTCACCGTAGGCGACCTTGACCAGCTTCATGTTCTTGTACTTGGGGAGCGCCAGCTCCTGCTTCATGAAGCCGATCCAGGTGTTCTGGTTGGTGGCGTTCTGGGTCGCCGACAGGATGGCGATCTGGCCCGTGTAGTTCAGCTGCTTGCCGATGTTCTGCACCAGGCTGCGGCCGATCTGCTCGGAGCTGGCCTGGTTGATGAAGAGCTGACGGCAGTCCTTGGCGGTGTCGGAGTCGTACGCGACGACCTTGATGCCCTTCTTCATCGCCTGCTTGAGCGGGGCGCAGACGGCGTTGGGGTCGTTGGCGGCGAGCAGGATGGCGTCCTGCTGCTGCTGGATGAGGGTGTTGATGTACGAGATCTGCGACGAGGCGCTGGCGTCGGAGGGGCCGACCTCCTTGGCCGTGCCGCCGAAGCCCTGGGCGGCGGAGATGCCGGCCTTGTCGACGATGGTCTCGTAGGGGTTGTTGATCTGCTTGGGAAGGAAGGCGATCTTCAGCCCGGTCTTGAGCGGGGCGTCGGGGTTGGCGGTGGCGGAGGAGGTCACCGAGCTACCGCTGTCGCTCTTGGAGGAGTTCTTGGTGGTGCCGCCGCAGGCGGTGGCGGAGACGGCGAGCGCGCAGACGGTGGCGACTGCGGCGAGACCGCGCACTCTGACGGTGGTGCTGAGTGGCATGGCGGAGCCCTTCTTCATTGAACGGGTTACCAGAGGGAGTTGTGGGGGGTGCGCCGTCAGACAGCCACGGCGGCTGTACGGCGCTGCCGCCGTTCGAGGACCACGGCGATGACGCGGGGGGTCAGGACGGAGGCCACCAGGAGCAGTCCGGTGACGATCACCTGGATCTCGTTGGCCACGTCGTTGAGGATCAGCAGGTTCTTGAGGAAGCCGATGAGCAGGAGTCCGGCGACCGCGCCGCCGAGGGTGCCCTTGCCGCCGTCGAAGTCGACGCCGCCAAGCAGGACGGAGGCGATGACGAGCATTTCGAATCCGGAGCCGTTGTCGGCGCGGGCACTTCCGTAACGCAGGGTGAAGACGACTCCGGCGAAGGCCGAGAAGAAGCCGGTGAGGACGAAGAGGAGCAGCTTGATCCGCTTGACCCGGATTCCGGCGAAGTACGCGGCCGCCTCCTGCGCGCCGATGGCGAACAGCGACCGGCCGAAGCCGCTGAGGTGCAGGACGACACCCGTGACGACCGCCAGGACGATGAACAGGACGAAGGGGTAGGGGATGAAGCCGAGGACGGTGGTGGTGTCCGCCGTCCAGTCGGCGTACTTCTGGGGGAAGTCGGTGATGGCGTCGCTGCCCAGCACCACCGAGGCAAGGCCGCGGAAGAGGGTGAGGGTGCCGATGGTGACGGCGAGCGACGGCAGTCCGACCTTGGTCACCAGCCAGCCGTTGAGCAGTCCGCCGAGGA
The DNA here is from genome assembly GCF_042751495.1 of Streptomyces sp. NPDC059373. NCBI lineage: Bacteria > Bacillati > Actinomycetota > Actinomycetes > Kitasatosporales > Streptomycetaceae > Streptomyces > Streptomyces sp. NPDC059373. Next base: position 126,301 of record NZ_JBHYXC010000012.1, on the reverse strand, counting down.
CTCCGACGACCAGGACCACCGGGACGATGGTCTCGAAGGCCCAGCCGGCGTCCCACAGCTTCCCGGTCAGCGCGCTGGACAGGCCGAGCATGGAGGCGACCGACAGGTCGATCTCCCCGGCCACCACGAGCAGGATCATCGGCAGTGCGATGATCGCGACCGGCGCGATGTCGTTGAGCGCGAAGGCCAGGTTGCCGGTGGTCGCGAAGCCCTCGGTGGAGCCGGCGCCGGTCGCGAAGACCGCTACCAGCAGGATGCCGACGGCGACGTCCCAGCGCAGGAGGCGGCTCAGGCTCATTTCAGGCCTTGTGGACATGGCGGGCACTCCTCTTCCGCAACGCGCTGGTCATGCGCAGGTTCAGGATCCGGTCGAGGCTGATGGCCGCCAGGAGCAGGGCGCCAGTGATGGCGCTCTGCCAGAAGGAGTCGACCTTCAGCACCACGAGCGCACTGCCGATCGTGGTGAGCAGCAGGGCACCCAGTGCCGCGCCCCACACGGTGCCCACGCCGCCGGTGATGGCGACACCGCCGACCACGACCGCGCTGACCACGGTCAGCTCCCAGCCGTGCGCGTTGTCCGCCACCACGGTGCCGAAGCGGGCCAGCCACAGCGCGCCCGCGAAGCCCGCCACGGCGCCGGAGAAGACGTACGCGGCGAGGATCCGGCGCCGGATCGGCACGCCGGCGAGGCGGGCCGCCTCGGGGTTGGAGCCGATGGCGTACAGCTCGCGGCCGCTGCGGTAGGACCGCAGGTAGTACGCGGTCGCCGCGAGTACGACGGCGGCGATCAGCGGCAGGTACGGGATGCCCAGGACGCTGCCGCTGCCCAGGGAGAGCACGGGCGAGGGCAGGTTGACGGCGTTGATCTGCTCGCCGTGCGCCCACCAGTAGTCGACGCCCTGGATGATGTAGAGCATCCCCAGCGTGACCACCAGGGCGGGGACCCGGCCGAAGCTGACCAGCGCGCCGCTGACCAGGCCACACAGCGCGCCGAGCGCGATGCCCAGCAGCATGACGAGGACGACGTTGTGGTCGCTGCCGGACACGAACTTGCCGCAGGCGAAGGCGGACAGGCCGACGACCGAGCCGACCGACAGGTCGATGTTGCGGGTCAGGACGACGACCGACTGGCCGACCGCGAGCAGCGCCAGGATCGACGCGTTGAGGAGCAGGTCGTTGATGCCCTGGTCGGACAGGAAGCGGGAGTTGGCCAGCCACGTGCCGAGCACCAGCAGGACCAGGCAGGCGGCGATGCTGATCTCGCGTGCCCGGAAGACGGTTTCGGTCAGCGAGCGGGCTGATCGCCGCTCTTCCGGGGGTGCCGGAGGGCTGTCGAGAGTGGCCGTCACGACGGTGTCCTTTCGGGCGTGCGGGCTGCCGGGGTCGTGGGTTGCGGACGTTCCGTGCCGCGCGGAAGCGTTGCGACGGGCTCAGCGGCTCTTCCGCGCCCGTACCGCACGCCGGGGCTGACCGCAGTGCCCGGGGCAGAGGCCGGGCCCCGCGCCGGACGGCGGCCCCGCACCCATCGGCCGGGCTGCGCCGCTTTCCCGCCGCGCGCGGCAGCGCGTTCGGCGGAACGGTGTGGCGCCGTGATCGCGCTGCTGCCGCTCATGCCGCCCGCTCCGTGTCGGCGCGGCCGGTCGCGGCGGCCATGACCGTCTCCTCCGTGGCGTCGGCGCGGTCGAGTTCGGCCGCGATCCGGCCTTCGTGCATCACCAGGACGCGGTCGGCCATACCGAGCACTTCGGGGAGGTCGGAGGACACCATGAGGACGGCGAGGCCCTCGGCGGCGAGCGATGAGAGCAGACGGTGGACCTCGGCCTTGGTGCCGACGTCGATACCGCGGGTGGGCTCGTCGACGATGAGGACGCTGGGCTCGGTGGCGAGCCACTTGGCCAGCACGACCTTCTGCTGGTTGCCGCCGGACAGGACACCGACCGGGTCGGAGAGCCGGTTGAACTTCAGCTGGAGCCGCACGGCCCAGTCGGTGGCCCGGCCGCGCTCCAGCGTCTTGCGGACCAGACCGCCGCGCCCGAGCTTGTCCAGGCCGGTGAGGCCGATGTTGCGCTCGATGGACATCTCCATGACCAGGCCCTGCTGGCGCCGGTCCTCCGGCACCAGGGCGATCCCGGCGTCCATCGCGGCCGTCGGCGACCCGGGCGGCAGCTTCCTGCCACCGACGTGGACCTCGCCGGCGTCGGGCCGGTCGACGCCGAAGACGGCCTGGACCACCTCGCTGCGCCCGGCCCCGACAAGCCCGGCCAGGGCCACGATCTCGCCGCTGCGGACCTCGAAGGAGACGTCGGTGAACACGCCCTCCCGGGTGAGCCGCCGCACTGACAGTGCGGTCCCGCCGATGTCCGCGGGCTGCTTGGGGTAGAGCTCGTCGAGGTCCCGGCCGACCATACGGCGTACGAGATCGTCCTCGGTCAGTCCGTCCAGCGGCTCGCCGGCGATCCAGCGGCCGTCGCGCAGGGTGGTGACCCGCTGGCAGAGCCCGAAGATCTCCTCCAGGCGGTGCGAGATGAACAGCACCGCCGCGCCCTGCTCGCGCAGCGTCCGTACGACGCCGAAGAGCCGGGCGACCTCGGCGCCGGTCAGGGCGGCGGTGGGCTCGTCCATGATCAGGACGCGGGCGTCGAAGGAGAGCGCCTTGGCGATCTCGACGATCTGCTGGTCGGCGATGGACAGGCCGCGGCACGGCTGGTCGGGGTCGAGGTCGACACCGAGGCGGGCGATCAGGGCGGCGGTGGCACTGTGCACGGCCTTGTGGTCGACCCGGCCGAGGGACCGGCGGGGCTGGCGGCCCATGAAGATGTTCTCGGCGACGGTCAGGTCCGGGAAGAGCGTCGGCTCCTGGTAGATCACCGCGATGCCGGCGTCACGCGCGTCGGAGGGACCGTGGAAGACCACGGGCTCACCGTCGATCAACACCCGGCCGCTGTCCGGTCGGTGCACCCCCGCGAGCATTTTGATCAGGGTCGATTTCCCGGCGCCGTTCTCCCCTGCGAGTGCGTGTGCCTCGCCGGCGAAGAGCTCCAGGGACACGCCCTGCAGAGCCCGTACGGCACCGAAGGACTTGGACGCGTCCTCCAGTGCGAGCACGGGCCGTCGCGCCGTCTCCGGCTGGTTCATATGAGCCTCGCATGAAAGGTTTCAACAAGGTTTCACGGACGTTAGGCCCACTGGGCGGGAAGCGTCAATGGTTTCGTTTCAACTTTTCTCAGCCGTGATGTGACGGCGAAGGAAGGGCATTGACAGCGGGTTGACACCCTGCCCCGGTGCGCCTAGCTTCCCCTCAGTGAAACGATTCATGGCGGGAGCGATGACATGACCGACACGTCGTTGGGCAGGACTGTCTCGGTGAAGGCGGCGCTCAAAGCGCAGGCCGTCGAGACACCCTCGTGGGCGTACGGGAACTCCGGGACCCGCTTCAAGGTGTTCGCACAGGCCGGCGTGCCCCGCACCCCGCAGGAGAAGCTCGACGACGCCGCGCGCGTCCACGAGCACACCGGGGTCGCCCCGACGGTGGCCCTGCACATCCCCTGGGACCGGGTCGACGACTACACGGCGCTCGCCACCTACGCCAAGGAGCGCGGGCTCAAGCTCGGGACGATCAACTCCAACGTCTTCCAGGACGACGACTACAAACTCGGCTCGGTCACCAACCCGGATCCCACAATCCGCCGCAAGGCGACCGACCACCTCCTGGACTGCGTCGACATCATGGACGCCACCGGCTCCCGCGACCTGAAGCTGTGGTTCTCCGACGGCACCAACTACCCCGGCCAGGACGACATCGCCGACCGCCAGGCGCGGCTCGGCGAGGCGCTCGCCGAGGTCTACGAGCGACTCGGGGACGACCAGCGGATGCTGCTGGAGTACAAGTTCTTCGAGCCCGCCTTCTACGCCACCGACGTGCCGGACTGGGGCACCGCCTACGTCCACTGCCTCAAGCTGGGCGAGAAGGCCCAGGTCGTCGTGGACACCGGCCACCACGCCCCCGGCACGAACATCGAGTTCATCGTGGCCACGCTGCTGCGCGAGGGCAAGCTCGGCGGCTTCGACTTCAACTCCCGCTTCTACGCCGACGACGACCTGATGGTCGGCGCCGCCGACCCCTTCCAGCTCTTCCGGATCATGTACGAGGTCATCCGCGGCGGCGGCCTGAGGCCCGAGACCGGCGTGGCCTTCATGCTCGACCAGTGCCACAACATCGAGGCCAAGATCCCGGCCATCATCCGCTCCGTGATGAACGTCCAGGAGGCCACGGCCAAGGCACTGCTCGTCGACGCGGGCGCGCTGCGCGCCGCCCAGCAGTCGGGCGACGTGCTGGAGGCCAACGCCGCGCTGATGGACGCGTACAACACGGACGTACGGCCGCTGCTGCGCGAGGTGCGGGAGGAACTGGGTATCGACCCGGACCCGATCGCCGCCTACAAGGCGTCCGGCTGGGCCGAGCGCATCGTCGCCGAGCGCGTCGGCGGCACGCAGGCGGGCTGGGGGGCGTAAGCCCGCCTCGCTCCTTCCCCTCTGAAGATCCGACCCGCAAAGGACCGCAGAATGACCGCCGCACAGCCGCATCCCGAGGCCGCCGCGCTGCTGGAGCGCAGCCACCGGCTCGGCGCCGACCCGCGCAACACCAACTATGCGGGCGGCAACACCTCCGCCAAGGGCTCCGCCACCGACCCGGTCACCGGGCAGGAGACCGAGCTGATGTGGGTCAAGGGCTCCGGGGGCGACCTCGGGACGCTGACCGGGGGCGGGCTGGCCGTGCTGCGGCTCGACCGGCTGCGGGCGCTGGCCGGGGTGTACCCCGGGGTCGAGCGCGAGGACGAGATGGTCGCCGCGTTCGACTACTGCCTGCACGGCAAGGGATGGCTCCCGGGGGGAGAAGGCACAGCGCCGTCCATCGACACGGCGATGCACGGCCTGGTCGACGCGGCCCACGTCGACCACCTCCACCCCGACTCCGGTATCGCCCTGGCCTGCGCCGCCGACGGTGAGGCGCTCACCAAGGAGTGCTTCGGCGACCGGGTCGTCTGGGTGCCCTGGCGGCGGCCCGGCTTCCAGCTCGGCCTGGACATCGCCGCCGTCAAGGCCGCCAACCCGCAGGCCATCGGCTGCGTCCTCGGCGGCCACGGCATCACCACCTGGGGCGCCACGTCCGACGAGTGCGAGGCGAACTCGCTGCACGTCATCCGTACCGCCGAGGCCTTCCTGCGGCAGCGCGGCAAGGCCGAGCCCTTCGGCCCCGTACTGCCCGGTTACGAGGCGCTGCCCGCCGCCGACCGCCGGGCTCGGGCGGCAGCCCTCGCGCCGGTGCTGCGCGCGATCGCGTCGGCGGACCGTCCTCAGGTCGGCCACTTCACCGACTCCGACGCCGTCCTGGACTTCCTGGCCCGCGCCGAGCACCCCCGGCTGGCCGCGCTGGGCACCTCGTGCCCGGACCATTTCCTGCGCACCAAGGTCCGCCCGCTCGTGCTCGACCTCCCTGCCGGGGCGCCGTTGGCGGGCGCCGTGGCGCGGCTGAAGGAACTGCACGCCGAATACCGCGCCGAATACCGCGCGTACTACGACCGGCACGCCACTGCCGACTCGCCCGCGATGCGCGGCGCGGACCCGGCGGTCATCCTGATCCCGGGCGTCGGGATGTTCTCGTACGGCAAGGACAAGCAGACCGCGCGCGTCGCCGGTGAGTTCTACGTCAACGCCATCAACGTGATGCGCGGCGCCGAGGCGGTGTCGACGTACAAGCCCATCGAGGAGTCCGAGAAGTTCCGCATCGAATACTGGGAACTCGAGGAGGCCAAGCTGCGGCGGATGCCCGCGCCGAAGCCGCTGGCAACCCGGATCGCGCTCGTGACCGGCGCCGGCTCCGGCATCGGCAGGGCGATCGCCCACCGGCTGGCCGCCGAGGGCGCGGTCGTGGTCGTCGCGGACATGAACGGCGAGAACGCGGCAGCCGTGGCCGAGGAACTGGGCGGCCCCGACAAGGCGGTCGCGGTGACGGTCGACGTCACGAGCGAGGAGCAGATCGCGGCGGCGTTCGACGCGGCTCTGCTCGCCTTCGGCGGGGTGGATCTGGTGGTGAACAACGCCGGCATCTCCATCTCCAAGCCGCTGCTGGAAACCACCGCCCAGGACTGGGACCTCCAGCACGACATCATGGCCCGCGGCTCCTTCCTGGTCTCCCGCGAGGCGGCCCGGGTCATGGTCGAGCAGGGCCTCGGCGGCGACATCGTCTACATCGCCTCCAAGAACGCCGTCTTCGCCGGACCCAACAACATCGCCTACTCAGCCACCAAGGCCGACCAGGCGCACCAGGTGCGGCTGCTCGCCGCCGAGCTGGGCGAGCACGGCATCCGCGTCAACGGCGTCAATCCGGACGGCGTGGTGCGCGGCTCCGGGATCTTCGCGGGTGGGTGGGGCGCGAAGCGGGCGGCTGTGTACGGGGTGGAGGAGGAGAAGCTGGGTGAGTTCTACGCGCAGCGCACGCTGTTGAAGCGGGAGGTTCTGCCCGAGCATGTGGCCAACGCGGTCTTCGCCCTGACGGGCGGCGACCTCACGCACACGACGGGGCTCCACGTCCCGGTCGACGCGGGCGTCGCGGCGGCGTTCCTGCGCTGACGGTTGTTGTCCCCCACCCCGCCCCTTCCCGAAACCGGGGCTCCGCCCCGGACCCCGCTGGGGCTCCGCCCCAGACCCTCCCCCCAGCCTTCGGCCGGGGGGACCCCCAAGGCGGACGGACTACCCCCAACCCGCATCACACAACCGAGGTAACCGCGTGACAGCCTCTCCACCAGCCTTCGCGGCCGTCGACCTGGGCGCGTCCAGCGGGCGCGTCATGGTCGGCCGCGTCGCACCAGGCGTACTGGACCTGGCAGAAGTCCACCGCTTCCCCAACAGGCCCGTACGGATCGGCGGCACCCTCCACTGGGACGTCCTCGCCCTCTACCAGGGCGTGCTCGACGGGCTGCGGGCCGCAGGGCCCGTCACGTCGGTCGGGATCGACACGTGGGCCGTGGACTACGGGCTGCTCGCGGCCGACGGGTCGCTGCTCGGCAACCCCGTGCACTATCGCGACGCGCGCACCGACGGCGTGCCCGAGAAGGTGTGGCAGACGGTGCCGCAGCAGGAGCTGTATGCGGCGACGGGGCTGCAGTACGCGCCGTTCAACACGCTCTACCAGCTGGTGGCGGCGCAGGGGACGCCGCAACTGGCCGCCGCGGAGCAGCTGCTGCTGATGCCCGACCTGATCTCGTACTGGCTGACCGGGACCGCCGGCACCGAGCTGACGAACGCGTCGACCACGCAGTTGATCGATCCGCGTACCGGGGATTGGGCGCGGGGCGTGGCGGAGAGGTTGGGCGTGCCGCTGTCGCTGTTTCCGCCCTTGCGGCGGCCGGGCGATCCGGCGGGCGAGCTCAGGGCGGAGGTGCTGGCGGAGACCGGCCTGGAGGGCCCGGTGCCGGTGGTGGCCGTCGGGTCGCACGACACGGCGTCGGCGGTGGCGGCGGTGCCGGCCCGGACGGACCGGTTCGCGTACATCTCGTGCGGGACGTGGTCGCTGGCGGGGGTGGAGCTGGATGCGCCGGTGCTGACGCAGGAGTCGCGGGCGGCGAACTTCACCAATGAGCTGGGGGTGGACGGCACGGTCCGTTATCTGCGGAACATCATGGGGCTGTGGCTGTTGCAGGAGAGCCTGCGCCACTGGGCTGACCAGGGCGTACGTTTCGAGCTGTCGCATCTGCTGGCCCAGGCCGCCGAGGCGGCGCCGCTGCGCTCGGTGGTGGACGCGGCCGACCCGGGGTTCCTGGCGCCGGGCGGGATGCCGGACCGGATCGCGGCGGCGTGTCGCCGCAGGGGGCAGCCGGTGCCGCGGGACGCGGCGGAGACGGTGCGGTGCGTGCTGGACTCGCTCGCGCTGGCGCACCGGCAGGCGATCGAGGACGCGCGGCGGCTGTCGGGCCGGGAGGTGGACGTGGTTCACATCGTCGGCGGCGGGGCGCACAACGCCCTGCTGTGCCAGTTGACGGCGGATGCCTGCGGGCTGCCGGTGGTGGCCGGACCGGCCGAGGCGGCGGCGCTGGGGAACGTTCTCGTACAGGCCAGAGCGGCCGGTGTGATCAACGGCGGACTCGCAGACATCCGATCTCTGCTTCACACCACCCAGCCACTGAGGCAGTATGAACCCTCAGGTGACGGCACTGCATGGGAGGAGGCCGCATGCGCGTTGCGCTCTTCGTGACGTGCGTGAACGACACGCTCTACCCGGACACGGGCCGAGCGGTCGTCACGCTGCTGGAGCGGCTCGGCGTGGAGGTGGACTTCCCGGCGGCGCAGACCTGCTGCGGGCAGGCGCAGTTCAACACCGGCTACCGCTACGAGACCGAGCCGCTGGTGCGGCGCTACGCACGGGCCTTCGAGGGTTACGACCACATCGTGACGCCGTCCGGATCGTGCGTCGCCATGGTCCGCGACAACTATCCCCGGATCGGCGAGAAGGCGGCCGCCGAGGGCCGCGGGGACGAGCTCGCGGAGATCGCCGCGTCCGTCGTGCCGAGGACGTACGAGCTGACGGAGTTCCTGGTGGACGTGCTGGGGGTGACCGATGTGGGGGCCTACTTCCCGCACACCGTCACCTATCATCCGACCTGCCACGGCCTGCGGATGCTGGGGCTCGGCCGCCGCCCGGTGGAGCTGCTGAGCCACGTCAAGGGCCTGGAGCTGCGTGAGCTGCCGGGGGCGGAGGAGTGCTGCGGCTTCGGTGGCACCTTCGCCGTCAAGAACGCCGCCGTGTCGGCCGCGATGGGCGCCGACAAGGCCCGGCACATCGGTGAGACCGGCGCGGCAGCCGTCTGCACGGTCGACAACTCCTGCCTGATGCACATCGGCGGCACCCTGGCCCGGATCGGATCGCAGACCCGGCCGGTCCATCTCGCCGAGATCCTCGCCTCCACCGAGGAGCACCCCTACGCTCTGCACGCCGCGGAAGGCATCCGATGAGTGGTGGTACGTATCTGGGCATGCCGGCCTTCCCGGAGGCGGCGGCCGGGTCGACCCGGAACAAGCAACTGCGCGCGAACCTCACCCACGCGACGCATACCATCCGCGACAAGCGCGCCAAGGCCGTCGCCGAACTCGCCGACTGGCCGCAGCTGCGGGCGGCCGGCGCCGCGATCAAGAACCGTACGCTGCGCCACCTCGGCCACTATCTGGAGCAGGTCGAGGCCGCCGTCGAGGCGGCGGGCGGCCATGTCCACTGGGCGGCGGACGCCGACGAGGCGAACCGGATCGTCATCGACCTCGTCCGGATGACCGGCGAGACCGAGGTCGTGAAGGTCAAGTCGATGGCCACCCAGGAGATCGGGCTCAACGACGCGCTCGGCGAGGCCGGGATCCGGGCGTACGAGACCGACCTGGCCGAGCTGATCGTGCAGCTCGGCGACGACCTGCCCTCCCACATCCTGGTCCCGGCGATCCATCGCAACCGCTCCGAGATCCGGGACATCTTCGCCAAGGAGATGGGCCATTGGGGCCGCCCTGCGCCGGAGGGCCTGACCGACCGGCCCGCCGAGCTGGCGGAGGCGGCGCGGCTGCATCTGCGGGAGAAGTTCCTGCGGGCGAAGGTCGGGATCTCGGGGGCCAACTTCATGGTCGCGGAGACCGGCACGCTGGTGGTCGTGGAGTCGGAGGGCAACGGCCGGATGTGCCTGACGCTGCCCGAGACGCTGATCTCCGTCGTCGGCATCGAGAAAGTGGTGCCGACCTGGCAGGACCTGGAGGTCTTCCTCCAGCTGCTCCCCCGCTCCTCCACCGCCGAGCGGATGAACCCGTACACCTCGATGTGGACCGGCACGACCGACGAGGACGGACCCCAGACCTTCCACCTCGTCCTGATCGACAACGGCCGGACCGACACGCTGGCCGACACCGTCGGCCGGCAGGCGCTGCGCTGCATCCGCTGCTCGGCCTGCCTGAACGTCTGCCCGGTGTACGAGCGGGCCGGCGGCCATGCGTACGGCTCCCCCTATCCGGGGCCGATCGGGGCGATCCTCACGCCGCAGCTGCGGGGTATGCAGAGCGAGCTGGACGCGTCGCTGCCGTACGCGTCGTCGCTGTGCGGGGCCTGCTACGAGGTGTGCCCGGTGGCCATCGACATCCCGGAGGTCCTGGTCCATCTGCGCGAACGCGTCGTCCAGGGCGGCGAGGTGACCCTGCGCGGCAGCCGGACCACCATCAAGCCCGCCAAGGGCCATGCCGCTGAGCGCGCCGCCATGCGGGCCGCCCGGTGGGCGCTGGACCATCCGGCGGCGCTGCGCGGGGGCCAGCGGCTCGCGGCCCGTACGCGGCGGCTGCATCCCAAGCGCCTGCCCGGGCCGGGCAAGGCGTGGACCGAGACCCGCGAGATCCCGGCGGTGCCGGCCGAGTCGTTCCGCGACTGGTGGCAGCGTACGCGGGGTGAGGAGACGAAGTGAGCACCCGAGAGCAGGTTCTGGGCCGGATCAGCCGGGCCCTGGCCGACGTACCGCGCGGGGAGACCCCGGACGATGTGCCGGTGAACCGCGACTATCTGCGGGTGCACGGTGAGCGCTCGGCGGAGGAGACCGCCGAGCTGCTCGCCGAGAACCTCGCGGACTACCGGGCGATCGTCCACCGTACGACCGCCGCCGAGCTCCCCGGCCGGATCGCGGCGCTGCTCGCCGGGCGCGGGGCCGGGCGGATCGTCGTACCGCCGGGGCTGCCGCCGGAGTGGCTGGCGGTGGCGGAGGGCGTCGAACTCGTCACGGACACAGCCGGGCTGACGCCCCGTGAGCTGGACGCCGTGGACAGCGTGGTCACCGGCTGCGCCGTCGCGATCGCCGAGACCGGCACCATCGTCCTGGACGCCTCCCCCGACCAGGGCCGCCGCCGCATCACGCTCGTCCCGGACCATCACGTCTGCGTCGTTCGGGTGCCCGAGCAGGTCGTCGACTCGGTATCGGAGGGTCTTGAGCGGCTGGACCCGGCCCGCCCGCTGACCTGGATCTCCGGGCCGTCCGCCACCAGCGACATCGAACTCGACCGGGTGGAGGGGGTCCACGGGCCGCGCACCCTGGAGGTCGTGCTCGTTCATGAGTGACCGCGCCCCGGACGCCACCCTCGTCGAGATCGACGGCCTCCCGGCCACCGCGGAGAAGCTGACCTTCCTCGCTCTTTCCGGCTACGGACACTTCACCGCCATGCAGGTGCGGGACCTGCGGGTGCGCGGCATGGACCTGCACCTGGCCCGGCTCGACACCGCCTCGCAGGAGCTGTACGGGACCGGCCTGGACGGCGACCTGGTCCGCGGGCGCGTCCGGCACGCCCTCGGCGGCGGGGTCCGCGACGCCTCCGTGCGGGTCTACGTCTTCCGTCCCGTGCCCGGCGGTCCGTTGTCGGTCCTGGTGACCGTGCGCGGGCCGGCCGCGCCGCCGAGCGGGCCCCGGCGTCTGCGGACGGTCCCCTATCAGCGGCCCGTCGCCCACCTGAAGCACCTCGGCGGTTTCGCGCAGGGTTACTTCATCGAGCGCGTCGTTGCCGAGGGCTATGACGAGGCGCTGCTGGTGGGCCCCGACGGCACGGTCTCCGAGGGTGCCATCACCAACATCGCCTTCGTCGCGGGTGACACGATCGTCTGGCCCGACGCACCTGCCCTGCCGGGGATCTCGATGCAGGTGCTTCAGCGGGAGCTGTCCCGGCACGGCGTGCGGTGGGAGCACCGGCCGGTGCGGGTCGCCGATGTGGCGTCGTACGACGGGGCCTTCGTCTCCAACTCGCACGGTGTCGCGGCGGTCAGCGGTATCGACGATCTTGCGCTGCGGGTGGATGCGGAGCTGCTCGGGACGGTGGCGCGGTTGTTCGAAGACGCGCCGTGGGATGCGGTCTGAGTCACTTGGCGTCCGCGTAGCACCGCACGGTGTGGGTCTCCAGGGGGAAGAGGACCGGGGTCCGGCCGAAGACCAGGCGGCGGGCCTCGTCGGCGGATTCGGCGACAGCGGATTCGACTGCCTGCGCCTGCGCCTCGGGGGTGTGGACGATGATCTCGTCGTGCAGGAAGAACACCAGGCGCGGCCCGTCGCCCTTGTTGCCCCCGTTGCCGTCGTCGCCGAGGGCGGTGAGGCGGCGGCGCAGTGACGCCATCATGGCCAGGGCCCATTCGGCGGCGCTGGCCTGGATGACGAAGTTGCGGGTGAAGCGGCCCCAGGCGCGGGCGTCGCCGTCGGTCATGTCCTGCCGGTCCCTGGACGGCGGCGGGGAGGTGCGGCCGAGGCGGGAGCGGACCACACCGCCTGCCTCTCCGGTGCGGGCGGCGGACTCCACGAGCCGCATGGCGTCGGGGAAGCGCCGGTGCAGTACGTCGAGAAGCGGCCGCACCTCGCCGCTGGTCTGCCCGTACATCGCGCCCAGCAGCCCCAGTTTGGCCCGTTGGCGGTCACCGTCGAAGGCGGTGCGGGCCAGGGCCGCGTACAGGTCGCCCTCCGCGGCCGCCCTGGCCAGGCCGTCGTCGCCGGACAGCGCGGCCAGCACCCGGGGCTCCAACTGCCCGGCGTCCGCGACGACCAGCCGGTGCCCCGGGTCGGCGACCACGGCCGCCCGCAGGGAGCGCGGAATCTGCAGCGCCCCGCCGCCCCGGGTGGCCCAGCGCCCGGACACGACCCCGCCGACCACGTACTCCGGGCGGAACCTTCCTGCCGGGGCCCACTGCTCGCGCCACGCCCAGCCGTGGGCGGAGTGGATCCGCGACAGCTCCTTGTAGCGCAGCAGCAGGGCGGCCGCCGGGTGCTCCACCTCGCGCAGCACATAGGAGCGGGTGGAGGAGATCTGTACGCCGACCCGCGCGAAGGCGGGCAGCAACTGGGCGGGCGAGTCCGGATTGACCTGCCGGCCCAGCGCCTCCTGGATCTGCCCCGCCAACTCCCCCAGCAGCTTCGGCCTGGCCCCGCTCCCCGCCGGGCGCGGGCCGAGCATGCCGGTCAGCAGCTCGTCGTGGGCGGTGGCGCTCCACGGCAGCCCGTCGTACGTCATCTCGGCGGCGGCCAGTGCTCCCGCCGACTCCGCGGCGCACAGCAGCCGCATCCGGTCCGGGTGTTCGGCCAGGGCCATGCGGCGCTGCTGGTCGGCGTGGACGGCGGTCACGGCCGCCAGTGGGTCGGTCCCGGCCGGCAGCCGCTGCCGGTCGGCGGCGAACAGCACGGGCTGGTCGTCGGGGCCGCCGTCGGGCGGGTCGTCGGGCACCGGAAGGCCGCGCAGCCGGGCCCAGGCGGCGCCCAGGGCGCGGGGCAGTCCGTACCGCTCCTCGTGGGCGAGCAGGAGCGCCTCGACGAGCTTGAGGTCGTGACAGCGGGCGGGACGCACGGTGAGCCGGGCCAGCAGTCCGGGGTAGACCTCCTCGGTGGCGGCCCACACCCAGCGCGGCGCCTGCCGTGCCTCCCTCTCGGCGACGGTGGCCGCGAGATCGCTGACACTCTCCGCCGGGCCCGCGGCGGTCCCGTCCTCGCCCAGCACCTGCAGCCGTCCGCCGGCCCCGTAGGGGTCGGCGACGACAGCGATGGAGACAGAAGCCCTGGACGAGGTCACCGTCCGAGGTTAGAACGGGGCACTGACATTGGCGGTGACCAGTGCGGCCCTGGCCGCTCGGTCCTCGCCGCTCAGTCCTGGCCGCTCAGGCCTCGGTGCTCAGGCCTCGGTGCTCCGGCTCACCTTGAGAGCCCACAGCACCAGCGGGGCCTGGAGCGGGAGCCGCGCGTAGGCGGCGGCCTTCAGCGGCGGGGGGCGGTCGCGCCAGTCCCGGGCCATCTTGACGTTGGCCGGGAACACGGCCGCGAACAGCCCCGCCGCGAGCAGCGCGCTCGTACGGCGGGTGCGCGGCAGTGCGATGCCCGCCGCGAGCGCCAGTTCCGCCGCCCCGCTGGCATAGGTCCAGGCCCGCGGGTTGCCCGGCAGCACGCGCGGGATCATGGCGTCGAAGGGGCCGGGCACGACGAAGTGGGCCGTCCCCGACGTGGCGAGGAGGCGGGCCAGAAGCCGGGCGGAGCGGTCGGGCACGGCCACGGGGAACCTCCTGCGGGCGTCGGCTGCGGCATGGCACACGCTAGCGCCGCCGCGGGGCCGGGCGGCCCGGGACGGCGCTGACACAGGGTGTGCTGTTGATCACGCCGAGGCGGCGGGGGCGAGTTCGGCGTCGCGGCGGACGAGGGCGGCGTAGCGGCCGCCTTCCGCGAGGAGTTCGTCGTGGGTGCCGCGTTCGGTGATCCGGCCGTGGTCGAGGACGACGATCTGGTCGGCGTCGCGCACGGTGGAGAGCCGGTGGGCGATGGTGATGGTCGTACGGCCGGCCGAGAGGGCGTCGATCGCGTCCTGGACGGCCTGCTCCGTACGCGTGTCGAGGGCGCTCGTGGCCTCGTCGAGGACGAGGACGGGCGGGTCGCGCAGGATGGTGCGGGCAATGGCGAGGCGCTGCTTCTCGCCGCCGGAGAAGCGGTAGCCGCGTTCGCCGACGAGGGTGTCGTAGCCGTCGGGGAGGGCGGCGATGTGGTCGTGGATCTGGGCGGCGCGGGCGGCCGCGACGATCTCCTCCTCGGTCGCCTCGGGCTTGGCGAAGCGGAGGTTGTCGGCGACGGAGGCGTGGAAGAGGTACGTCTCCTGGGCGACGACGCCGACCGTCTCGGCGAGGGTGTCGAAGGCGAGGTCGCGGACGTCGGTGCCGTCGATGGTGACGCGGCCGCCGGTGACGTCGTAGAGCCGGGGCACGAGGTAGCTGAGGGTGCTCTTGCCGGAGCCGGTGGCGCCGACGATGGCGAGGCTGCCGCCGGCCGGGACGGTGAGATCGATGCCGTCCAGCGTGCGGCTGCCGGAGGCGGGGTCGTAGGAGAAGGAGACGTCCTCGAAGCGGACGTCGCCGCGCGCACGCGCGAACCGCACCGGGTCGGGGCGCTCGGTGATGTCGACCGGCAGGTCGAGGTATTCGAAGATGCGCTGGAAGAGCGCGAGCGAGGTCTGCACGTCGACACCGGTGGACAGCAGGCTGACGGTGGGCCGGAAGAGGCCCTGCTGCAGCGAGACGAAGGCGACGAGGGTGCCGAGGGAGACGGCGGTTCCGACCATGCCGGCGGACCAGTAGATGACGGCGGGCATGGCGGCCATGACGATGCCGATGGTGGACATGCGCCAGCGGCCCGCCATGTTGGAGCGGACCTCGAGGTCGACGAGCTGCTCGGACTGGTCGGCGAAGGACTTGGTGAGGGAGCCCGCGCGGCCCATGGTGCGGCCGAGGAGGATGCCGCTGACGGACAGCGACTCGGTGACGATCGCCGACATCGCGGCCATCTGCTTCTGCCGCCGGGTGGTGATCTTCTTGCGCTCGCCGCCGACACGGCGGGCGATCCAGACGAAGACCGGGAGCAGCAGCAGGGAGATGACGGTGAGCTGCCAGTCGAGGGCGAGCATGGCGACGACGGACGCGATGACCGAGGTCAGGTTGGAGACCAGGGAGGTCGCGGTGGAGGTGACGGTGGCCTGCATGCCGCCGATGTCGTTGGCGATGCGGGACTGCACCTCGCCGGTGCGGGTGCGGGTGAAGAAGGCGAGGGACATGCGCTGCAGGCGCTCGTAGACGGCGGTGCGCAGGTCGTGCATGACGCGCTGGCCGACGGTGGTGGAGATGAGGGTCTGCAGGACGCCGAAGACGCTGGTGAGGACGGCGGTGGCGATCATGCCGAGGGCGAGCAGGCTGAGCAGCCCGGTGCGGCCCTGCGGGATCGCGGTGTCGAGGATGGCGCGCAGCAGGAAGGGGGAGGCCACCGAGACGAGCGAGGCGGCGGCGACCAGCAGGCCGACGAAGGCGAGCCGGGCGCGGTAGGGGCGGAAGAGGCTGAGGACGCGGCGTACTTCAGTGGGCCGGTCCGGGTCCTTGGGCGGTGGCGTCCACCGCGGGGCGTGATCGGGGTGACCGGGGCGATCGGGGCGCAAAGGGCTCCTTGGGAGGGTCGGGCGAAGCATGACCATTGGAGTGTAGTTCATTGTTACCTATACTCACAATGAGCCAGGTCCTGATAGGATCGCACCCATGGAATCCCGCACCGCCGCCACACAAGCCGACGAGACCACCGGCCGCCTCGCCGACCAGTTGCTGCGACTGAACCGCCGGCTCCACCGCGCACAGCGGCACCACCTCGAACCGCTGGGCGTCACCCCCGCTCAGGCGCGGCTGCTGCGCACCGTCTCGCACAGTGAGACGCCGCCCCGCATGGCCGATCTGGCCCAGCGACTGGACGTCGTGCCGCGCGCCGTGACCACCCTGGTCGACGCACTGGAGGCGCACACCCTCGTACGGCGCGTCCCCGATCCCGCCAGCCGCCGGGTCGTACGCATCGAGCTGACCGACGACGGCCGCGCCACCCTGCAACGGCTGCGGCAGGCCCGCCGCGCGGCCGCGGAGGACCTGCTGGCCCCACTGGACGCAGCCCAGCGCGAGGCCCTGACGGCACTGCTGGCCGTCCTGGACACCGCGCCGGGCCGCTGCTGACGGCTGGATCCTGCCCTAGCAGGTCGCGCCGACGTAGAGCGCGACGGCGTCACCGGCACCGACGGTCGCGGTGAACGTGCCGTTCGAGCCGACCGTGTAGCGGGTGCCGCTGTGCTGCACGTCGCAGTAGCTGCCCGCGGGCAGCGAGGTGGTGAAGGTCTGGCTGATCGAGCCGCTCTCGTGGTTGATCGCGACGTAGCCCTTGCTGCCGCGCCCGAAGGCGATGGCGTTGTTGCCGTTGTCCCACCAGTTGGTCACCGAGGTGCCGGAGACGGCGTTGTGGAAGCCGACCATGGCGGCGATCTGAGGCCAGGCGTGCTGGCACTTCCAGCCGTCGCTGTAGCAGGCGTTGACGGTGCCGTCGTTGGGTGGGCCGGCGTCGTTGTCGGAGAACTCGTAGCCGGAGTAGACGTTCGGCGAGCCGTAGGCCCAGGCCAGCAGATAGACGTTGGCCAGGGTGTAGGTGTTGCCGTACTTGTAGTTGAGGGTCGAGCCGTTGCGCTCGGTGTCCCAGTTGTCGACGAACGTACGGGACTGCGAGCTGGGCAGATAGCCCGCACCCCAGGCGGCGCCCCAGCTGCTGAGGTAGGCCAGCTTCTCGTTGGTGAAGACGCGCTTGAGGTCGTACGCGCCCTGGAAGGCGTCCACGTCGCCGGTGCCGGTGTATTCGCTCGGCTGGACGGCCTCGCCCGATCCGTAGATGACCTCCTGGGCCCAGAAGACCGAGGAGTTGGTCAGCTTGGCCTTGATCGCGGAGAGGTCGGAGGCCGCGATGTGCTTGGCGGCGTCGATGCGGAAGCCGTCGGCGCCCAGCGAGATGAGGTTGTTGAGATACGCGGCGATGGTGGAACGTACGTAGTCGCTGCCGGTGTTCAGGTCCGCCAGTCCGACGAGTTCGCAGTTCTGGACGTTGTCACGGTTGGTGTAGTCGGAGATGCTGGTGCGGCAGGAGTGGAAGTCCTGGTCCTGGTAGTACCCGGGGTAGTTGTACTTGGTGTACGAGGTGCCGCCGGTCCCGGTGCCGGAGCCGGCGGTCATGTGGTTGATGACGGCGTCGGCGATGACCTTGACGCCGGCGCTGTGACAGGTGGTCACCATGCTCTGGAAGGCGGTGCTGTCACCGAGCCGGCCGGCGATCTTGTAGCTGACCGGCTGGTAGGAGGTCCACCACTGCGAGCCCTGGATGTGCTCCTGCGGCGGGGAGACCTCGACGTATCCGTAACCGGCCGGTCCGAGCGTGTCGGTGCAGGCCTTGGCGACCGAGGCGAACTTCCACTCGAAGAGGGTGGCGGTGACGTCCTTGCTGCCGGGCGGCGCGGCCTGCGCCTGCTGCTGCGACATGGCGACGAGGCCGGTCGCGGCGAGCAGCCCGGCGAGCGCCCCGCGAAGTACACGGGATCTCATGCTGCGGCTCCTTCGGTCAACGGGCACACAGGTGCCCTGAAGACAGCCACGCGCCAGGCCGCCGTGAGGGGATGTGGCGTTCCCGCCCGTGGGAACTCCGGTCAGGAGACTGGCCCTCGGACGGGAACACGTCAAGACTTCTTGTGGAAATACTTTCAGTCGCTTGCAGAAACTTTGTGGTTGACCTCTGCGGCCTCGGACGGCGCGGGCACCGGAACGGGCGCTTGAACGGGCGTCGGAACGGGCGCCGGTACGGCGATCCGCTCGCCGGCGAGCACGGTCCTGGCCACCTCGGTGTCCAGTGCGCCCTCCCAGCGGGAGACCACGAAGACGGCGACGCAGTTGCCGAGCAGGTTCGTGGTGACGCGCATGGAGTCCATGATCCGGTCGGCGCCCAGCAGCAGCGCCACCGCGCCGGCCGGAATCACGCCCAGCGTGGACACGGTCGCGGACAGGGCGAGGAAGGCCGAGCCGGGCACGCCGGCCATGCCCTTGCTGGTGAGCATCAGGACGAGGACGACGGTGATCTGCTGACTGATACTCAGGTCCACGCCCACGGCCTGGGCGATGAACAGCGTGCCGACGGAGAGGTAGATGGACGCGCCGTCGAGGTTGAACGAGTAGCCGGTGGGCAGCACCAGACCCACCGCGTCGTCGCGGCAGCCGGCCGCACGCAGCTTCTCCATCATGCGCGGCATCACCGTCTCGGACGACGCCGTGCCCAGGGCCAGCAGCAGTTCCTCGCGGGTGTAGCGGACGAAGCTCCACAGGCTCAGCCCGGTCAGCAACCGCAGCGCCACGCCGAGCAGTACGAGGAAAATCAGGGCCACGCCGTAGCAGACGGCGACCAGTTTGCCGTAGGTCGTGATGACCTTCAGGCCGTACTGCCCGATGAGGCTTGCGGCGGCGCCGAAGACCGCGAGCGGGGCGAGCCGCATCACGTAGCCGACGACGGTGAAGATGACGTGCTGGACCTGCTCCACCGCCGGGAGGACCGCGGGGACCTTGGTCTGCCCGAGGTGCAGCAGGGCGGCGCCCACCAGGCAGGCGAGGACCAGGACCTGGAGGATCGAGTTGTCGGCGAAGGCACCGACCGCGCTGGTGGGCAGCGCCTCGAGGATGAACTCCGAGGTGGACAGCAGGTGCCCGCCGCCGGTCTTGGCGTGCACGGCGGACGGGTCGAGCGTGGAGGCGTCGGCGTGCATGCCGCTGCCGGGGCTGACCGCGTTGGCCGCGAGGAGGCCGATGAGGAGCGCGAAGGTGCTGGCCACCTCGAACCAGATCAGCGCCTTGACGCCGATCCTGCCGAACGCCTTGAGATTTCCGGCCTTGGCGATGCCGGTGACGACGACACAGAAGACGAGCGGCGCGATCACCGTCTTGATCAGGCGCGTGAAGCCGTCGCCCAACGGCTGCAGCGAGGTGCCCGCGTCAGGCCAGACCTTGCCGACGATGATGCCGAGCAGCAGCGCGACGGCGACCTGGGTGAACAGTGACGTGCGCAGCAGCCTTGCGGCGCGGCGTATCAACACGGGGGCTCCTCCTGGGATCCTGCGAGTGATGTCGGCAGATGGAATACGGAATCCCGCATTCCACTCGGCCGCACTCTGCCGGAACGAGATTTCCGGGGGGGAGCCCCCTGTTACGGCGAGGAAAACCCCGCCTCAGCAGCGCTGTTGGTCCTCCGTCAGCGTTCCTTGTGCGGTGGCGAGAGTGTGGTCGTAGCAGGCGCCGTCGCCGGTGAGCCGGTAGCGCTCGGCCGAGGTGCCGACGGCATGGCGCTGGTCGCGCGGGACGTTCAGGGTCCAGGTGGCGTCACCGGTGTAGGTGTCGTCGAGCCGGGAGCGGGTGGCACCGGTGACGGCCGCGTGGTCGCCGAGGGAGAGGGCGGTGCGCAGCCGGTCGTCGGAGCCGATCGTGATCGCGCCGTCCATGGTGTAGGTGCGCCGGGTGCGGGTGGCGGTGCCGTTGACGGTGTGGGTCTCGTCGTCGGTCCAGCGGGCCTGGAGGGCGTCGGTGGTCTCGTCGGCGTTCCAGGTGTGGGTGGAGGCCGCGGACAGGGTGCGGCGGACGGTGGTGGTGACCCAGCCGTGGGAGGTGTTCACGTAGCCGGAGACGGTGAGTTGGTGGCTGCCCTTGGCGTCGAGGGTGCGCAGGTCGGTGCCGGGGTCGTAGGAGGTGGACACGGCCGGGGCGCTCTCCTTGTGGACGGTGAGCGCGCCGGTGACGTGCTCACGGTGGGCGTCCTGCCAGACCAGGATGTTGGTGGGGACGCTCCAGCCGCTCTGGCCTTCGGGGACACCGACCACGGAGACCTGGACCTGGTGCGGCTTGCCGTCGTTGAGCAGTCCGGCGAAGGGGGTGAGGTCGTAGTCGATCGGCTGGACGTCGAAGGCGCGGGGAGCGGGGATCACGTACCAGAGGAAGGGGTTGGACCAGCCGCCGGTCCACACATGCGGGTAGGGCGAGGCGATTCCGGCCAACTGGCCGTCCACGGTGACCTGCACCTCGCGGTTGGGACCGTCGTCACCTGCCTGGCAGGAGTACGGGACGTCGGCGGGGACGGCGAGGTACCAGAACTCCTCGCAGCCGCCGCCCGATCCGGTCGCGTACACCTCGGCGACGATGCGCTCGCTGTTGCGCGGGGTGGTGAGGGTGGCGGAGTCGAGAGGAATCACCTGGTCGGGGGTGGTCGCCGCGGAGGCCGGCTTCGTACGGCCCTCGGCGGTGTAGAAGGTCAGCGTGACCTTGACGTTGATGACGCCGGTGTAGGTGTCGTCGACGACGTTGCCGATGAGCATCTCGACGGGCTGTTGCGCGCGCAACGTGGAGGCGTAGCGGGTGACGTCCTTCTCGGCCGACCAGGCGATGCCGTCGGGCGAGGGCTCGGGGGTGGAGGTGCGCAGGATCTCGACGCCGCCGATGTGGAGGTAGCCGAGACGGTCGTACTGGCGGCCGGCCACGCTGCCGTCGAGGTGCAGGACGACCTTGCTCCAACGGGTCCCGCAGTCGGATGGCGGGGTGTAGGTGCCGGTGTAGGGGGTGAAGTCCTTGAACTGCGTGTCGGCGACCGTCACCGTGCAGGATCTGGTGTCCGGGGTGGCTATGGGCGGGGCGGCGGTGACCGGGTCGTGCCAGTCGGAGCCGAATTCCGCCGGGGGCGTCGCGGCCGCGGCGACCGGGGCGGCGAGGAGGACGAGCCCGAACAAGGCGGCGAGCATGGACATGATCTGTCGACGTCTCATGCGACAGGAGTGAAGCGTGAGTTGTGCCGCGGGCGCCAGAAGGCATGCCCGGATCAGCCCGCCAGGTCCGCGATGTCGCCCATGACGACCACCGGGTGCATGGCTGGATCGAGGGTCAGCAGCAGGTACTCCATGTCGGCCTTGGACTGGCCGACGCACGCGGAGGTGCCGCTGCCGTGGTCCATGTGGAGCCAGATGCTGCCACCCTTGGACCGGCCCTGCGGACGGGCGGGGTCGAGGGGTGAGGTGCCCTTGACCCGGTTGTAGTCGATGGCGACGACCAGATCGAAGTCGTGCCAGTGGCTCTTCGCCCAGGAGCGGGGCGCCTTGAAGCCCGCGCTGCGGTGGTACGGCAGCTTCGAACCCGGGTCGGCGAGGACGCCGCCGGCGTCGGTGAGGGTGAAGACACCGACCGGGCTCTTGTTGTCGCCCTCACGGTGGTCGGTGGTCCAGCCGCGCTTGCCGTTGTGGCCCGTCCAGGTGCGCTCACGCGTCCAGGTGTCGCCGTGCCTGGTGAACAGCGCGATCGTCGAGTCGGCCGAGGTGGCGCTTTCTCCGTAGACAGCCACGACCTGGCGGGCGTTCGTCGGGATCCTGGAGCGCAGGGTCGCACCGACGCCGGGGATCCGGTTTCCGCCGGTGCCACCGCCGTTGTGGGCGGCGTCGGCGGACGCACCGCCGCCGCAGCCGCCCAGCAGGAGCATTCCCAGGGCGGCTGCCGTGGTTCGTACCATCCTTAATCCACGCACAGTGCCTCATCTTCGCATTCCTGGACGGATGACGGGCGGACGGGCTTGGCGTGTTCCGGTCGGCGGGGAGAAAAACCGGTTGAAAGTGTGACCTCGGTAACGCGACCCTGACACGTCTCCCTTTCACCCCCCAGTCCATGTCGGGACGTCATGTCGCTTCGCGATCTTCCTCATGCCGACCCTGGTGTCCCCGACACCCGGTCCGGCTTCCGTTTCCTGCTCTGGCTGGAGAATCGCCAGATCGGCGGGCAGATCACGGCCGCCTTGTGGGGAACGCTCCACATGGCCGCCGTGGCGTCGTTCCCGGCGGCGGTCGGGATCGCGGTCCAGGCCGTGGTCGACCACTCGGGGCGGCGACTCGCGATGGCCGGTGCACTGATGCTGGTCCTGGGCGTGCTCACCGCGCTCGGCGACACGATGCTGCACCGTACGGCCGTCACCAACTGGATCACGGCGGCGGCACGGGTGCAGCTGCTGCTGGCCCGCAAGACCGTCGAGCTGGGCTCGGTCCTGACCCGGCGGGTCGCGGCGGGCGAGGTGGTGGCGGTGAGTACCGGCGATGTCGAGAAGATCGGCTGGTTCGTCGAAGCGCTGGCCCGCTTCACCTCCGCGTTCGTGGCGACGATCGGCATCGCGGTCGCACTGGTCGTCTACCAGCCTGCGCTCGGCGGCATGGTGGCGGCCGGCATCCCGGTGCTGGCGTTCGCCGTCCTGCCGCTGCTCCCCCGGGCCACCCGGCGGGCGGACGAGCAGCGGGAGAAGGCCGGCCGGGCCACGACACTGGCCTCGGACACCGTGGCGGGGCTGCGGGTGCTGCGCGGCATCGGCGGCGAGGAGCTGTTCCTCACCCGCTACCGGCGTGCCTCGCAGGAGGTCCGGACGGCGGCCGTGCGCAGCGCGCGGATGTGGTCGCTGATCAGTGCCGTACAGGTCGTGCTGCCGGGGCTGCTGCTGGTCGGGGTGGCCTGGTACGGGGCCCGGTTGGCGCTGGCCGGGCGGATCTCGGTGGGTGAGCTGGTCACCATCTACGGCACGGTGGTCTTCCTGATGTTCCCGCTGCGCGGCTTCGAGGAGATCGCGATGGCGTACTCCTTCTCGCGGCCCTCCGCGAAGCGTGCGGCGCGCATCCTGTCGCTGGAGCGCGGGATTCCCGACGGGGTGGCCTCCGGTGAGGGGGGTGCGCCCAGCGGTGACCTCTACGACCCGGCGACGGGGCTGCTGGCCCCGGCCGGGGTGCTGACCGCGGTGGTGTGCGGCGACCCGGACGCCGCCGGGCTGCTGGCCGACCGGCTCGGCGGGCACAGCCCGGGCCGGGACGCCGCGGACCCCTCGGTGCTGCTGGGCGGCACGGCGCTGGACGCGCTGCCGCTGGCCGAGGCCCGCGCCGCCGTACTGGTCCAGGACAAGGACCCGGTGCTGCTCTCCGGGACGCTGCGTGAGCTGCTGGAGGTGCCGTCGTCCGGAGCGGTGACCCCGGAGGCGGCGCTGGCGGCGGCGCAGTGCGGGGACGTCCTCGACGCGCTGGCGCAGGCCTCGGTGGACGACTCGGGCGATCCGATGCGGACCCGGATCACCGAGCGCGGGCGGTCGCTGTCCGGCGGGCAGCGGCAGCGGCTCGCCCTGGCCCGGTCGCTGGTCACGGATCCGGAGGTGCTGGTCCTGGACGAGCCGACGAGCGCGGTCGACTCGCACACCGAGGCGCGGATCGCCCTCGGCCTGAAGGAGCTGCGGACGGAGCGCACCACGGTGGTGTTCACCTCCAGCCCGCTGCTGCTCGACCGGGCCGACCGAGTCGTCTTCGTCACCGACGGGTCCGTGAACTCGGTCGGCACCCACCACGAGTTGCTCCACGGCGACCTCGGCTACCGCGCCGTGGTCACCCGGGAGACCGAGCACGAGCTGCAGAGAGCTGAGGAATCCGCATGATCGGCGTGAAGCCGCCGGAGCACGATCCGGCAGCGCCGCAGCAGAGCACGACCCTGCCGGTCGGCTCGCCCGCCACCGTGCGCGCCTATGTGGGCGAGCTGGCCCGGCGTCACCGTGCGGCCTTCGCGCTGCTCGTCTCCGTCAACTGTGTCGCGGTCATCGCCTCGATGGCCGGGCCGTATCTGCTCGGCGGTCTGGTGCAGGACCTGTCGTCCGGTGTCCGGGATCTCCATCTGGGGCGCACCATCGCGCTGTTCACGGTCGCGCTGGCCGTGCAGGCCGCGTTCGTACGGCTGGTGCGGCTGCGGGGCGCGATCCTGGGCGAGCGGATGCTGGCCGATCTGCGCGAGGACTTCCTCGTACGGGCGGTGGGGCTGCCGCCGGGCGTGCTGGAGCGGGCGGGGACCGGGGACCTGCTGTCGCGGATCACCACGGACGTCGACCGGCTGTCCGAGGCGATGCGCGAGGCGGTCCCGCAACTGGCCATCGCCGTGGTGTGGGCGGGGCTGCTGCTCGGGGCGCTGGCCGTGACCTCGCCGCCGCTGGCGCTGGCGGTGCTGGTCGCGGTGCCGCTGCTGCTGGCGGTGTGCCGCTGGTACTTCCGGCGCGCCCCTGCCGGGTACCGGTCGGAGGCGGCGGGATACGCGGCGGTGGCGGCGGTGCTCACCGAGTCCGTCGACGCCGGGCGCACCATCGAGGCCCACCGGCTCGGTGACCGCCGCGAGGAACTGTCGCGGCTGCGGATCCGGCAGTGGGTCGCCTGGGAGCGCTACACGCTGTGGCTGCGCAGCGTGCTCTTCCCGGCCATCAACTTTACGCACGTCCTGATCCTCGGCTCGGTGCTGATGATCGGCGGGACCTTCGCGCTGCACGGCTGGGTGTCGGTCGGTGAGCTGACCACCGGAGCGCTGTACGCGCAGATGCTGGTCGACCCGATCGGCCTGATTCTGCGCTGGTACGACGAGCTGCAGGTGGCCCAGGTGTCGCTGGGCCGTCTGGTGGGGGTGCGCGAGATCGAGCAGGACGGCGCGGACGAGCAGCTCTCGCCGGACGGCCGGGATGTGCACGCCGACGAGGTGCGCTTCGGCTACCGCGCGGGCAGCGACGTCCTGCACGGGATCAGCCTGCGGGTGCGGCCGGGCACCCGGCTGGCGCTGGTCGGCCCGTCCGGTGCCGGCAAGTCCACCCTGGGCCGGTTGCTGGCCGGGATCTACGCACCCAGGGCGGGCGAGGTGACGCTGGGCGGGGCGGAGCTGGCCCGGATGCCGGCCGAGCGGGTCCGCGAGCACGTGGCGCTGGTCAACCAGGAGCACCACGTCTTCGTCGGCAGCCTGCGCGACAATCTGCGGCTGGCCCGGGAGGGCGCGGACGACGCCGAGCTGTGGGAGGCGCTGGTCGCGGTGGACGCCGACAGCTGGGCGCGCGGTCTGGACGACGGCCTGGACACCGAGGTCGGCTCCGGCGGAACCGCGCTGACCCCGGCCCAGGCCCAGCAGGTGGCGCTGGCCCGGCTGGTCCTCGCCGATCCGCACACCCTGGTGCTCGACGAGGCCACCTCGCTGCTCGACCCGCGCGCCGCCCGGCACCTGGAGCGTTCCCTCGCCCGGGTGCTGGACGGACGCACGGTGGTCGCCATCGCTCACCGCCTGCACACCGCGCACGACGCGGATGTGATCGCGGTGGTCGAGGACGGCCGGATCAGCGAGCTCGGCAGCCACCACCAGCTCGTCGAGGCGGACGGCGCGTACGCGGCGCTGTGGCGGTCCTGGCACGGGTGAGGCACCCGTGCCGGGGCGCTCGGCGTGGTCCGTCAGGTCAGCCGATCACGCCGAGCGCCCCCAGCGCGCCCAGGCCACCGAGCAGGAAGAAGACCGGGGTCAGCACCTTGATCTCCACCCAGCTGCCGGCCCGGAACCGCATGAACTTCGGCGGCCCCATCGGGTACCAGCGCTTGCGGCCTATCGGGATGGGCCACAGGACCGGGCAGCCGGAGACGGTCAGGGCGTCGCCGATGCAGTGCACCAGGGCGCCGAGCACGATGGGGATCCCGATCCAGAGGTACTGCTGACCGGGGCCGGTGAACAGCCAGCCCTTGCCGTTCTCGGTGCTGTCCAGCACATCGGCCAGCATCCAGGCGCTGGTGGCGCCCAGCAGCCACACCAGCACATCGCTGGAGACCCGGGCCTGCCGCCACAGCAGGCCCTCCACCGCCAACACCATGTGGACGAAGAGGATGCCGAGCACCGCCCAGCGGCCTCCGAAGGCCGCCGCCGCCGAGCAGCCCGCACCGAGCAGCGCTGCCCAGAGCCAGGTGTGGGTGAGTGTGCGGTGGCCACCGGAGCGGTGGGGGTCGCCGGCCTTCCTGGTGGACTTGTAGGCGGCGTACGAGAGCTTGTCGATGATCTCGCACAGGGCCCGGGAGACCGGGCCGAAGGCCCGCGAGATCGTGGCCGCCTTGTGATCGAGGTCGGGAGCGAGGGCGGCGCCCGCGCAGATCAGGGCACCGACCACGAGCGTCGGCCAGGGCATGGGGTGGTCGAAGCCGGCCGCAGCGGCTCCCACCCCCAGCCACGCAGCCGCTCCGGACAGTGAGTGTGCCGGTCCCATCATGTTCTGGCCCCGCCCCTTTCGGCCCGCCACCAGGCGGAGTTGACGCGTAATCGACGGCACACCATACCGCCGGTTGATCTTCCGGAATGCCGCCGGTTCCCCCCTGGGTCCCCGGTACAGGCAAGATGGTGGGGTGACCCTTATCGATCAGCTGCCTTCCGAGGCCGACCCCGATGACCTGTTCGAAGCCTTCTCGACGTGGACGGAGAGTCAGGGCATCTCGCTCTACCCCGCCCAGGAGGAGGCGCTGATCGAGGTTGTCTCGGGGGCGAACGTGATCCTGTCGACCCCGACGGGATCCGGAAAGAGCCTGGTCGCGGCGGGTGCGCACTTCGCCGCCCTGGCCCGGGACGAGGTCACTTTCTACACGGCGCCCATCAAGGCGCTGGTCTCCGAGAAGTTCTTCGACCTGTGCAAGCTCTTCGGCACCGAGAACGTCGGCATGCTCACCGGCGACGCCTCGGTGAACCCCGACGCCCCGGTCATCTGCTGCACCGCCGAAGTGCTGGCGTCCATAGCGCTCCGGGATGGCAGGAACGCGGACGTCGGCCAGGTCGTCATGGACGAGTTCCACTTCTACGCCGAGGCCGACCGTGGCTGGGCCTGGCAGATCCCGATCCTGGAGCTGCCGCAGGCGCAGTTCCTGCTGATGTCGGCGACGCTCGGCGACGTCTCGCGCTTCGAGAAGGACCTCACCCGCCGCACCGGACGCCCCACGACGGTCGTACGGTCCGCGACCCGGCCGGTTCCGCTGTCGTACGAGTACGTCACCACGCCGCTCACCGAGACGCTGACGGAGCTTCTGGAGACCCGCCAGTCGCCGGTCTACATCGTGCACTTCACCCAGGCGGCCGCCGTGGAGCGGGCGCAGGCGCTGATGAGCATCAACATGTGCACCCGTGCCGAGAAGGACGCCATCGCCGAGCTCATCGGCAACTTCCGCTTCACCACCAAGTTCGGCCAGAACCTGTCGCGTTACGTGCGGCACGGCATCGGCGTGCACCACGCCGGGATGCTGCCCAAGTACCGCCGCCTGGTGGAGAAGCTGGCGCAGGCCGGGCTGCTGAAGGTGATCTGCGGCACCGACACCCTCGGGGTCGGTGTCAACGTCCCCATCCGCACGGTGCTGTTCACCGCTCTGACGAAGTACGACGGCAACCGGGTGCGCACCCTGCGGTCCCGGGAGTTCCACCAGATCGCGGGCCGCGCGGGCCGGGCCGGCTTCGACACCTCCGGGTTCGTGGTGGCGCAGGCGCCGGAGCATGTCATCGAGAACGAGAAGGCCTTGGCGAAGGCCGGGGACGACCCCAAAAAGCGGCGCAAGGTGGTCCGCAAGAAGGCACCCGAGGGCTTTGTCGCCTGGTCGGACAGCACCTTCGAGCGGCTCATCGCCTCCGACCCCGAACCGCTGACCTCCCGCTTCCGCGTCACCCACGCGATGCTGCTGTCGGTGATCGCCCGGCCGGGCAACGCCTTCGAGGCGATGCGCCACCTTCTGGAGGACAACCACGAGGACCGACGCGCCCAGCTGCGGCACATCCGGCGGGCCATCGCGATCTACCGCTCGCTGCTCGCGGGCGGCGTCGTGGAGCGGCTCGACAAGCCCGACGAGGAGGGCCGCATCGTGCGGCTCACCGTCGACCTGCAGCAGGACTTCGCGCTCAACCAGCCGCTGTCGACCTTCGCCCTGGCCTCGTTCGAACTGCTGGAGCCGGAGTCGCCGTCGTACGCGCTCGACATGCTCTCCGTCGTCGAGTCCATCCTCGACGACCCCCGGCAGATCCTGGCCGCCCAGCAGAACAAGGCCCGCGGTGAGGCGATCGGGGCCATGAAGGCGGACGGGGTCGAGTACGAGGAGCGGATGGAGCGCATCCAGGACGTCTCCTACCCCAAGCCGCTGGAGGAGCTGCTCTTCCACGCCTACGGCGTCTATCGCAAGAGCCACCCGTGGGTCGGCGACCACCCGCTGTCCCCGAAGTCGGTCGTGCGGGACATGTACGAACGCGCCATGACTTTCTCCGAGTTCGTGTCGCACTACGAGCTGGCCCGCACCGAGGGCATCGTGCTGCGCTACCTCGCCGGCGCCTACAAGGCGCTGGAGCACACCGTCCCGGACGACCTGAAGTCAGAGGATCTGCAGGATCTGATCGCCTGGCTGGGCGAGTTGGTGCGCCAGGTGGACTCCAGCCTGCTCGACGAGTGGGAGCAGCTCGCCAACCCGGAGGAGATGACGGCCGAGGAGGCGCAGGAGCGCGCCGACCAGGTCAAGCCGGTCACCTCCAACGCCCGGGCCTTCCGGGTGCTGGTGCGCAACGCGATGTTCCGCCGGGTGGAGTTGGCGGCCCTGGAGCGCCACCAGGAACTGGCCGACCTGGAGGAGGGCTCCCGCTGGGACGCCGACGCCTGGGCCGACGCGATGGACGCCTACTGGGACGAGTACGAGGACCTGGGCACCGGGCCCGACGCGCGCGGCCCCAAGCTGCTGCAGATCGAGGAGGAGCCCACGAGGCGCCTGTGGCGGGTCCGGCAGGTCTTCGCCGACCCCAACGGCGACCATGACTGGGGGATTTCGGCCGAAGTCGACCTCGACGCCTCCGACGAGGAGGGCCGCGCCGTGGTCCGGGTGACGGACGTGGGCTCGCTGTGACAACGCGGATGGTACGGACGAAGGAGCACGACCGATGACCAACCCGGCCGAGCGGCTGGTCGACCTCCTCGATCTGGAGAAGATCGAGGAGAACATCTTCCGGGGCCAGAGCCCTGACGAGAGTCTGCAGCGGGTCTTCGGCGGCCAGGTCGCGGGACAGGCACTGGTCGCTGCCGGGCGGACCACGGACGGCGAACGGCCGGTGCACTCGCTGCACGCCTACTTCCTGCGGCCCGGGCGGCCCGGCGTGCCGATCGTCTACCAGGTCGAACGGGTGCGGGACGGCCGGTCGTTCACCACCCGGCGGGTGGTCGCGATCCAGCAGGGCCGGACGATCTTCAATCTGACCGCCTCCTTCCATCAGCCCGAGCCGGGCTTCGAACATCAACTGCCGATGCCACCCGTGCCGGACCCGGAGAGCCTGCCGAAGCTCGCCGACGAGATCCGTGAGCATCTGGGCGAACTGCCCGAGGCGCTGGAGCGGATGGCCCGCCGCCAGCCCTTCGACCTGCGCTACGCCGAGCCGCTGCGCTGGAGCCCCGAGGAGATCACCGACGCGGAGCCGCGCAGCGCCGTCTGGATGCGGGCCGTGGGCCCGCTCGGCGACGACCCGCTCGTGCACACCTGCGCGGTCACCTACGCCAGCGACATGACGCTGCTCGACGCCGTACGGGTGCCGATCGAACCGCTGTGGGGACCTCGCGGCTTCGACATGGCCTCCCTGGACCACGCGATGTGGTTCCACCGGCCCTTCCGGGCCGACGAGTGGTTCCTCTACCAGCAGGAGTCGCCGATCGCGACCGGTGCCCGTGGCCTGGCCCGCGGTCAGATCTACGACCGCTCGGGCAGGCTGCTGGTGTCGGTGATGCAGGAGGGCCTTTTCAGGCCCCACCAGGCAGCGCAGATCGCACCCGGCGCCGAGGCGGCGCGAGCGCTCGCCAACGGTTCGGCCCCTAGCCGTTCGGGCCCGGCCGGCTAGGGCCTGTCTTGTGGATCTCCGTGGGAGAAGGAGCGGGGTCTGGCGCCTGTGATCGCAAGGCGGAGGAAGGAAGCGACGCGGAGCGTCGTTGACTGACGACAACGCCGCGAGCGCTGGTGCCAGGGCACGCGACGCCGCGGAGATCCACAAGACAGGCCCTAGGCGTCACCCGACGCGCAGCAGCCGGCGCCATCCCCGGCGGGCCGGAGGCGAGGGCGAGTGCACGGGCGGAGGCGAGGCCGAGGACACAGGCGGGTCCACCGGCCTCGGGGATGGGAGCTCGGCCGGTGGCGCCGGGGAATCCGGCCGTGGCGCCGCGCGCTCGGCCCGGGCGCGGGCCAGTGCCTCGGCGAGCCGGACCCGGGCGTCGGCGATCTCGTCCGGGTGGCCGGCGAGGACGGTGGCCTCGACGACCGCGCGCACCGCGTGCGCGCCGATGCCGCTCGGGGGCATTCCGGGCCCGAGTCTGCGCAGATACGTTCGCTCGTAGATGTCGGGCACGGTCTTCGCCGCCACCTCGGGTCCGAGCAGTTCGGCCCACACGGCGGCCTCGCACCAGGCGTCGGCGGCGTCGCGTACGAATCCGGCGGAGCGGCGGGCCCGCCAGCTGCGCGCGCGGTGGTCCTCGCCCTCGTCCAGGGCCTCACGCAGATCGGCGGGGAGCCGTCCGGTGAGCAGCTCCGGGTTGTCGTGCGCGAACCGGCGTACCTCGTCGGCGGGATAGAGCCAGACGACCGCCCGGTAGCGGTTGGCGTACCAGCGGACCGGGGTGATCAGGCCGCCCTTGGCCAGCTTGGCGAAGCGGTCGCGGCTGATGCCGATCAGGTCGGCGCCCTCGACGCTGCCGACGACGGCCAGCCGCCGACGCAGTGTCCCGGGAAACCCCGGGTCGGCCCGGAGCCGTTCCACCTCTGCCTGCGGGACTCTGCACCGTCCTCCACCCGGCTGCACCGTACGTACCTCGGCGAGTTGCAGCGCCACCTCGAACTCACCGAGGTCGAGCTCCAGCTCCTCCCTGGCGCGCTCCATCCCCAGCGTTGCCTCGACGGCCTGAACGACTGTCATCTCATCATCCCCCTGTGACGATCAATTACCGACAGTCACGAAGGTAGATCACAGACCGGACAGCCGACAACGGCTCCCCTCCAGCCTGTGGATAACTCGACCGCCACCGTCCCCGTCACCCGTCACAGCGCCCGCAGCCCGTTGATCACATCCCGCAACAGGCCGACGTCCGGCAGATCGGCCGGCGGCACGGGTCGTATCACGCGCAGCCGGCCGTCCCGCAGCAGGTCGCCGAGGAGCACGCGCACCACGCCGATCGCCAGGTCCGCCTCCGACGCCAACTCGGCGACGGACAGCGGGGCCCGGCGGCACAGGTCCATCAGCGCCAGGTGCTGATCGTCGAGGGCGTCGTCCGGCTCGGCGTCCGGGTCAGCGACGATGACCGCGATGAGGTCGATGTCCTGACCGGTCTCGGGCCGGGTGCGGCCCCCCGTGATGGTGTACGCGCGGACCAGCGGACCGGCCTCGTCGTCATACCAGAGCGCGCCCTCGTCGTCCGGCGGGCTCATGCCACGTCACTCCCCCGGGTCGTCCGCGTCGTGCTGCCGCGGGGCCACACCCAGGTGCTCACCGACGCGATGGACCATGAGGGTCATCTCGTAGGCGATCTGGCCGACATCGGCCTGCATCCCGCTGAGCACCGACAGGCAGCTGCCGTCACCGGCAGCGGTGACGAAGAGGAAGCCGTCGTCGAACTCGACCATCGTCTGCCGTACGCCACCTGCTTCGAAGTGCCGTCCGGCGCCCTTGGCGAGGCTGTGGAAGCCGGACGAGACGGCAGCCAGGTGCTCGGCGGTCGCGCGGTCCAGACTGCTGCTCGCTCCCGTCACCAGTCCGTCGTTCGACAGCACGAGTGCGTGCCGTACATGCGGAACTCGATCCGTCAGATCGTCCATCAGCCATGCGAGTCCGGTGCTCACCGTCATCCCCCGTTCTCCCCGTTCTTTCGTGGTGCGTCGGCTGAACGGCCACGGGCCAGCCCGCGGGCGAACGCCGCCATGGTGGAACGGGCCTCATCGGGAGATCGTTCCCGCTCAGCGCCCGTCGGTGGTGTGTCCGCAGCGCTCTCGTGCACCGCGTCTTCCCTGAGCTGAGGTACGAGATTGGCCTGTCGTACCCGCTTCGGCAGTCCCATGCCGGTGCGCTCCTCCCTCGGCTCTCTCGGCGCCCTCGTCGCGACGGCCACCGCCGCCCGAGCCGGGGCCGACGTCTCGGCCCGCGCCGTCAGCTCCGGCGCCGGGCGGGGCCGCAGCGTGAGTTCGCCGGTCTCGGGCTCGTCGTCCTCGGCGTCGACCAGGATCGCGGTCGGGATCAGGACGACGGCCGCCGTACCACCGTAGTCTCCCCGTCGCAGGGTGACCCGGATCCCCTGACGGGAGGCCAGTCTGCCGACGGTGAAAAGCCCCAGGCGGTCGGTCTCGGGCAGATCCATGCCCGCAGCCGCCTGCCCGAGTTCGTCGTTGGCCTCGGCCAGCCGTTCCGGGCCCATGCCCAGGCCGCGGTCCTCGACCTCGATGACGTAGCCGCCGGCGACGACCTCGCCCCGCACGACGACCTTGGTCTCGGGCGGCGAGAAGGCGGCGGCGTTCTCGATGAGTTCGGCCACCAGGTGCACGACGTCGCCGACCGCGGCGCCGGTGACGGAGATCCGCGGCATCCGCCGGACGGCCACCCGGGGGTAGTCCTCGACCTCGCCGACCGCCGCGCGCACGACCTCGGCGAGCCGGACCGGGCGCCGCCACGCCCGGCCGGGTGAGTTGCCGGAGAGGATGAGCAGGCCCTCGGCGTGCCGCCGCATGCGGGTGGTCATGTGGTCGAGCCGGAACAGGTCCTCGAGCTCGGTGGGGTCCTGGGTGCGGCGCTGCATGGCGTCGAGCAGGGTGAGCTGACGGTGCAGGAGCACCTGGCTGCGGCGGGCCAGGTTGATGAAGACCGCGGAGACCCCGCGCCGCAGCTTCTCCTGCTCGACGGCGGCCTGGACCGCCGCGCGCTGCGAGGCGGTGAAGGCCCGGCCGACCTGGCCGATCTCGTCGTCGCCGAGGTGCAGCGCGGGCGCGGCCTTCAGCACGGCCTCGTGGTCGAGGATCTCCCCGTCCCGGAGTCTGCGCATGACCTCGGGCAGGCGGTTCCCGGACAGTTCCATCGCCTCGTCGCGCAGGGTCCTGAGCCGGCGCACCAGGCGGCGGCCGAGGCGCAGCGACACCACCATCGAGAGGATGACGAGGACCAGGCCGGCCAGGCTGACCGCGCCGGTGCGCAGCAGCACGTCGTAGCCGGTGTCGCGGGCCTCGGTGCCGATCTCGTCGGCGGCTGTGACGTCGATGGCGTCGAGTTCGTCGAGCGCGTCGTCGACGCTCTGCCGCCACAGTGATTCCTGGAGGGCGAACGGGGCGTCCCGGGGTGCGGAGCTGGTGGACAGCAGCTCCGAGGACCTCAGCGCGCCGCCCAGCTTGCCGTTCTCGAAGGCCTCCAGTCGCGCCTCGGCGCCGGCCGGAAGGTCGGCTCCGTACGCGTCCTCCAACAGCCGCCGCCCGCTGATCAGGCTGGTGAAGTCCCTGAAGGCCGAGCCGGTCATGCCACCGACCCGGGCGGCGGCCATGATCGCGTCCTCCTGGGAGATGAGTTCGCGGGCCCTGACCACCTGGACGGCGACGATCGCCTGCCGGGCCAGCCGTCCGGTCTGGAGGGCGCCGAGCGACTCGCGCAGCTGGAAGCCGGGCTCGATGACGGACGAGTACGTCTCCAGTACGTGGGACCAACTGGCCTCGGGGTCGCGGACCTCCTGGCGCAGGGCGCCCAGCCCGTCGGTGGCCACCTGCAGGGTCCGGGTGAGCTGTACCTTCTGGTCACCGGAGAGCGCGGTGCCGCGCTCCTGGGCGGTCGCGTGGCCGCGCAGGACGGCGAGGGCGGCGTCGGTCTTCTTCTCGAGCCGCGCCAGGGTGCTGCCGCCGGTGCTGCCCTGTGAGGCGGTGTAGACGACGGCGGCGCGGCGTTCGTCCTGCAGGGCGAGGTCGAGGTCGTCGGTGGGGCCACCGTAGTAGCGGTAGGTCTCGGCGACCCTGAGCAGCGCCAGTGCGTCGCGCACGGAGGAGTACGTGCTGTAGGTCCACAGGCCCGCCAGGGAGAGCAGCGGCACAAGAAGAAGGGCGACGAGCTGGGTGCGGATGGTGCGGGGACGCAAACGCATGGGCCGTGGATCCTCGGTGACGTGCGTGGGGGGCGAACGCCTCCGCTTCGACCATTGGTTCGATACGGAGGGGGCACAGTATGTCCTATGAGACACCACACGGTGGCACCCCGGTGTGACAATTCACAAGTCTGTGATCCGCCTGTACGCCCGCCTCCGCGCCGTTCACGGCCCGATAACGGGGACGCATTCCCCAGGTAACGCCACTGTTGCATGCTGGACGCATGGAACGGGGTCTCGTGGTCAAGTGGGCGTACGGCCCCGTCCCCGGTGCCCGGGACGTCACGCCGGAGGTGCCGGTCCTGCACCGGGACATCCACGGCTACCGCAGGGCCTTCCGGATGGCGGGCAGTGGCCCGCCGCTGCTCCTGGTGCACGGGCTGGGTGACTCCTCCGCGACCTGGTCGCACATTCTGCCCCGCCTCGCCCGCAACCGCACCGTCATCGCACCGGATCTGCTCGGCCACGGCGACAGCGAACAACCCCGCGCCGACTACGCGGTGGCGGCCTACGCCTGCGGGATGCGCGACCTGCTGAGCGTCCTGGACATCGAACGGGTGTCGGTGGTCGGCCACTCGCTGGGCGCCGGGGTGGCCATGCAGTTCGCCTATCAGTTCCCCGAGCGCTGTGAGCGGCTGGTGATCGTGGGCGGCGGCGGGGTCGGCCCCGAGGTGCATCCGCTGCTGAGGCTCGCGGCGGGGCCCGGCGCCGAACTGGCACTGCCGGTGGCGACCTCGGCTCCGGTGCGCAAGGCGCTGCGGGCGGTCGCGCCGCTGCTGCGCCTCACCGGCGGGCTGGGGCTCGGACAGCACGACTTCGACTACGTACTGGAGCGCTATCTCGCGCTGTCCACCGACACCGCCCGCCAGGCCTTCCTGCGGACGCTGCGCGCCGGGGTCGATCTGCGGGGCCAGGCCATCACGATGATGGACCGCAGCTATCTGACGGCCGGTCTGCCCACGCTCATCGTCTGGGGCGAGCACGACGGGGTGATCCCGGTCGAGCACGCCGGGATCGCGCACACGGCGATGCCGGGCAGCCGCCTGGAGGTGTTCGAGGACGCGGGGCATTTCCCGCACCATGACGCGCCGGACCGGTTCGTGTCCGTGCTGGAGGACTTCCTGGACTCCACGTCGCCCCAGGAGTACGACCCCGTGCGCTGGCGGCGACTGCTGCGCCGGGGCCGCGTGGACGAGGCGCTGTACGCGGAGACCGAACCGCCGCATCCGTCCAGCGGGTCGTGAGCGGCGCGTCCGGGTGGGGCGCTGGCACGATGGCCGTATGGGACACAGGATGAGCGACGAGCAGTGGCGGGCCTTCGTCAGCGAGGGCACCCGCACCGGCAAGCTGTCGACCGTACGGGAGGACGGCAGCCCGCATGTGGCGCCGATCTGGTTCGTGCTGGACGGCGACGACCTGGTCTTCAACACGGCCGCCCGGTCGGTCAAGGGCCGCAATCTCCTGCGCGACGGCCGGGCCGCCCTGTGTGTGGACGACGACCGGCCGCCGTTCGCGTACGTCATCGTCTCCGGGCGCGCGGAGATCTCCGAGGAGCCGGGCCCGCTGCGGGAGTGGGCGGGCAGGATCGCCGGCCGCTACATGGGCGAGGACCGGGCGGACGAGTTCGGGGAGCGCAACGGAGTGCCCGGTGAGCTGCTGGTGCGGCTGAGGATCGGCAAGGTGGTCAGCGAGAGCGGGGTGTCGGACTGACGCGGCGTCATCAGCCGACCGAGTCCAGCATGCGCGCCGCGTGCATCCGGCCGGCGTGCTCGACCAGCGCGATCAGCACCTCCTTCCCGGACTCGCGGCTGCGCGCGTCGCACAGCACGACCGGGGTGCCGGCCTCCAGGTCCAGGGCGCGTGACACGTCCTCGGGGCGGTAGGAGCGCGCGCCGGGGAAGCAGTTGACGGCGACGGCGAAGGGGATGCCCCGGTGCTCGAAGAAGTCGACGGCGGGGAAGCAGTCGTCCAGGCGGCGCGTGTCGGCGAGCACCACGGCGCCGAGCGCGCCGTTGGACAGCTCGTCCCACAGGAACCAGAAGCGGTCCTGGCCGGGGGTGCCGAAGAGGTAGAGCGAGAGGCCGGCACGGATGGTGATCCGGCCGAAGTCCATGGCGACCGTGGTCGTGGTCTTGCGCTCGACGCCGTCGATGTCGTCCACGGTCCGGCCGGCCTCGCTGAGCCGCTCCTCGGTGCGCAGCGGCCGGATCTCGCTGACCGCGCCGACCAGGGTGGTCTTGCCGACCCCGAAGCCCCCGGCGATCAGGATCTTCAGGGC
This sequence comes from Streptomyces sp. NPDC059373, assembly GCF_042751495.1. Classification (NCBI taxonomy): domain Bacteria; kingdom Bacillati; phylum Actinomycetota; class Actinomycetes; order Kitasatosporales; family Streptomycetaceae; genus Streptomyces; species Streptomyces sp. NPDC059373. The sequence continues at coordinate 89,662 of NZ_JBHYXC010000012.1, read as the reverse complement.
CATGACCGGCTCGTCGGGCAGTGGCGGATTCTGTCCCTCTCGGCCTTCTCGGCCCGGCCGGTCAGAGCGCGCGGAGTCCATTGATCACCTCTCGCAGGATGTGCTCGTCGGGGAGCTGTGCGGGCGGTACGGGGACGTGCACCCGTACGCTGCCCAGCGCCAGCAGGTCGCCCACGAGGACGCGTACGACGCCCACGGGCAGGTCGGAGTCGGCGGCGAGTTCGGCGACCGACAGGGGTTCCCGGCGGCACAGGGCGAGGATGGCGCTGTGCTCGGGGGCCAGCGACGGGTCGTCCACGGCGCCGCGTTCGGCGACGACCTGGGCGATCAGGTCGAGCCGGGCGCCCTCCGAGCCGGGGCGGGTGCGGCCGCCGGTCATCGCGTACGGGCGCACCAGCGGCCCTGCCTCGTCGTCGAACCAGTGGCGGCCGCCGCGCTCGCCCATCGCCGGGTCTGTCATGTCAGCACGGTCCCGTCAGCCGCCGACCGGGCTGTCGGCGGCCCTGTCGCGCGGCGGCGTGTGCAGATGCTCGCCCACCCGCTTCACCAGCCGGGCCATTTCGTACGCGATGAGGCCGACGTCGGCGGCGGCGGTGGTGAAGACGGCGAGGCAGGATCCCTCGCCGGCGGCGGCAACGAAGAGGAAGCCGCGGTCGAGTTCGACCATGGTCTGGCGGACGTGACCCGCGTCGAAGTGGCGTCCGGCGCCCTTGGCGAGGCTGTGGAAGCCGGAGGCGACGGCCGCGAGGTGCTCGGCGTCCTCGCGGCTCAGGCCACGCGAGGCGCCGACCGCGAGGCCGTCGTTGGAGAGCACGACGGCGTGGCGGACGTTCGCGACCCGCTCGGTGAGTTCGTCGAGCAGCCAGTCGAGTTCGCCGGCCCGGTGCGATGTGTCGATCATCCGTGGTCTCCTTCACTCGACGGCGTGTCCGACGAGTCCTTGCGGTCCTGGGCGGTGGCTTGCATCTGTTCCCGCCGGCCGGCGACCCGCAGCGCCCGCCGCTCGGGCCGTACGTCACGGGCCTCGGGGCCACCGCCACGGAGCCAGCCGCTGCGGTAGGCGGCCATGGTGGCCCGGGCCTCGTCCGGCGAGCGCTCGGGGTCGCCGGGCCGTCCGGCGTCCTGCGGCTCGCGCCGGTCGGGGGGCGGGGGGTCGAGCAGCTGCGGGGCGAGGTTCGCCCGGCGTACCCGGCGCGGGAGTTCGCCGCCGGCGTCGTCCGACGGCGGATCGGCGGCCGGTTCGGCCTGGGCACCGGCGTACAGGGCGGGGGCGGCGGGCTCGGGCGGGGTCCAGCGGGCGGCGTCGGCACCGGTGTCGGCGGCCGTGCCGGGCGCCTGGGGAGCCCGCCGGAAGGCGCCGTTGCGGGCGGGTCCGGGGGGCGCGCCGTCCAGCTGGGCGGCGGGGATCCGCATGGGCAGCTCGCCGTCGGCGCGGGAGGCGCCGGGGGCGACCGGGGCCCCGGGACCGGCGGCCTTGCCGGTGACGCTGCGGGCGGCATCGGCCTCGGGGACGCCCAGTTCGAGCAGGGCGGTGGGGAGCAGGACGACGGCGGTGGTGCCGCCGTACGGGGAGGGGCGCAGCGAGACCTTGACGCTGTGCCGTTTGGCGAGCCGGCTGACCACGAAGAGGCCGAGGCGGTCGCTGTCGAAGAGGTCGAGCGCCTGGGCCTGTTCGATGCGGCGGTTGGCCTCGGCCATGGCCTCCTTGCCCATGCCGAGGCCGCGGTCCTCGACCTCCAGGGCGTAGCCGTTGCCGACCTGTTCGCCGTAGACCCGGACTTTGGTGTGCGGGGGCGAGAACTGGGTGGCGTTCTCGACGAGTTCGGCGATCAGGTGGGTGAGGTCGGCGACGGTCGAGCCGACCACGGCGGCCTGGGGCAGCCGCCGCACCTCGACCCGCTGGTAGTCCTCGACCTCGGCTACGGCGGCCCGGACGACGTTGGTGAGCGGTACGGGCCTGCGCCAGGCGCGTCCGGGGGCCGCGCCGGACAGGATGATCAGGCCTTCGGCGTGCCGGCGCATGCGGGTGGTGAGGTGGTCGAGCCGGAAGAGGTCCTCCAGCTCGTTGGGGTCCTCGGTACGGCGTTCCATGCTGTCCAGGAGGGCGAGTTGCCGGTGGACCAGGACCTGGCTGCGGCGGGCGAGGTTGACGAAGACCCCGGAGACGCCGCTGAGCAGTTCGGCCCGCTCGACGGCGGCCTGGAGGGCGGCGCGCTGGACGGTGCCGAGCGCCTCGCCGACCTGGCCGATCTCGTCGCTGCCGTGATGGCCGCGCGGCACTTCGGCGTCGATGTCGATCTCCTCGCCGGCGCGCAGGCGGCGCATGGCGTGCGGGAGTTTGCGGCGGGCCAGTTCCAGCGCGGTGTTGCGCAGGTCGACCAGCTCGATGACCAGGCCGCGCCCGATGCGTACGGAGATCAGCAGCGAGGCGAGGACGGCGAACAGGCCGAGGAGGACGGCGGCACCGGACTTGGTGAGCACGCTGTGGGTGACCGGGTCGGCGCGGCCGGTGGACCCGGCGGCCGAGGCGAGGTCGCGCAGGTCCGTCAGGACCGGGGCCGAGGCCTGATCCCAGGCGGTGGCGGACACGGCGCCCGCGGCGGCCCTGCCGGGCGTGGCGGCGGCCGCCCGGTCCTCCAGGGACTCCAGGTCCTGGTACGGGCCCGAGCGGGCCAGCTTGTCCCAGGCGGCGCGCTGGGCGCCGTGCAGGTCGCGGGCGGAGGAGGTCAGCAGCAGCCGTCGGCTGTTGACGGCGCCGGTGAACTCGCGCTGGTGGGCCGCGGAGATGTCGTGGCCGAGCCGGCCGGCGGACAGCAGCGCGTCCTCGCAGGAGAGGAGTTCGGCGGACCTGGCGAGGTCCAGGGCGACGCGGTCGGAGGGATCTGCGGCCAGCGCGCCGCCGACCGCGAAGGCGTTCTCGACGGCGGCGGTGTAGTCGTCGTACGCCTCGTCCCAGTCGGCGGAGCGGGCCGCGACGCGCGGCCGCAGCGACTTCAGCGCTGTCACGCCGTCCACGAAGGTCCGTACGCGCGTGGCGACTTCGGCGGACAGGCCGGTGCCGTCGGCGACGGTGTGGGTGCGGTCGAGGCGCAACGGGGCGACGGCGCGGTCGGTGTCGCCGACGCGCTGCCGGAGTTCGTCGGCGCGGGCGGCGGTGGGGTCGGCGAGGTAGTCGGCGGCGGCGTGGCGTTCGGCCTGGAGGGCGGTGACGGTGGCGGTGACCGGCTGGCGGATGGTGCGGTCGACCCGCTGGGCGCGCAGTTGGCCGGAGACCTCCTGGGCGGTGGTGACGGCGGCGAAGGCCCACAGGGCCATCAGCGAGACCACCGGGACCATGAGGACGGAGACGATCTTCGCGCGTACGGACTTGGGCCGCAGTCCGAGGCGCAGGCCGGTGCGGGAGTGCGGCACCGGCCCCCGGTCGGAGACCGAGGCGGCCAGCGCGGGGCGCTGCGCCGTCTCGTCGGCGGGCAGTCCGGCGTGCGCGCGGCGGCCGCGCGGGGCGGTCATGTCGCGCCGGGCGGTCATATGGCGCCCTCCCTGAGCCGTTGGGCGGTCGCGGAGGCCGCGCGTTCCCTCGCTGTCGGGGAGAGCGCGACGAAGGCGGAGGTGAGGAAGAGGTACGAGCCGAGGAAGACCACCAGCGGGAAGAGGAAGGCGGTGGCTCCCGCGCCGGGCAGCCCGGCGGCCGACGGCTGGACCACCACCCGTACGGCGAACATCCCGGTGTAGTGCATGCTGCTCACCGCCGCCCCCATCACCAGCGACGCGCCGGCGACGACGATCGGCCGGTGGATCGTCAACGCCGCCCAGAGCGCGGCGGTCGCGGCGGCCACGGCGATCGCCACGGACAGCGCGACCAGCCAGGGGTCGTAGCCGACCCGGCCGTGCAGCCGTACGGCGGCCATGCCCAGGTAGTGCATGCTGGCCACGCCGAGCCCGGTGGTGAGGCCGCCGACGGCCAGCGAGCGGGCGCGCTTCCTGCCGTAGCCGACGGCGAAGACGCCGATGCCCACCATGAACATGGCGACCAGCAGGCTGAGCACGGTCAGCGGCACGTTGTAGCGGATCTCGGTGCCGGAGACGCTGAAGCCGAGCATCGCGACGAAGTGCATCGTCCAGATGCCGGTGCCCAGCGCGCTGGCGGCGGTGATCAGCCAGTTGCGGCGCGACCGTCCGGTGGCGGCAAGGGCCCGTACGGTGCAGCGCAGGCCGAGGGCCGCGCCCACGCATGCCATGGCGTACGAGAGCGTCGGGGTCAGCCAGCCGAAGCTGGCGTGGTCCATGTGTCCCATGGCCAGGGGACGCTAGTCCGGGCGGCGGAGCAGTCCGGGGGCATGACCGGACCCTGCGGAAATTGACTGCGGGCTGTCCTCATTCGGTCCCTGACGACCGGTATGCGTACGAAGCTGCGCACACGCTGCGTCATTCAGCCGCTACGTGGCGCATACATGATGACGCCCACTCCCACCAGGCACACCACCGCCCCCGCGATGTCGAAGCGATCGGGACGGAAGCCGTCCAGCACCATCCCCCACACGAGCGAACCGGCGACGAACACTCCGCCATAGGCGGCCAGAATCCGTCCGAAGTCGGCGTCCGGCTGCAGCGTCGCGACGAATCCGTACAGCCCGAGCGCGATCACCCCCGCCCCCGCCCACGCCCAGCCCCGGTGCTCGCGGACGCTCTGCCAGACCAGCCAGGCACCGCCGATCTCCAGCAGCGCGGCGAGAATGAACAGAGCGACGGAACGCAGGGGGATCATGCGACCATGATGCCCGCCCGCCACAGCACCCCCGTACACCCCGGAACCCGGAGGCAGCCGACGTGCACACCGACCCCGCACAGGTCCGGGAGTTCTTCGCCGCCCGGGCCGCCGACTGGGAAACCCGCTACCCGGACGACAGCCCGGCGTACCAGGCCGCCGTCACCGAACTCGGCCTGCGGCCCGGCCAGACCGTGCTCGACGCGGGCTGCGGCACCGGGCGCGCGCTGACCTTCCTGCGCACGGCGGTCGGGCCGAGCGGGGTCGTGATCGGGGCCGATCTCACCCCCGAGATGCTGGCGGCCGCCCTGACGAAGGGCCGGGACCGGGACGGGGCGCTGCTGCTGGCCGACGCGGCACGGCTGCCGCTGCGGGACACCGCCCTGGACGCGGTCTTCGCCGCCGGGCTCATCGGCCATCTGCCCGACCCCGGCGCCACCCTGCGCGAGCTGGCCCGGGTCACCCGGCCCGGCGGGCGGCTCGCCCTCTTCCACCCCATCGGCCGTGCCGCGCTGGCCGCCCGTCAGGGCCGCACGCTCACCCCGGACGACCTGCGCGCCGAGCCCAACCTGCGGCCGCTGCTGGCCGCTTCGGGCTGGACGCTGACCGCCTACACCGACACCGACTCCCGGTTCCTGGCGATGGCTTCGACAAAGGCCTGAGGGTTGTCGAACATCATGCAGTGACCGGCGCCGGGCACGGTCACCACGGCCACCCCGGCCGCCAGCAGCTCGTCATGGCCCGGCAGCTCGCCGCTCAGCTCCCCGTTGAGATACGTACGGGGGATGTCCAGGCCGAGCAGCAGCTCCCGCATCGTGGGCCTGGTTCCCCGCACCAGCCGGACGGCGCTGCGGTACAGGCCCGTCGGATCGGCGTGCCGCATGGTCGCCGCCCACTCCGGCCCGATACGGCCCAGCACCTCGACCCGCCCTCCGCCGTGCATGAAGTCCCGCTCGGTGTACGCCGCGATGCCACTGCTCCCCGCCGTGACCGGCGGATCCGGGTCGAGATTCGCCTCGGCCAGGACCAGCCGCCCGACCAGGTCCGGCCTACGGGCGGCCAGCACGATCGCCACCGCCCCGCCCATGCTGTGCGCGACGAGTTCGGCGCCGCTCACCCCGGCGGCGTCCAGCGCCACGGCCAGGGCGTCGGCGTGTTCCTCGAGCGAATAGCCGAAGCCGGCGGGCGCGTCGCTGATGCCGAAGCCCGGCAGGTCGACGAAGAGCGACCGCCGTCCGGCCAGCGCGGGGTGGGCCGCGATGTGGGCGAAGTAGACAGCCGAGGACGCGCCGAGCCCGTGGACGTACACCCGGGCGGGACCTTCTCCGGGCGCCTCGGTCCAACGGATACACGATCCGTCGGGGGTGATGGGGGCGTGCCGCATGAACGCTCTCCTCTCGATGCGATGCCCGGGACTATACATCGCCGTCGATGTATAGCGGAAGGGATGTACAACGCCAGTACGGCAGAATGCGACGCATGCTGGAGCTCGCGATCCTCGGATTCCTCTACGACGCCGAACTGCACGGCTACGACCTGCGCAAGCGCATCGCCGCGCTCACCGGCCACGTCAAACCCGTCGCCGAGAGCACCCTCTACCCGGCCATCAAGCGCCTGGAAAAGGCCGGTTGGCTCCGCCGCGAGACCCGTCCCGGCGCCGTCGCCGCCCCGCGCCACGCCCTCACGCTCACCCCGGACGGCCGCGCCGAACTGCGCCGCCGCCTCGCCGAGCCCTCGGACCTCGACATCACCGACGAGAACCGCTGGTTCGCCCTGCTGGCCTTTCTGCGCCACCTGGAGGACCCGGCGCAGCAGGCCGCCGTGCTCCGGCGCCGGCTGACCTTCCTGGAGCAGCCCTCGAGCTTCTTCTACGAGGGCGACCGGCCCCTGCCCGCCGAGGAGTTCGACGACCCCTTCCGCCAGGGAATGCTGGCCATCGCCCGGGCCACCACCCGCGCCGAACTGACGTGGCTGCACGCCACGCTGGCCGCCCTGGAGGGCGGTGCCGCCTTGGGCCTTCTGTCCGGCCGGTCTCCGAGGCCTCGCGTGCCCTGACAGGGCCGGGGGGCTCCCGGCGCCGCCGAAATGCCGTCTTAGCACCTCCCCCGGCTCTCGGCTTCGCCAGAGCCGGGGACCTCCGTCGAGGTCATCCCGGCGCCTTACCATCACCGGCGCCGGACTTCGCTCCTTCTCCCACGGAGACCGGCCGAACAGGCCCTAATGTGGGGGCTTATGGCTCCCCGAATCGCCGTCATCGAACTCGTCGTGGCCGACATGGCCGCCTCGCTCGCCTTCTACCGCAGGCTCGGCCTCGATCTTCCGGCCGACGCCGACGGGCAGCTCCACGTCGAGGCCGAGTTGCCCGGCGGCCTCAAGCTCGCCTGGGACACCGTCGACACGATCCGCTCCTTCGACCCGGCATGGGGCCCGCCGTCCGGTGGCCACCGCGCCGCGCTGGCCTTCGCCTGCGACGACCCGGGCGAGGTCGACTCCGTCTACGCCGGGCTCGTCGACGCCGGGTACGACGGCCACCTCAAGCCCTGGGACGCCTTCTGGGGCATGCGGTACGCCACGCTCCGCGACCCCGACGGCAACGCGGTCGACCTCTTCGCGCCGTTGCCTGACGCCTAGGAGGCAGGCAGTCCGAGCAGCGCCCGGGCCATCTGCTGCGGCTCGACGCCGCGCTGGCGGGCCAGGACGAGGACGGCGCGCTGGGCGAGTTCGGTGACGCCGAACATCAGGGCGTCCGGCGCGACCCGGCGGGCCGCGTCGTCGATGCGGTCCTGGTCGTCGGCGATGCATGCGGTGACGTAGGCCGCGGCTGCGTCGAACAGATTGCGCTCGCGGGACGTCGTCACCGGCTCCGGGGACGTCGGCGCGGCCAGCGCGGCCGCCGCGTGCTTCGTCCAGTCCGCGAACCTGCGGAGCAGTTCGGGCATGGCCACCACCCCTCTCCCCGGACCTGTTCCCCCTCCCCGGCGGGCGAACCCGTACGCCGCCACTCGACGCGGGGGTTACCGCCTGGTTAAGGTGCGCGGACCACCGACAGCCAGAGGAAGGGGAGGGCTCGTGGCCGCGACCGACGACGACGCGCTGTACGTGCTCACGGCGGCGATGCTGACGCCCGCGCAGTTCCCTGGAGTTCTCGCCGACGACTACCCGGCGGCCTGCGCGGAGCTGGGCCTGGAGCCGGCGGACGAGGGTTACGGACTGGTCTTCGGCCAGGACGGCGCGGGCGCCCGCTGGACGGTGGCGATCACCGACACCGCCCTCGTCGCGTGCGCGCTCGCGGCCTGGGACTGCGGCCTGGAGTACGACCTCTCGCCCGACGACCGTTACGTCGTCGCCGCCCTCCCCGGCTGGCCCCTCCCCGTGGCCGTCGCCGCACCGGGCGTACCCGACCCCCACGACCCCTCGGTGGAGGTGGGCGGCATGCCCGCGCTGTCACCGCCCGACACCGAGACCTGGGGCCCCGCCCAACGCCGCCTCGGCGCGGACGAGATAGCCCTCCAGTGGCGGATCTGGCGCGAGCAACTGGGCGGCGACACCCCGCCCGGCACCGGCGACGCCAAGACGGAGGCCGAGACGGACACCGAGACGGAAGCCGAGGCCGACGCGGATGCCGACTCCGCCCCGGCGAAGGGTTCCGGCGGCCTGCACAAGGGCGTACGCCGCGCCCTGGACGCCGCCGAGGAGTACGTACGTACGCCGCCGCCCGCAGGCCGCATCCGGTCGGCGCCGGCCGGAGAAGGCGTACGCACGCTGCGCGTGGACGGCCCCGACTGGAGCATGGTGGCCCGCACCGACGACATCGCCTTCGTCCTGCTCGACGAGGAGCCCGGCGAGGTGCTGCCGGTGGGCCGGGGGGCGTCCCTGCCGGGGCTGCTGGAGGCGCTGGACAAGCTGGCCGTACGGCCGGACTAGGCGGACCGGCCGGACCGGACCGGCCGGCCGCGCAGGTCAGCCGCAGGTCGTACGGACCTTGTCGGCGGCCTTGGAGGCGGCGACGAGGACCGGGTCCCAGACGGGTGAGAAGGGCGGCGCGTAGCCGAGGTCGAGAGCGGTCATCTGCCCGACGGTCATGCCGGCGGTGAGGGCGACGGCGCCGATGTCGACGCGTTTGGCGGCGCCTTCGCGCCCGACGATCTGCAGTCCGAGGAGCCGGCCCGTGCTCTGCTCGGCGATGATCTTGACGGTCATGGGGGCGGCGCCTGGGAAGTAGCCGGCACGGCTGGTGGACTCGATCACGGCGGTGACGTAACGCAGTCCGGCCGCGCGGGCCTGGGACTCCTTGAGGCCGCTGCGGGCGATCTCGACGTCGCAGACCTTGCTGACGGCGGTGCCGACGACGCCGGGGAAGGTGCCGTAGCCGCCGCCGATGTTGGTGCCGATGATCCGGCCGTGCTTGTTGGCGTGCGTCCCCAGGGCGATGTGCTGCAGCGCGCCGGACACGAGGTTGAGGACCTCGACGCAGTCGCCGCCCGCCCAGATCCCCTCCGTGCCGCGCACCCGCATGGACAGGTCGGTGAGCAGGCCGCCGTACGCGCCCAGCGGCAGTCCGGCCTCGCGGGCGAGGGTGGTCTCGGGCCGTACGCCGAGGCCGAGCACGACGATCTGGGCCGGGTACTCGTCCTTGTCCGTCGCGACGGCCCGGACCCGCCCGTCGGCTGCGGTCAGCACCTCCCGCACGGCGGAGCCGGTCTCGACGCGGATGCCCATGCCCTCCATGGCCTCGCGGACCAGGTGACCCATGTCGGGGTCGAGGGTGGCCATGGGCTGTTCGTCGCGTTCGAGGAGGGTGACGCGCAGTCCGTGGCGGAGCATGGCCTCGGCCATCTCGACGCCGATGTAGCCGCCGCCGACCACGACCGCGTCGTGCACGACGTCGCGGTCGATGCCGGCCACGAGCGCTTCGCCGTCGTCGAGGGTCTGCACCCCGTGGACACCGTCCGCGTCGATGCCGGGGATCGGCGGCCGGACGGGAACCGCGCCGGTGGCGATGACGAGATGGTCGAAGCCGGTCCAGGCCTCGGCGCCGTCCTGCTCGCGGCTGAGGACCCGGCGGCCGTCGAGGTCGATCTCGACGGCCTCGGTGCCGAGCCTCAGGTCGATGTCGCGGGCGCGGTGCTCCTGCGCGGTGCGGGCGACGAGCGCGTTGGGGTCGTCGACGTCGCCGGCGACCCAGTACGGGATGCCGCACGCGGAGTACGAGGTGTGGCGCCCGCGTTCGAACGCGATGATCTCCAGGTCTCCCGCGTCCCGGCGTCTGCGCGCCTGGGAAGCCGCCGACATGCCCGTCGCGTCGCCACCGATGACCACCAGCCGTTCCGTCATACCCGCAGCGTATGCGGCGGCGCGCATGCCGCACACTTGTGCGTCATGGAGCTGCAGATCACCGCGACCGCGCCCGAACACCCGGCGGCACTCCTCGACCTGCCCTGGGGCATCCCGCTGGAGGAGTGGCCGGACGAGTACCTGGTGGCGCTGCCGCGCGGCATCTCCCGGCACGTCGTCCGCTTCGCCCGGGCCGGCGAGGAGGTGGTCGCGGTCAAGGAGGTCGGCGAGTGGGCCGCCGTACGCGAGTACGGACTGCTGCGCGACCTGGACCGGATGGGCATACCCGCCGTGGACGCCCTCGCCGTGGTCACCGGCCGCACCGACGCGGCCGGCGAGCCGCTGGAGCCGGTACTGATCACCCGGCACCTGGTGGGCTCGTTGCCGTACCGCTCGATGTTCGAGACGACGATGCGGCCCACCACCGTCAACCGCCTCCTCGACGCGCTGGCCGTGCTGTTGGTGCGGCTGCACCTCACCGGCTTCGCATGGGGCGACTGCTCCCTGTCCAACACGCTGTTCCGGCGCGACGCGGGTGCGTACGCCGCCTATCTCGTGGACGCCGAGACCGGCCAGATCCAGCCGCAGCTCAGCCGGGGACAGCGCGACTACGACATCGAGGTCGCCCGGGTCAACATCGCGGGCGAGCTGCTCGACCTGGAGGCCGGCGGCTCCCTGCACCCGTCGGTGGACCCGATCCCCTTCGGCCAGGCGATCGCCGACCGCTACGGCGAGCTGTGGCACGAGCTCACCCGCGAGTCCGTCTACCCGGTCGACAAGCGGCACCACATCGACCTGCGGATCCGCCGCCTCAACGAACTCGGCTTCGACGTCGCCGAGATGCAGATCCAGAAGTCACCGGACGGCGACCAGGTCACCTTCCTGCCCAAGGTCGTCGACGCCGGCCACCACCAGCGCCAGCTGCTGCGCCTCACCGGACTCGACGCGGAGGAGAACCAGGCCCGCAGCCTCCTCAACGACCTCGAGACCTGGATGGCCACCCAGGACGACTACGCCCCCGGCGATCCCCTCGGCGCCCGCCCCGAGGTCCTGGCCCACCGCTGGGTCCGCGACGTCTTCCGGCCGACGGTGCGGGCCGTGCCCCGCGAGCTGCGCGGCACGCTGGACACGGCACAGATCTACCACGAGCTGCTGGAGCACCGGTGGTTCATGTCCGAGCAGGCGCAGCGCGACGTCGGCCTGGACGTCGCGGTCGACGACTACGTACGCAACGTGCTGCCGCACGCCCCGCAGGCGCCGCCCGTGCCCGACCAGGCCGGCGAGTAACCTGAGGCCATGCGCGAGCTGTTCGACCAGGACGCGGAGCTCTACGACCGGGCCCGGCCGGGCTATCCGCCCAAGATGTTCGACGACCTCGCCGAACTGGCGGGCCTCGGACCCCGCCCCCGGATCCTCGAGATCGCCTGCGGGACCGGGCAGGCCACGGTGCCGCTGGCGCGACGGGGCTGCCGGATCACGGCGGTTGAGCTCGGCCCGTCGATGGCGGCGGTGGCCCGGCGCAAGCTCGCGCCCTTCCCGGAGGTGGAAGTGGTGACGAGCACCTTCGAGGACTGGCCGCTGCCACCGGAGCCCTTCGACGCCGTGTTCTGCGCGACCGCCTTCCACTGGCTGGACCCTGCGGTACGGGTCACCAAGGCCGCGGACGCGCTGCGCCCCGGCGGCGTACTGGCGACGGTGGCCACCCATCATGTGGCGGGCGGCAGCGAGGCCTTCTTCGCCGAGGTCCAGGACTGCTACGAGCGCTTCGACCCCGCCACTCCGCCCGGGCTGCGGCTGCGGCCGGCGGCCGATCTCCCCCTCGACAGCGAGGAGATCGACCGCTCCGGTCTCTTCGGCCCCGCCGTCTTCCGCCGCTACGAGCGCGAACTGACGTACACCACCAGGCAGTACCTCGACGTGCTGCTCACCTACTCCGGCCACCGGGCCCTCCCCGCCGAGGCACGGGAAGGGCTGCTGGGGTGCATCGGCCGGCTGGCCGACACCCGCCATGGGGGCCGGGTCACCAAGCGCTACCTGACGGAGCTGCGGGTGGCGCGACGGCTCGACCCCGGTCCCGCCGCCGCAGATCGGTGAGCAGGGCCACCTCGGCGTGGTCCGAGGCCGGCCCGGGTCAGCCGGCCCGGGTCAGCCGGCCCGGGTCGCGGAGATCGTCAGGCGTACGTAGTCGACCACCGGCTCCGGGAGGCGGTCGGCCACGGCGTCGACGAACGCCTCGCGCTCGCCTTCCGGCAGCCGTTCGAGCTGGCCGCCGAGGACGACGACCGCGAGGTAGCTGCGCAGTTGCTCACCGGGCTCCAGCCGCGCCGGGTCGGGCAGCAGGCGGACCTCGATGTCGGTGAATCCGGCGTCGCGGAGCCGCTGTTCGGTCTCGGCGACGCCGGCGAAGTTCCAGACGGCGGGCTGGGGGCCCAGGACGTCGTCGACGGCGGCCGAGACGGTCGCGATGTTGCCGAGGCCGCCGCATTCGGCGACGAAGCGACCCCCGGGGCGCAGGACGGCCGCGATGTGGGCGAAGAGGGCGGCGTGGTCGGGGATCCAGTGGAAGGTGGCGACGCTGGAGACGGCGTCGACCTCGTCGAACAGCGGCAGCGGCCGGGTGAGGTCGGCGTGCAGGACGTCGACCCGGTCCAGCCGTCCGTCGAGCCGGGCCCGCAGTTGGCCGAGCATCCGCAGGGATCCGTCGACCGCGACGACCCGGCCGCGCGGCAGGCGGTCGAGGAGGGCGGCGGTGTCCCGTCCGGTGCCGCAGCCGAGGTCGAGCACGCGCTCGTCGCCGGCCAGGGTCAGCCGGGCGAGGGTTCGGCGGCCCCATCCCAGGTGGGGCAGGGGCAGTGCGTCGTACGTCCTGGCATCCCATTCCCTTGTCATGAGGGGTACGCTACCCACGCCGGTCCACAACGTGATACCCATATCTCACATAGTGATCTGACAACCAGAAGGAGCCAGCGCGATGTCCGAGATCCAGGTTCGCCCGGTGGGTCAGGTGGTGGGCGGTCGCGTGCCCGTGGAGGACGACGACTGGGGTGGCGTCGAGGCGGTCATCCGGCTGGACGGCGCGCGGTTCGGGCCGGAGGCCCTGTACGGGCTCGACGGCTTCTCGCACATCGAGGTGGTCTTCCACTTCGACCGCGTACCGGCCGAGAAGATCGAGACCGGCGCGCGCCATCCGCGTGGCAACACGGACTGGCCACTGGCCGGCATCTTCGCCCAGCGCGGCAAGAACCGCCCGAATCTGCTGGGCGTCTCCCGCTGCCGGCTGCTGAAGGTGGACGGCCTGGACATCCACGTCAGCGGCCTCGACGCGGTGGACGGCACGCCGGTCCTGGACATCAAGCCCTGGATGGCCGAGTTCGGCCCGCTCGGCGAGGTCACCCAGCCCGCGTGGGCCACCGAGTTGATGCGCGACTACTACTGATCGGGAGGGCGTACGACCGGGTGAGGCCGCGGCCCCGCCCGGCGTGTCGCCATGACCGGCGGTCATATGACCCGACGATGCGTTCATGCGCTCCATTCATGCGGCATCACTGTGCACCGCGGGTGCCGGCATCGTGGGCCTCGCAGCCATGGCCGCCTGGGGGGTGCACACCCTCCCGTACCGGGCCGCCGGAGCGCTGCCCAGCCCCAGCCCCCAACTGCGCCCGGTGCCGCTGCCGGACCTCCCGCGGCACTCCTTCGCCCACCGGTTCTCGCCGTACAGCGCGCGCCGCCCGGTGATCGTCACGCGGGCACAGTGGGGCGCGGACGAGTCGCTGCGCAAGGAGGCCCCGCGCTACGGCCACGCCGTGCGGGTGGTCTTCCTCCACCACACCGACAACGGCAACGGCTACGACTGCCGGCAGGTGCCCGAGATCATCCGTGGCATCTACACCGGCCACGTCAAGGACCACCACTGGGACGACGTCGCCTACAACTTCTTCGTCGACAAGTGCGGCACCATCTACGAGGGCCGGGCAGGCGGCGTCTCCCGACCCGTCACCGGCGCGCAGGCGGTCGGGTTCAACACCGACACCATGGGCATCGCCGCGGTCGGCACCTACGACGCCACCGGCACCGTGACCCGCGCCATGGCCGAGGCCATCGCCCAGCTCTCGGCGTGGAAGCTGGGCCTCACCGGCGTGGACCCCCGCGGCACCCAGAAACTCCGGTCGACCAACAGTGAAAGCCGCTTCCGCAAGGGCACCGTCGCGGAGTTCCACGCCATCTCCGGTCACCGCGACAGCTTCTTCACCGACTGCCCGGGCGACGACCTGTACGGCAAGCTTCCGGCGATCCGCGCCGAGGCGGCCCGCCTGCAGGGCCGCTAGACGCTATCCGAGCTGTCACGAGCGGCCCGTTCGCCGCCTGGCACGGCACCTCGCAAGGCGCTGGGGGCACCTTGCGACGCACCGGACAACGCCTGGACCGCCCGTGATCGCCCGGACAGGGCCTGGCTCAGCGCGGCGCGAGCGCCAGCATGGCGACGTCGTCGCCGACGGCACCCGCGTACGCGGCCAGGTCCTCCCAGATGCCGTTCACGACGGCCCGTGGGGTGGCCGCCATGCCGTCCTTGAGGCGGGCGACGAGCCGGTCGGCGAGGGGGTAGAAGACGCCGGTGGCGTCGCGGGCCTCGATCACCCCGTCGGTGTAGGCCAGCAGCATGTCACCGGGCAGCAGCGGCTCGGTCACCACGGAAGGCCCCGGGAGGCCCGGCAGGCCCATGCCGAGCGGCGGGGCGGGCTCGGCGCTGATCTCGCGGGCCCGCCCGTCGCGTACCAGCAGCGGGGGCGGGTGGCCGCAGCAGGCGACACGGACCTCGGCCCGCCCGACCGGGAACTCCAGCAGCAGGGCGGTGGCGAACAGCTCGCTGTCCCCGTCCTCGGCCGCGGCCCCGTCGATGGTCAGGCGTCGTTCCAGGCGTGTGGCGACCTGGCCCAGGTCGGGGACGTCGAGCACGGCTTCCCGGAAGGCGCCGAGCAGCCCGGCCACGGTGCCTACCGCGGCCAGGCCGTGGCCCTGCACATCGGCGACCAGGGCCCGCACCCCGTACGGCCCGGCCCTTACGTCGTAGAGGTCACCGCCGACCAGGGTGCCGCGCTGGGCGGCGCGGTAGAGCGCGGCGCAGTTCACCGGCCCGACGGCGGTGGGCAGCGGGGCCAGTACGGCGAGCTGGGCGGCCTCGGCGACGGTGCTGACCCGCACCAGGCGGCCGTGGTAGCGGCGGCGGACCCCGGCGATGACCACGCTGAGGGCGGCGATGAGCCCGACGGCCCCGGAGTCGCTGAACGCGAGACTGCCGGCGCCGATCACGGGCATCTGCATCACGACCAGGACGGTGGCCGACAGGATCGCCGTCCCCGGCGCCCCGTACCCGAGGGCGGCCAGTGGGGGCACGGCGGCGTAGTAGGCGCCGAGGTCGACATCTCCCGGGGTGAAGGCCTGGGCCGCGATCAGCACGAAGAGCATGACGACGGGCAGTGCCCGCAGCCAGACCGGGGATCCGGCCACGCGCAGCGTGTCGGGGCCCTCGGGCGAGTTCGGCTCGCTGCCCATAGCTGCACGGTAGTCCCCCGTGGCCACCGGCGCGCGGCCTTAACGGTGCTCCTCGGGCCTCGGGCGCCGCCTGCTCAGGCGGTGGGCGCGGCCTCGGACTGCAGCAGCTCGGCATGGTGTCGGCGTGCGGTCCCGGGGTGGGCGCGCAGATATCCCTTGAGCTCGTTGTAGCCGAACTCGGCGAAGAGCGGGTTGGCCGGATCCTGGGTGGCGCCGGGCGCGTGGTGGGCGTGTTCGAAGGGCAGCGGCGCGATCCTCGCGTCGAGGCGCGGGTTGTAGAAGAACGGCACCGAGAAGCGCTCCCGGCCGCCGGGCGGGCTGACGACGCGGTGGTTGGTGGCCTTGAGATAGCCGTCGGTGGCGACCTCGAGCAGCTCGCCGAGGTTGACGACGAAGGCGCCGGGCAGCGGCGGCACCTCGTGGAAGCGCCCGTCGGCGCGCTCGACCTGCAGGCCGCCCACCTCGTCCTGGAGCAGAAGGGTGAGGAAGCCGTAGTCCTTGTGGGCGCCGACGCCCTGACCGTCGCCGCTGGGGGCGCTGCCGGGGTAGCGGACCATCTTCAGGTGCAGGTGCGGTTCGTCGGCGAAGGCGTAGTCGTAGAAGTCCTCGGGGGCGCCGATGGAGGCGAGCAGCTCGTGCAGCAGGCGGTTGGCGACAGCGCTGAGCCGGTCGATCCAGGCCAGCGCGCGCTCGCGCAGCTCCGGCAGGGCGGCGGGCCACTGGTTGGGGCCTTCCAGCCACCAGTACGGCGGCTCGCCGGGGCCCGGGATGTGCGGGGGCCGCTCGGCGCCGATGTCGAGCTGGTCGCGCCAGTCGGGGCTGCCGCCGGTGTGCTCGTCGCCGATGCGGGTGTAGCCGCGGAAGTGCGGGGACTCCAGGTTGCCGATGGCAAGCCGGTCGGCCTCGGGGAGGGCGAAGAAGGCCCGTATGACGCTCCACAGGGCGTCGGTCTCTTCGGGGGTTACGCCATGGCCCGTCAGCTGGAAGAAGCCGACGTCGTGGGCGGCCGAGTGCAGCTCGGCACGGAGCCGGGCGCGGGCCTGGGGGCCACGGTCGGCCGCCGACAGGTCGATCACGGGGAGTTGGTGCGTCATGAGGTCTTCGGGTCTTCCGCAGGGTGCCGGGTGGAGCGCTGGAGTGTCAGGGTCAGGCGCTGCGGAGACAGGACATGCTCGTGACGCGGACGAAGTCCACGTGGCGGCGGCGTACGAGCAGAAGCATGGGCCCAGGATACTGCGCTGAGTGAGCACCGCCCGTTTGGAGGTCACGGACGGTGCACGGAGGGCGGGCGGCTCAGACGGGTTGCAGGGGCTGGTGCGGCTCCTGGGGGAGCTCGACGGTGATCGGGTCGCCGGGGCGGATCTCGCCGTCGGCGAGGACGATGCCCATGACGCCGGCCCTGCGGACCACGTTCCCCGCCTCGTCGCGACCGACGACCTCCTTGAGGACACCCTGCCGGAACCTGTCGATCTGCAGGCAGGGGTTGCGCAGTCCCGTCACCTCGACGACGGCCTGGGCGCCGAGCCGCAGCCGGGTACCGGTGGGCAGGGCGAGCAGGTCGATGCCGCGGGTGGTGACATTCTCGCCGAGCTCCCCGGGCCGGACCTCGTAGCCCGCCGCGCGCAGCGCGTCGTGCAGCTCACCGTGGATGAGGTGGACCTGCCGCAGGTTCGGCTGGGTCGGATCCTGCGCGACCCGTGAGCGGTGCTGGACGGTCACTCCGAGGTGGGCGTCGCCCTCCACGCCGAGCCCGGTGAGCAGCCTGATGCCGTCGCGTACGGGTTTGGTGAAGCGGTGCCCCTCGTCGCGGCTGACCGCGGTGACCTTTCCGCCCATGATGACGCTCCCCTCGCCGGAAAAAAACCCGGTGATCATCATATCGGGACGACTTCTTGAATATTCAAGCAAGCACCTCTACGCTGGTCACAGACACTTTCCAAGGAGCCGAATCATGCCTGTCCGCCGCCTCAACCATGCGGTCCTCTACATCCGCGACGTAACCCGCTCCGTGGACTTCTACACCGATGTCTTCGGCTTCGAGGTCAGCGTCGAGATCCCCGGCCGCGCGGCCTTCCTGAGCTCCCGGGACACCCTCAACGACCATGACCTCGGCCTCTTCGCGCTCGGCGAGGGTGCCCCGGGCCCCGAGGAGGGCCGGGTCGGCCTCTACCACCTCGCCTGGGAGGTGGGCACGCTCGGCGAGCTGGCCGACACCGCCCGCCGGCTCACCGAGCGCGGCGCGCTGGTGGGCGCGAGCGACCACGTGGTCTCCAAGTCGCTGTACGCCAAGGACCCCGACGGCATCGAGTTCGAGGTCATGTGGCGCGTCCCGCGCGAGGACTGGCACACCGGCGAGCAGGACACGCGGCCGCGCCCGCTCGACCTCCAGGCCTCGCTCGACCGCTGGGGCGCGGACCTCGCGACCGGCGCGGCGGCGGGCTCCGTCACCTGACGCGACGGTGAACCCGACGCGGCGGTGAACCTGACGCGACGCTGACCGTCAGCGGTGGCCGGACTGCTGTCAGCGGCCGATCTGCTTGCGGCCCCCCCGGCGCAGACGGCGCCGCTGCGAGGGGTCCAGGGCCACGTAGGCGGCCACCGGAACGCCGACGATGATCAGCAGGGCGATCCAGGTCGGCAGGATCCACAGCAGGATCAGTCCGACCGCCACCCCACCCACTGCGTACTTCGCGCGATTGGACATCTTCACGCCTCCGTCTGCGGCACATGCCGCGTTCACTCCAGTTAACGCCACCCGGCCGGTCCCGGTTCCCCACAGGGGCCGGGACCGGCCGGGTGGCACGTTCAGCTGCGGTCCCGGATCCGGTCGTCGTCGCCGGCCGGCTCCTCGGCGACCGGGATCTCCGGCTCCATCTGCTGCGGGTCGGCGGGCGTCGGCTCGGCCTCACGGGTGGCCTCGGCGCGCACGAGTGCGCCCAGGGCGGCGTAGATGTCCAGCGGCATTGCGGTATCTCCTGCGGTGTCGTTCTGCGTACGTACGTGATCGGCTGAGGGCGGCCGGCCCTCAGCAGCGCAGAACGGTGTGCGGGAGTGCGGAGCCGGCCGGCGGCCAGGCCTCACGGCCTGGACCGCGGGGTGAACCGGCAGGAGCCTCCGGGAGCGGCGCCCAGGCGGCCGAGGCGTGCCCGCCGGGCGGGACGGCACGGTGCTGCGGTCCCATGTGGCCGCCGGCGCGCCGGGCCGGCGAGGCCGGATGGTGGTGCGAGCCCGAGTCCGGCACCGGATCCCCCGCGGCGACGGCCACCGGCCGCTCGGGCGCCCGCCACTGCGCGGGCCCCGCCGCCCCGGCGCCGCACAACACGTGCAGCAGGCACACCACGACCGCGACCAGCACCGCCCCCGTCCCCCACGGGGCCAGGACCGGCGCTGCGCGGCGGCGGGCTGCGGCTTGCGGCACGCCTCACACATAACCGGGCTTCGCCCGTGACCCCGCCGGTCGTTGCGCTGAACGCGTGCCATGTTCACCCCAAGGGTGCAAACTCCGGCGCCGGGCGCGCCGTCAGACGGCCCGGTACCGCCGGAAGGCGGGGACCGCGACCGCCAGGCCCAGCATCGTCGCCACGACGAGCAGGCCGCCGGCCGTGACGGCGGGGCGCGTACCGAGGGCGGAGCCCGCCGTGCCGTGGAAGAGGTCGGCGAGGCGTGGGCCGCCGGCGACGACGACGGTGAACACGCCCTGCATGCGGCCCCGCATGTCGTCGGTGGCGACCGACTGCAGAATCGCGCCGCGGAAGACCATGGACACCATGTCGGCGACGCCCGCGAGTGCGAGGAAGCCGGCCGCCCACCACAGGCTCGCGCTCAGGCCGAAGCCCGTGATGGCGGCGCCCCACGCGACGACCGCCACGATGACCATGAGCCCGTGCCGCCGGGCCCGGGAGAAGGTGCCGGAGAGCAGACCCCCGGCCACCGCCCCGATCGGGATGGCCGCGTACAGCAGGCCGAGCGCGAAGCCGCTGCCCCAGCCCCCGTACGTGGTGGCCGCGAGCTGCGGGAAGAGGGCACGGGGCATGCCGAAGACCATGGCGACGATGTCGGCGAGGAAGGACAGCAACAGGATGCGGTGGCCCGTGATGTAGCGGAAGCCGTCGACGACTTCGCGCCAGCCGGCCCGCCGCACGAGGCCCTCGCTGAGCGGCGGCAGCGCCGGCAGCCGCCACACGGCCCAGACGGTGGCGCACAGCGCGATCGCGTCGATCAGATAGAGCTCGCCGAGCCCGATGACCGGGATGAGCACGCCCGCCAGCAGCGGGCCGACGATCTGCCCGGTCTGCATGACGGTGGAGCCCAGGGCGTTGGCCGCCGGAAGCTCCGAGGCGGGGACCAGGCGGGCGATGGAGGCGCTGCGGGCGGGGGCGTTCATGCCCCAGAAGGCCTGCTGGGCGGCGAGCAGCACCATGAGGAGGGCCACGGACCGGCCGCCCGCGAAGGCCTGCGCCCACAGCAGCAGCGCGGTGACGGCGAGGCCCACGTTGGTGAGGAGCATCAGCTTGCGCCGGTCGACGCTGTCGGCGACCGCGCCGCCCCACAGGGCGAAGACGACGAGCGGGACGAGGCCGGCGATGCTGGCGTAGCCGACCCAGGCGGAGGAGCCGGTGATGTCGTAGACCTGCTTGGGCACCGCGACCGCGGTGAGCTGACTGCCGACGGCGGTGACGGTGGTCGAGGACCACAGACGGCGGTACGCGGGATGTCGCAGGGGCCGGGTGTCCATCACCCAGCGGCGCCACCCGCCCTGCTTCGAAGCGCCTTGTGTTCCAGGTATGCCGGTGTCTTCATCCGCCGCGGTGTCCACTGAGTGCTTTGCTTCCTCTTACACCTATTCACTGACCCCGCAGACAGTACCCCCAGTGCCCGGTCACCCGAACAGCCGGTCGAGCAGGGCATTGCCGAACACCCGGTGCGGGTCCAGGCGGTCCAGGATCGCGGCCGCCCCGTCCCAGCCCGGTCCGGTCCCGTCGTCGAAGGACGCGGGCACGGCGCTGCCCAGCACCTCCTCGTCGGCCCAGGCCGCCTCGTCCGTATAGGCCCAGCCCTTGGACCACTCGACGCGGGTGAGCCCGTGGCCGCCGTCGTATGTCGCAAGCAGGAACCGCTCCAGCTCCCTGCAGAAGGCCTCCGCGTACGGAGTGCCGGGCAGGGTCAGTACGTCCAGCCACACCGCCGTGTCCCACTCGGGGTGGTCGGCGCGGGGCCGCAGCGCGGACAGCAGCGGGGCGCGGGCGCCGGCCGAGTCGGCGTCGGCGGGGTCGTCGAGACCGGTGACCCGGATCTCGACGGTGCCGTTGACGGGAAAGCGCCCCTGCGCGGCGTACGCGGTGAGCCGCTCCCGGTAGAAGTCGGTGAACTCGGCGACGACGCGCTGGACTTCGGCCCGCGAGGTCAGCACCGCGTAGCCGTTGGCGGTCATCCGCAAGGTGGTGGGTTTGATGTAGAGCAGGGTGTTCTTCGACAGGCCCCAGATGTCGGCGGAGAGTGTGGTGGTCAGGCCGAGGACGGCCGCATCGAGCTGGGCGTTGCCGAGCACGGGGGCCAGATACCAGGCGGCGTCGGACACCAGCGTCCCGGCGAGGTCGGCCACGACGGCCGGGACGTTGTCGGAGAAGGGGTAGTTGTAGGGCGAGGTGACCCGGCGCGAGGTCAGCGGGCGGTTCGGCGCGACGCTCCACACCTTCAGCCAGGGGAACTCGGTGAAGGCGAACCAGATCGCCTCGGCCCGCCCCGCCGTGTCCAGGAAGCTCGCGAGGGTACGCCCGCCGCTGCCGGGGGCCGCGAAGAGCTCGGCGGCCGGGATGTCGGTGCGGCTGAGGCAGCGCAGGCTGGTGTTCTCGCCGACCCGCAGCACCACCTCGGTGACCAGGGCGCGGCCGAGGTGGGTGAGCAGCGCCGCGCAGTCCGGGTCGTCGCGCTCAAAGGTACGCAGGACGTAGGCGCCGCCGGCGGAGTCCCAGACGACGGCGGTGAGCGACAGGACGAGATTGCTCAGCGATCCGTACGTGTGGCCCGGCAGCCGGCTCTCGCCCTGGGCCGGGACGGCGGTGCCGTGGGCGTCGATGGCCAGAGCGCCGCCGACGGTGAGGTCGCCGGGGGCGGGGGTGGCGGTGACGCCGAGGCCCTGCGCCTCCAGGTGGCCGAGCAGGGCTTCGAGGGAGGCCCCGGCGCCCACCCGGACGGCGGCCGGGTCGGTGGATTCCAGGGCGATGCCGGTGAGGTGGGTGGCGGTGTCGACGAGCAGCAGCGGGGCGCCGGACTCGGTCCCGGCGGGGATGGTCAGCGGTGACCAGCCGTGGGCGTAGCCCCGGGCGCGTACCGTCCAGCCCTGCTCATGGGCCCAGTTGACGACGGCGACCACCTGGTCGGGATCGCTCGGCGCGCAGGCCCACAGGCCGTCGGCGGTGATTTCACCCACCCAGTTGCGGTACGCCGAGCGGTAGAGCTCGACACCGTCGGGGAAGCCGGGCAGGTCCGACGAAGCCGCCTCCTGGGCCATGGCCCGGGGTGCGGCGGCGGCCACCGCGCTCAACGAGGCGGCTGTCAGCAGGAATCCCCGGCGGCTTATTCGGTCAGTCATGCGGCAAACGTAGGGTGGAGCTCGACAACGGCAGGCCCTTTGTCAAAACGATTCACCCATGTGAGTGAACCGTTGACTGCCCTCTCCCCCGCGCCTAGCGTCCGGCGTGAAGGAGGCGCTATGACGATGCGAACCCGACCCCCGTTCCGCGCCGACCATGTGGGCAGCCTGCTCAGGCCGCCGAGGCTGCTGCGCGCCCGTGAGGAGCACGCGAAGGGCACCCTGTCCGACGACGCGTTGCGCGCCGTCGAGGACGAGGCGGTGCGCGAGGTCGTACGGATGCAGGAGGACGTGGGACTGCGGTCCGCGACGGACGGGGAGTTCCGCCGGGCCTCGTGGCACATGGACTTCATCTACCGGCTGGGCGGGATCCGGCCGACCGACGAGAAGCTCGCCGTCCACTTCTACAACGAGCGCGGCGAACTGGACTTCTCCTCCGCCGCGCTGCGCGTCCACGACCGGATCTCGCTGCGCGAGACGATCTTCGCCGACGCCTTCCGCTTCCTCCAGGACGCGGTCACCTCCGCCGTCCCCAAGCTGACCATCCCCTCACCGAGCATGGTCCACTACCGGGGCGGCCGCGCCGCGATCGACCCCGAGGTGTACCCCGACCTCGAGCCCTTCTGGCACGACCTGAGCGCCGCCTACGCCGAGGAGGTCCGCCGCCTGGGCGAACTCGGCTGCACCTACCTGCAGTTCGACGACACCAGCCTCGCCTATCTCAACGATCCGCGGCAGCGCAAGCTCGTCGCCGAGCAGGGCGGGGACCCCGACCACCAGCACGAGCGCTACATCCGCCAGATCAACCAGGCGCTCGCCGGCCGCCCCGACGGGATGACCGTCACCACCCACATGTGCCGCGGCAACTTCCGCTCCTCGTGGGCCGCGGAAGGCGGTTACGACTTCGTCGCCGAGGCGCTCTTCACCCAGCTCGACGTCGACGGCTTCTTCCTGGAGTACGACGACGCCCGCTCCGGCGGCTTCGAGCCGCTGCGCTTCGTCCCGCCGGGAAAGCACGTCGTACTCGGCCTGGTCACCACCAAGCGCGGCGCGCTGGAGGACAAGGACACGCTCAAGCGCCGCATCGAGGAGGCCGCGGCCTACGTCGACATCGACCAGCTGTGCCTGTCCCCGCAGTGCGGCTTCTCCTCGACCTCGGAGGGCAATGTCCTCACCTACGAGGAGCAGGTCGCCAAGCTCCGGCTGATCGCCGAGACCGCCGAGGAGGTCTGGGGCCGGAGCTAGGCGCCTTACGGGTCTTACGGGACTTACGGGAGCAGGGTGGCGGTCGCCGGTGCGGTGGCGGCCGTCAGCCCTTCGAGGGTGCGGGACTTGGCGGTGCCGGCGGACCCTACGACCGCACCGAATCCGCCGACGAGCGGCAGCTTCGCGGAGGAGCGGGCGAGGTCGACGGTGACGGTCGGGGTGGTGTCGGGCGGATCGATCAGGCCGGCGTCGGTGCCGGCGACGATGAGGGCCAGCCGGTGGCCGGCGGGGAAGACGTGGTCGGTGGCGGCCAGCTTGACGGTCATCGTGTACTTCTTGCCCGGCACCAGAGCCTTGCCGTTGCTGAGGGATGCGGAGTGGCCGAGGTCGGCCCAGCCGCGGCTGACCACCTGGTAGTCCACGGTCTCGGAGTCGGCGGCGGTGTCCAGGAAGCAGGCGCTGTCGCCGGCCGTGCTGTCGCCGTAGCAGGAGCGGGTGGACAGGTTGACGATGCCTTCCTTGGCGCCGAGGTAGTTGCGGATGGTCTGCGGGCCGAGGTCCACGACGACCGCCGACAGATGCGCGCTGGCGGTCGACGAGGACGCGGTGAGGGTGACCGTGCCGCTGCCGGACAGGCGCAGGTCCTCGCCGAGGGTGCCGGTGGTGAAGGCGGACTTGGCCGCGGTTGCCGTGTCGGCCGCCGCCGCCCAGTCCTCCTCCCCCAGCGCCGGTTGGTCGGTGAAGGACTCCGTGCTGCCCGGCGTGGCCGGCTTCAGCCCCAGCGTCCCGAGCCCGGCGGTGCTGCCGGAGCGCAGGCTCAGCCGGGTCTGCGACGTGCCGTACGGCTCCCAGCGGGCGTCCTGGGTCCACTGGCCGGGGCTGCGCTCGATGTCGGCGCCGGGCTGGTGGTCGATGCCGTTGCGTACGCCGAGCAGGTAGTGGTCGAACCAGCGGTGCAGGGTGTCGACCCACTCCGTACGGCGGTAGTCGAACGGGTCGACATGGCCGGTCTGCGACAGCCACACCTTGCGCTGGACGCCGTTCGCGGCGAGCGCGTCCCACCACTGGCCGAGGTGCTTGGTGCGGACGTTGAGGTCCTGCATGCCCTGGACGGCGAAGACGCTGGCGCGGACCTTGGACGCGGACGTGGTGTAGTCGCGCGCGGACCAGAAGCTCGTCCAGTCGCCGGTGCGTGGCGCGCCCTTGACGATGGCGTCCTGTACGGCGGTGCAGTTCTTCTTCGCGGTCGCGCTCTCGACGTAGTCCGACAGCCAGTCGGGGCCCGAGTCGTAGAGGGCGGCGCCCTGCTGGAAGTAGTAGTCGTACCAGGAACTGATGGCGCTGATCGGCACGATGGTCTTCAGGCCGCTGACCCCGGTCGATGCCACGGCGTTGGCTATGGTGCCGTCCCAGCTCTTGCCGATCATGCCGGTGGAGCCGTTGGTCCAGTCGGCGGTGACCTTGGCCGTCCCGGTGCGGGTGCGGTACGCGGTGGCGCGGCCGTTCAGCCAGTCGATCACCGCCTTGGCGGATCCGACCTCCGAGGGGCCGCCGATGTCGTCACAGCCGTCGGACCGGTTGGTGCCGGCGAGGTCCACCAGGACGACCGCGTAGCCGCGCGGCACGAAGTAGTTGTCGTAGAAGAGCGGCGCCTGAACGATGTTCCCGTTCGCGTCGTAGGTCTTGAGCTGGCTCTCGTTGCCGCGCCCGCAGCAGGAGTAGTACGGGCTGGCGTCCATGATCACCGGCACCTTGATCCCGGCCTGGGCGGCCTCGCGGGGCCGGACGATGTCGGCGGCGATCCGGTCGGTCTTCCCGTCGCCGTCGCTGTCGAGCCCGTCGTCGACCCACACCGCTTCCCGGATCGCGTCGGCGTAGGAGTAGTCCGGCCGGCTCAGACCGTTCCGTACGGTTGTTGGGTGGGCGCCGGTCGCCGCCTGGGCGTTGCCCGGCAGCGCCAGTACGGCGAGCATGGCGGCCAGCAGCGCCGCCACGGCGGATATCCATGTGGTGCGGGTCCCCCGCGCGTGTGAAAGCACGGGCGGAGGCTAATGGTTGTCAACGCCATGCCAACAGTGGGTTACCGGTCAACTTCCGTGCGGCCCGTGGCGGCTGAGGCGGGGGGGGGATTCCCCCACCCCGCCGGGAGTTGATTCCCCCACCCCGCCCCTTCCCGAAACCGGGCTCCGCCCGGACGGGCTGGTTCTGCCCGACGCCACCCCCGGGCTAGCGGCCCTTCCCGCCGAGGCCTGCGCGGCGGAGGGCGTCGGCCATGGCGCCGGAGGCGGGGGGTTGCGGGGAGGAGCCGCCGCGGGACTGGCGGGGAGGGGCGCCGCGGCGGTCGCGGCGGCCCTCGGCGCGGGGCTCGCGGGGGGCGGCAGCGGCCGCGTCGTCGTCAAGGCGGAGCGTCAGCGAGATCCGCTTGCGCGGGATGTCGACGTCGAGCACCTTGACGCGGACGATGTCACCGGACTTGACGACGTCGTGCGGGTCGCTGACGAAGGTCCTGGACATGGCGGAGACGTGGACCAGCCCGTCCTGGTGGACGCCGACGTCCACGAACGCCCCGAAGGCGGCGACATTCGTCACGACGCCCTCCAGCACCATGCCGGACCGCAGGTCCTTGAGCTCCTCGACGCCCTCCTTGAAGGTGGCGGTCTGGAAGGCGGGCCGCGGGTCCCGCCCCGGCTTCTCCAGCTCGGCGAGGATGTCGGTGACGGTCGGCAGGCCGAAGTTGTCGTCGGCGAACTCCTGCGGCTTCAGCGTGCGCAGCACCGTGCCGTTGCCGAGCAGGGACTTGATGTCGGTGCGGGCGGCGGAGCTGATGCGGCGCACCACCGGGTACGCCTCGGGGTGGACGCTCGAGGCGTCCAGCGGGTCGTCGCCGCCGGGGATGCGGAGGAAGCCGGCGCACTGCTCGTACGCCTTGGGGCCGAGCCGGGCCACGTCCTTGAGGGCCTTGCGGGAGCGGAAGGGGCCGTTGGCGTCGCGGTGGGCGACGATGTTGCCGGCCAGGCCCTCCGTGATGCCGGAGACGCGGCGCAGCAGCGGGGCGGAAGCGGTGTTGACGTCGACACCGACACCGTTGACGCAGTCCTCGACCACGGCGTCCAGTGAACGCGACAGCTTCAGCTCCGACAGGTCGTGCTGGTACTGGCCGACACCGATCGACTTCGGGTCGATCTTGACCAGCTCGGCCAGCGGGTCCTGGAGCCGGCGCGCGATGGAGACGGCACCGCGCAGCGAGACATCCAGCTCGGGGAGCTCGGCGGAGGCGTACGCCGACGCGGAGTAGACGGAGGCGCCGGCCTCCGACACGACGGCCTTGGTGAGCTTGAGGTCCGGGTGGCGCTTGATGAGGTCGGCGGCAAGCTTGTCGGTCTCGCGGGAGGCGGTGCCGTTGCCGATGGCGATGAGGTCGACCTTGTGGGCGGCGGCGAGCCGGGCGAGGGTCGCGATGGACTCGTCCCACTTGTTGCGCGGCACGTGCGGGTAGATGGTCTCGGTGGCGACGACCTTGCCCGTGTCGTCGACGACGGCGACCTTCACGCCCGTACGGAAGCCGGGGTCGAGCCCCATCGTGGCGCGGGTGCCGGCCGGGGCGGCGAGCAGCAGGTCGCGGAGGTTGGCGGCGAAGACGCGCACGGCCTCGTCCTCGGCGGCCTGGCGGAGCTGGACCCGCAGGTCGATGCCGAGGCGGACCAGGAAGCGGGTGCGCCAGGCCCAGCGGACGGTGTCGGCGAGCCATTTGTCGGCCGGGCGGTCGCGGTTGGTGATGCCGAAGTGGTGGGCGATCTTCCGCTCGAAGGTCGACGGGCCGTCCGCTGCGGACTCGTCGGGGCCCTCGGGCTCCAGGGTGAGGTCGAGGACCTCCTCCTTCTCGCCGCGCAGCATCGCCAGCACACGGTGCGACGGCAGCTTGGTGAAGGGCTCGGCGAAGTCGAAGTAGTCGGCGAACTTGGCGCCGTCCTCCTCCTTGCCCTCGCGGACCCTGGCGGCCAGGCGGCCCCGCTCCCACATGCGCGTACGCAGCTCGCCGACGAGGTCGGCGTCCTCGGAGAAGCGCTCGGTGAGGATGGCCCGGGCGCCGTCCAGCGCGGCGGCGGCGTCCTCGACGCCCTTGTCCGCGTCGACGTAGCCGGCGGCCTCGGCCTGCGGGTCGAGCGACGGGTTGGCGAGCAGCCGTTCGGCGAGCGGTTCGAGTCCGGCCTCGCGGGCGATCTGCGCCTTGGTGCGGCGCTTGGGCTTGAAGGGCAGGTAGATGTCCTCGAGCCGGGCCTTGGAGTCGGCGGCGAGGATCTGCGCCTTCAGGGCGTCGTCGAGCTTGCCCTGGGAGTCGATCGACTCCAGGATCGCGGTCCGCCGCTCGTCGAGTTCGCGCAGGTAGCGCAGCCGCTCCTCCAGGGTGCGCAGCTGCGCGTCGTCCAGCGTGCCGGTGGCCTCCTTGCGGTACCGGGCGATGAAGGGCACCGTCGCCCCGCCGTCGAGCAGGTCGACGGCCGCCTGCACCTGGCCTTCCCGTACTCCGAGCTCCTCGGCGATCCTGCGTTCCACCGACACCGATGTCGTCACGATGTACTGACCTGCTTTCTCGCTGGACTACCCGGGCATTATCGCCGAGTGATTCCGGTCCGGGAGACAGGCCGCGTCGCTCAGTCCAGCTTCTTCTCGAAGAAGTGATCCGCGAACGGGTCGTCGTGATACGCCGGGATCTCCCGGTAGCCCAGCCTGGCATACAGCGCCCGGGCCTCCACCAGGTCCCTCCGCGTGTCGAGCCGCATCACGCTCGCGCCGAACACCTCACGCGCCGCCCGCTCGGCCGCGCCGACCAGGGCCGGGCCGCCGCCGGTGCCACGGGCGGAGGTGTGGACGAAGACGCGCTTCAGCTCGGTCGTGCCGGGGCCGAGCACCTTGACGCCCACGCATCCGGTGGGGGCTCCGGCGTAGTACCCGACGAGGAACAGCCCGGTGGGCGCGGCGAGATCGGCGCTGGTGAACTCGGCGAGGATGTCGTCGATCTCGGCGACGGTCATCGGGCGTCCGTGGTAACGGCTGACGATGTCCTCGAAGTACTGCCGGAGCAGTCCCGCCGAGACGGGATCACCGACCGGCGTCGGCACGGCGTGCCAGCTCGCGTCGCCCTGTGCTGTTCTCTCCACAAGGCCATCCTGGCAGGGCCCTGCACGGCTATCCTCCGATTTATTCACGGGCAGTTCGACGCCACGGGGGGGCACGATGCCGACGACGTATCCGATAGCGACGACCGAGCAGACCACGAACGACATCATCGTCTTCGACCAGGAAGCCGACTGGGCGAAGGCGTCGTCGGTCGTGTGGCGCTGGAACGCGCCGGGCGGGTCGGGGTCGCCCTGGTACAACCTGTCCGACGTGCGGCTGCGCAGCACCAAGGCGTACGGCACGGTGGTGCTGGTCGCCGCGTCCGGCGGGAGGACCGCGATGCTGCGCAAGTCCACCCGCCAGATCATCTGGCAGGTCAGCACCCCGGCGGACAATCCGCACGCGATCGAGCGGCTCCCGGGCGGCGTGATCGTCACCGCCAGCACGAAGCCGGGCCGGCTGCGCTTCTACGCGGACTCCACCCACACCAAGCCGTTCAGGACCATCAGCCTGGCCCTGGCGCACGGCGTGCTCTACGACCCGGCGCGCAAGGCCCTGTGGGCCATCGGCGACAAGCAGCTCATCCGCTACTCGCTCTCCGGCAAGGGGGCGGGCACCAAGCTCGCCGTGCACAGCCGGGTGACCTTCAAGGGCACGGGGCACGATCTGCAGCCGGTGTTCGGGGAGCCGGACGCGCTGTGGTTCACGGACACGTACGGGGTCTACCGGCTGGACGCCACGACCAACACGTACGAGGAGGTCGACGGCACCAACCATGTGAAGGCGTACATCAGTCAGCCCACGGGGATCCGGGCGCGCGCCACGGCGGACTACGCGGGGCCGCGCGACTGGGGCGGGCCGACGGTCGACTTCTTCGACGCCGACGGGAAGAAGACCTTCTCCCGCACCCGGCCCGGCGCGGAGTTCTACAAGGTGCGGCTCTGGACCCCGGACTTCCACTGACAATCGCCGGTCGGTCGGCTAGGTTCCTGCGCTATGGCAGCCATGGGGATGATGCGACGTGTGATGTCAATCGGGCTGTGTGGGGCGGCACTTGCCGCTGTGACGGCCTTTCCGGCGCACGCCCGTCCGGCACCGGCTCCGGCGTGGGAGCCGAAGGAGACCGGCAGCGCCGCCCGTTTCCGGGGGCTGGCGGCCGTGAGCCGCAGCACCGCCTGGGCGGCGGGCTCGGAGGGTACGGTCCTGCGTACGGTGGACGGTGGCCGCACCTGGCAGGACGTGTCGCCGCCGGGCGCGGGGGATCTGCTGTTCCGTGACATCGAGGCGTTCGGGGCCCGGCGGGCCGTGGTCCTGGCGATCGGCGAGGGCGAGGCCTCGCGGGTGCTGCGGACCGACGACGGCGGCGTGACCTGGACGGAGACCTTCCGCAACACCGACCCCAAGGCCTTCTACGACTGCGTCACCTTCTTCGACGACGAACACGGGCTCGCGGTGAGCGACCCGGTCGACGGCAAGTACCGACTCCTGTCCACCCGCGACGGCGGCCGCAGTTGGGCGGTGCTGCCGTCCGACGGGATGCCGGCCGCGCTGGACGGTGAGGCGTCCTTCGCCGCGAGCGGCCAGTGCCTGGTCAGCTCCGGCGGGCACGACGTGTGGCTGGCGACCGGCGGCGGCGCGACCGCGCGGGTCCTGCACTCCGGCGACCGGGGCCTGACCTGGACCGCGTCCGGCACCACCGTCCCGGCCGGTGACTCCGCCAAGGGTGTCTTCGCGCTGGCGTTCCGCGACCGGCGGCACGGCATCGCGGTCGGCGGCGACTACCGGGCGGACCAGGCCTCCCCCGACGCGGCGGCGGTCAGCCGGGACGGCGGGGCGACCTGGACCGCGTCGGCGCAGCCCCCGCCCGCGTACCGCTCGGGCGTCAGCTGGCTTCCGTACGGCCCGTCCTCGGCCGTCGCGGTCGGGCCGACCGGCAGTGACCTGTCCACGGACGGCGGCCGGACGTGGCGGACCTTCGACACGGGCTCGTACGACACGGTCAGCTGCGCCCCGGACGGCGGCTGCTGGGCCTCGGGCGAGCAGGGCCGGATCGCGCGGCTGGGCATTTCCTCGTCGTAGAGCGGCAACCTTTCCGGGGTGACCGGCCACCTGGGTGTGGAGGGGGCCGATCACCAAGGAGAGCCGCATCATGGCCGAGCACACAACGCACAAGCGCCGCCTGGGCAGACGTACGTTCCTGGCGGCGACCGGCGCGATCGGCGCCGGCGCCGCCATCGAGGGCGTCCTGGTCGCGCGGGCGTCCGCCGCGACCTTCGGGTACACCGACGACGGCACGAACTACGTCATCAACACCGGCGCCGACCTGGTGTTCAAGGTCAGTCACGTCAACGGCGACCTGACCTCGCTGGTCTACAAGGGCACCGAGTACCAGGGCTACAACGGCCAGAACTCGCACGTCGAGTCGGGGCTCGGCGCCTCGACGGTGACCATCTCGCAGTCGGGCACGACCGTCCTGGTCAAGGTGGTCCACGGGACGCTGATCCACTACTACGCGGCCCGCAGCGGCGAGAACAACGTCTACCTGTGGACCAACAAGGCCGACGCCTCCTTCACCGCCACCCGCTACATCGTCCGCGTCAAGCCAGGCATGTTCCCCAACACCGACCCCGACGCCTGGGACGCGACCACCGACACGGTCATCGAGGCGGCCGACATCTACCGCAAGCCCGACGGCACCACCCGCGCCAAGCACTACTCCGGGCTCCGCGTCATGGACTACGACCACATCGGCTGGAGCACCGGCTCCGTCGGACTGTGGATGGTCCGCAGCAACCACGAGAAGGCCTCCGGCGGCCCCTTCTACCGCTCCCTGCTGCGGCATTACAACGACGGCGGGGCGGGCCTGTACGAGATCCTCCACTACGGCGAGAACCAGACCGAGGCCGAGCGCTTCGGCCTCCAGGGCCCGTACGCCATCGCCTTCACCGACGGCGGCGCCCCGGCCTCCTCGCTGTACGCCAGGAACATCGACACCTCGTGGGCCGACGGCCTCGGCCTGCCCGGCTGGACGGGCGCGAGCGGCCGCGGCAGAGTCGCGGGGGTCGGCATCGCGGGCCGCGACACCAGCTACCCGTACACCGTGGGCCTGGCCAACTCGGCGGCGCAGTACTGGGGGACGGCCGACGCGGGCAGCGGCCACTTCTCCATCCCGAAGGTGCTGCCCGGCACCTACACCCTGACCGTGTACAAGGGTGAGCTGGGCGTCCACACCCGCAGCGTCACGGTGACGGCCGGGGCCACCACGACCCTCAACACGATCACCGTCACCAACGACCCGAGCACCGCCTCCCCGATCTGGCGCATCGGCGACTGGAACGGCACCCCGGCCGGTTTCAAGAACGCCGACCTGATGACCTACGCGCACCCGTCCGACACCCGCGCGAGTGCCTGGACCGGCAACTTCGTCGTCGGGTCCTCGGCCGCGAGCAGCTTCCCCGCCTACATCTGGAAGGACGTCAACAACGGGCTGACGGTCTACTTCAAGCTCACCGCCGCCCAGGCAGCGGCGGCGCACACCCTGCGGATCGGCATCACCACCAACTACAGCAACGGCCGCCCGCAGGTGACGGTCAACGACTGGTCGTCGTCGGTCCCCGCACCCCCGACCGAGCCCGGCACGCGGACGCTCACGGTGGGTTCCTACCGGGGCAACGACGTGACCTTCACGTACTCGGTGCCGGCCAGCGCCTGGCTGACCGACACCAGTCAGTACAACGTCCTCAGGATCTACGTCGCGAGCGGGTCGTCCGGGGCCGGGTACCTCAGCCCTGGAGTGTCCGTCGACGCGATCGATCTCCTCGCGTGAGGGTGTAGCCGCCCACGCCCGCCAGCGCGCCGAGCACCCCTCCGGCGGCGGTCCAGATCCAGCGGTCCGACCACCACCCCGGGGACCAGCCGCCGTCGGGCGCCGCCAGCGACGCGGGGGCCTCGGACACCGTCTCCGACGGCGAGGCGCTGGGCTCCGCGCTCGGGTCGAGTGTGGCGCCGGCCTGCTCGACCGGAGTGAGCGGGGCGGCCAGTTCGCCGTCGGCCGCCTTGGCGCCGCCGGCGTCCTTGACGGTGGCCAGGATCTCGGTCTTCACGGCGAGGCCGAGGTCCTGGTCGGGCAGATCGGCCACGGTGAGCCGTACGTAGTACGCCCCGGGCAGCGGGTCGTTGGCCCAGGCCTCGGACCAGGGCCGTACGGTGCGCAGCGTGCAGCGCAGCGACACGTCGGCAGCGTCGGCCGCCGCCGTCCGCGAGGGGTGCCCGGCGGCGCAGGCCTGGTGGCGGCGGAGCCCGTCGTAGACGTCGAGCCGCCAGGTGGCGGAGCCGTGCCGGGCCGAGGAGGCGGGCAGGGTGACGGTGGCCTCGACGGTGGCGTTCTGGCCGCGGTGGCCGGGAACATCCAGTACAGGTAGTCGCCGGTGGAGGCGCTGGCGGTCGCCGTCTGCCCCTGTTGCAGGGCGGTGGCGGTGCGGAAGCTGGTCCCGGCCTCGGTCGGCGCGGCGGCACTGCCGCTGGGGCTGGGGCTCGGGCTCGCGGTGTCGGCGGCGGCCAGGGGGGCAGCGCCGAGAACAGCGGCGGCCGCCGCCAGAGCAGCGGCCGTCAGACGTGTCGTACGCATCAGTTGGTCCTCCGGAGGGCGACGCGCCAGCGGGCCAGCCAGCCCCAGAGCAGTCCGGCCAGCAGGCCGGTGAGGGTCAGGACGGCGAGCAGGATCCAGCCACGGCCGAGACCGAAGGAGGCGACGTCCGAGGCGTTGTCGGGGGACGAGACGAGGCCGACGGTCAGCTCGACCGGCAGGCCGGGGGTGGTCTTGACCGAGGCGGGGGCCGAGAAGGAGTTGCTGAGCTCGAGGCAGACGGTCCGGGACGCGGGGGTGTCGGCGTCGCTCGCCGGCCAGGCGTAGCGCAGTCCGGTCGAGATGTCGTCGGTGCGTCCGCTGCCCGCGTCGCTGCCGCGTACGAGTTCCCGGTCGCCGGTCACCGCCCGCAGCAGCACTCCGTAGTCGTTGTTGACGGCGCGGTCGGCGCCGACGCTGACGGAGGCGCGCAGTTCCTGCCCGTCAGCGACGTTGACCCGGTACCAGCGGTGTTCGGCGAAGGTCTCGCGGTCGGTGTAGACACCGGCGCCGAGCAGCGGCGCCGTGGAGCAGGTGGAGGTGCCCTCGGTGGCGGTGGGGGTGACGGTGTTGTCCGCCGCGCGGTCGACCAGTTGCTTGGTCCGGTCGGCGAGCTCCTCCTTGTGGGAGACGGTGGTGTAGGTGCCGCCGGTGGCCTCGGCGATGCAGGTGAGCTGCTTGCGCATCGTGTCGGTCGAGGCCAGGCCCAGGGTGTCGATCACCAGGTTGGTGCCCTCGGCCGCCAGTTCACGGGCGACGACGCAGGGGTCCAGCGGGGCGCAGGTGTCCTCGCCGTCGGTGATGAGGACGATCCTGCGGGTGGCGTTGCCGCCGGTGAGGTCCTTGCCGGCGGCGCGCAGCGCGGGCCCGATGGGGGTCCAGCCGGTCGGGGCGAGAGTGGCGACGGCGGTCTTGGCCTCGGTGCGGTCCAGCTGCCCCACGGGGTAGAGCTGTTCGGTGTCCTTGCAGCCCTCCACCTTGCTCGTGCCCGGGTAGTTGGCGCCGAGGGTGCGTATGCCGAGCCGTACGTCCGCGGGAACGCTGTCGAGGACTTCGTTGAAGGCCTGCTTCGCGGCGGTCATCCGGGACTGTCCGTCGATGTCGCGGGTGCTCATCGACCCGCTGACGTCCAGGACCAGTTCGACCTTGGGGGATTCCTGCTGCGGCTCGTCCGCTACGGCTCCGGCCGGGAACAGGCCGGTCACCAGCACGGCGAACAGGACACACAGGCCCGCCGCCGGCCGTCTTCTAATGATCATTGGCGGATACTATTGATGATCGCCCGCGGGTCCCAACTCGGCCCAGACGACCCGTCCGCGGCCGTCCTCGCCGAGGGTCACGCCCCACGCCTTGGACAGCGCGCTGACCAGCAGCAGTCCGCGTCCGCACTCCTCGTCCATACCCGCCAGTCTGGGCTGAGGCACCGTCAGGCCACGCCCCTGTTCGGCGACTTCGATCCGCACGAGGCCTTCGCAGAGCCGGACGGCGCAGGCTATCTTCTCGCTGTCGCCGTACCGCAGGGCGTTGGTGAACAGCTCTGACACGATCAGCCCCGCGTCATCGGACAGCTCCCCCTCGATCCCCCACTCACGCAGCCGCGCCCGGACGCGCCGTCGCGCCTCGGCGACCGCGGCGCCCTGCGCGGTCAGCCTGAACGCGTCATGGGAGGATGCCACTCCGCTACTATGCGCGTCGCGCCGAACGCATGGCAAGGTGCGATCTGCAAATTGCAGAGTCGCAAGCAACAGGCTGCGATCCCTGCTGACGTCATGACAGACTGCCCCTGGGCCAGGGGTGTTGGAGGAGAGTCGTGAACGATGCGCGTCCGGCGGGTGCCGCACCGACCGTCCTGCGAGTGGTACTCGGCAAACGCCTCCAGGATCTCCGGGAGAGGGCGGGCCTGAGCTACGAGGAGGCCGCCCACGCGCTGGATGTCACCCACGCCACCATCCGCCGCATGGAGAAGGCCGAGGTCGGCCTGCGGCTTCCGTACGTCGAGAAGCTGCTGCAGGTCTACGGCATCACCGACCCCTACGAGGTCGAGAGGTTCCTCGACCTCGTCAAGGACGCCAACCGGCCGGGCTGGTGGCACCGCTTCCGCGACGTCCTCCCCGACTGGTTCAGCGCCTTCGTGAGCCTGGAGGGCTCCGCCGAGCTGATCCGCGCGTACGAGCCGCATTACGTACCCGGGTTGCTGCAGACCGACGACTACGCGCAAGCCGTGCTGCGCGCAGGCCGCCCGCAGGCCTCCCAGGAGGAGATCGACCGCTCGGTGGCGCTGCGCCGCGAGCGGCAGGCACTGCTCACCCGCAAGGAACCGCCGCTGCTGTGGGTGGTGATGGACGAAACGGTCCTGCGCCGCCCGATCGGCGGAGCCGGTGTCATGCGCGCCC
This sequence comes from Streptomyces sp. NPDC059373, assembly GCF_042751495.1. NCBI lineage: Bacteria > Bacillati > Actinomycetota > Actinomycetes > Kitasatosporales > Streptomycetaceae > Streptomyces > Streptomyces sp. NPDC059373. Next base: position 54,080 of record NZ_JBHYXC010000012.1, on the reverse strand, counting down.
AGATCGCCCGGCTGATCGAGGCCTGCGACATGCCGCAGATCCGGCTGCAGGTCCTGCCGTTCTCACTGGGACCGCACCCGGCGATGTACGGGCCGTTCCACATCTTCCGCTTCGCGCAGCCCGAACTGCCCGATGTGGCCTACGTGGAGAGCCTGGTAGGCGCCATCTATCTCGACGAGCGCAACGACGTCTCCGCCTTCCGCGAGGCCCTGGACCGGATGAGCGCCCAGGCCCCGCAGGCGACCCGCACCCAGGATTTCCTCGACGCCCGCAGCAAGGAGCTGTGACCGTGACGTCGTGGCAACGGCCGTACCCGCACCAACGCACCAGCACCCCCCACCGGAGGACCCGCACATGACCGACCGCCCCTTCTCCGCCGAGGAGATCGACACCAGCCGCCCGCACCCGGCTCGGATGTACGACTACTACCTGGGCGGCAAGGACAACTACGAGGTCGACCGCGAGGCCGCCGAGCAGGTCATCAAGCTGGTCCCCGACGCGCCCACCAGCGCCCGCGCGAACCGCGACTTCATGCAGCGCGCGGTGCGCACCGTCGTCTCGGGCGGAATCCGCCAGATCATCGACATCGGTACAGGGATCCCCACGTCCCCCAACACCCATGAGGTGGCCCGCGAGATCGACCCCGATGCCAGGGTCGCCTACGTCGACAACGATCCCATCGTCTCGGTCCACGCGGGCGCCAAGCTCACCAACACCGGCAACACCGGCTTCGTACTCGCCGACTTGCGCGAGCCGCAGGCGATCCTCGACCACGAGGTGATCCGCGGGCTGATCGACTTCGACCAGCCGGTGGCCCTGATGCTGATCTCCGTACTGCACTTCATCACGCAGGAGGAGGACCCGATCGGCATCATCGCCACCCTCGGCGAAGCCTTCCCGGCGGGCAGCGCGCTCATCGTCACCCACGGCACGGCCGACCTCCGGCGCGAGGAGCACGGCGACGCCCGCGATGTCTACAAGAACGCCACCGTCCCCCTGACCGTTCGCACGCGGTCGGAGGTCGAGGCGCTCTTCAGGGACTTCGACCTGGTCGAGCCCGGAGTCGTCCAAGTGCCGCTGTGGCGTCCCGACGGGGCGCAGCCGACCGAGGACGAGCTGGCGAGGGTGCACATCTACGGGGGCGTCGGCTACAAGAAGTAGGCCGCCGGCTCAGAGGAAGTGAAACCCCGGGCGGGGGTGCATCAGGAAGTCGTGGTGGGAGATGTTCCACGCGTAGGCCCCGGCCAGCGCGAACACCACCCGGTCCCCCGCCCGCAGTTCCCCCACCGGCGCCCGCCGGGCCAGCATGTCCTTGGGCGTGCACAGCTGCCCGGCCAGCGTGACCCGGCCGTCCCGTACGGCGGGGCGCGGCCAGGGATGCGGCCAGTCGTCGGCGGGGAGCACCGTGAAGGGCTGGTCGTGCTGCCGGGTCGCCGGGGTGCGCAGGTGATGGGTGCCGCCGCGCAGGACGGCGAAGTCCTCGCCGTGGCTGCGCTTCACGTCCAGCACCCCGGTCGCGTACCAGCCGCAGTACGCGGTCAGGGCGCGGCCCGGCTCGATGCGCAGGGTCACGCCGGGGTGCCGGTCGAGGATCCCGGACAGCCCGGCGCCGAAGGCCGTCCAGTCGAAGCGCGCCGCCGGGTCGGCGTAGTCCACCGCCATCCCGCCGCCTACGTTGACCTCGGGCAGCGCGATCCGGTGGCGGGCCGACAGCCGCGCCGCCCAGTCCGTGATCCGCCCGGCCAGCGCCACCTGGGCGGCCGCGTCGAGGCCGCTGGCGAGGTGGGCGTGGATCCCGCGCAGCCGCAGCCCCGCGCATTCCGGCTCTCCCAGCAGCCGCAGGCATCCGTCGACGTCCGCCGGGTCGATCCCGAACGGGGTGGGCCGGCCGCCCATCGCCAGCGCCACGCCGTCCAACGTCTCCGGGGCCACGGGCAGGTTCACCCGCAGGAGCACGTCCACCGTCCGGCCCGGCGCGTGGCGCGCGGCCAGGGCGCCGAGCAGCCGCAGCTCGTGCGCGCTCTCGGCGTGGAAGCGCCCGACGCCCAGCCGCAGCGCCGTCTCGATCTCGGCGGGCGCCTTTCCCGGGGCGCCGAAGGCCAGCGGCGCTTCGGGCACCGCCCTGCGCACATGGGCCAGTTCGCCGCCCGACGAGACCTCGTAGCCGGTCACGACACCGCTCAGCGCGGCCAGGACCGGGGCTTCGGGGTTGGCCTTGGCCGCGTAGTACAGCTCGACGCCGGCGGGCAGCGCGGCCCGCACGGCGGCGGCGTGCTCGCGCAGGGCCGTCAGGTCGTAGAGGTAGGCGGGCAGCTCGTCGGCGGCCAGCTCGGCGAGGCGGGAGCGGACCGGGTCGGTGATCATTCGTCGCTCCGGGGCGCGAGGGGCGACGGGACGCCGACGTATCCGCTGCTGCGGTCGGCCTGGCGCCGCCAGCGGGTGAGGAGGTTGGCCTTGGCGGGCAGTGGGGCCCCGTCGAGCAGGGCGCGCAGTCTGGGCGGGCAGCCGTGTTCGGCTCCGTACGTGCGCAGCGTGGCGTGGACCCGGGCCCACAGGGCGGGCTCCAGGTCCGGATGCAGGTCGGCGAGGGCCGCCGCCAGCTCGGCGAGGTGGTTGACGAACAGGCAGTACACGACGCGGTCCCAGCCGCGTCGCTCGTCGTAGATCATGGGGCCGGCCACCTCGGCAGGCAGCGCGGCGAGCAGGCCGGCATGGTGCCCGGGCAGCAGCTTGGTGCCCTCCATGTCGCGGAAGAGCACGTGCGCCGGCCGGCCGTCGCCGTCCACGCCGATCAGCACGTTCTGCAGGTGGGGTTCGAGGACGACGCCGTGCTCGAAGTACGCCGCCAGCACCGGCGGCACCAGCAGCCGCAGGTATGCCGACCACCACTCCAGGGCGGCGTCGGGCCCGGCGCCTTCCAGCAGCCGCGTGATGTGCCCCGAGCTGGTGGGGTACTCGTCGGCCACGGCGGCGGCCAGTAGCGGGGTCACCCCGGGCGGCAGGCGGTGTTCGGGCGCTTCCCTGACGATCACGCCGAGGCCTTCGAGCAGCGCCGGGTCGCCGGGCAGCCCGAGGGTGAGGCTGCGGTAGGCGGGCTCGCGCAGCACGCCGTGGCCGGGGAAGCGGGCGGCCAGCCGGTCGAGCACGGGGGCCAGGGCCCGGGTGAGGGCGACGGCGCCGGTCAGTTCGTACGAGGCGTTCTTGCGCAGGCAGTTGGTGATGCGGACGTTGAGGCTGAACTTCAGGAACATCCCCTCGCCGTGCAGTGTGCGCACCGACGCGGTGGGCGTGAAGGGCGCTCCGGCGGTCCCCAGGTCGAGGATGTCACCGGCGGCGAGGGCGGCCCGCAGCAGCGGATGCCCGCTCAGCAGCTCGTACTGCCAGGGGTGGGCGGGCAGCAGCCGGTATCCGCCGGGCACCGGGCGAAGCCGGTCGAGCGCGGCGCCCGCCCATGGCTCCGCGCTCTCCTCGGCCACCAGCCGGGACCGTACGGCGAGATGGCGCAGCGGGAAGGCGGCGCGGGCCTCGGGCGCGTACGCGGACCAGGCGTCCGGGCCGCCGGTGCGGGCCTTGGGGGTGGGATGGAAGCGGTGCCCGAAGACCAGGGCCTGTTCGGATTCGAGATAGCGGGAGTCCGGCGCGGGCCGCTGCGCGCCGAGGGCGGCGGCGACCCCCTCGTGGCTGGAGGCGAGCTGGGCCAGGAACTCGTCATTGTTCACGCCGGTACGCGCGGTCAGCTCGGCGTGCACCTGCTCGGCGAGCTGCCGCCAGCCCAGTTCGGTCCAGCCGCCGCCCTGTTGCCGCCGTACGGGTCCGGCGAAGCGGTGGGCGCCGGTGAGCGACATACGGCGCAGGGCGACCCGCAGCACTGTCCCGTGGGCGGGCAGTCGCAGCAGCAGGTGGCCGTCGGTGACGGCGGTGCGGTGCTCGGGCCCGCACACCTCGCGCAGCAGGCAGTTGAGGAGGGTGTGGGCGACCGCGTGGTCGGCGGTGGGCAGCCCGGTGGGCACGGTGGTGTTCATGGCCGTCCTCCGTCCGGGCGTCGCAGGTAGTTCGGGCCGGTGGTGTAGTGCTTGTTGATGTCGGCCGCCCCGGACCGCTCCTTGCTGAGCAGCGTGCCGGCGGTGACCATCGCCTTGACCGGGAGGCGGGCGGCGTCCAGGACATGGGCGCGCAGCCTGGGGCCGGCCATGGCGTCGAGCCGGTCGCGTACGAGGTCGAGGATCCGGTCGCGGTGCTCCGGCAGGCCGAAGGCGAACGCCGCCGCGCACAGGTGGACGGTGATCGTGGTGAAGAGGTCGGCAAGCGGCTTGTCCCCGTCGGTGAAGGTGCGAGGGTCGGTGAAGCCGGGGACGGCCCCGATGGCGTCCTTCAGGCGGTGCGGGTTGATGCGGGGTCCGTCGTTGTCCTTGAGGAGCAGCCGGGCACGGAGCCGGCCGCAGACGTGGTCGAGGACCAGGGAGACGTTCTGCTGGTGCGATTCCAGGGCGATGCCGTACGTGAAGAGGGTGGTCTGCCAGTCGATGAGCAGCGTGAGGAAGGCGTCGAACAGGGCCGGCACATCGCCGCCGTGGAAGCGGTCGGCCAGCCGGTCGACGACCTGTCGCCCGCCGGGTCCGTCGGCGAGCAGCGCCGCCAGCGGGACGATCACGGCGCCGTCGAGGCCCGGCGGGTAGCGGCGGCGCAGCACGGCGAGGAGTTCGTGCCCGGCGTGGAGGTGCTGCTGCTCGTCGGCGAGGAGGATCCTGCCCCGGAAGCGTGGTTCGCGGTCCAGGACGGTCCGCAGGAGCCGTTCCGTGGTGGCGCCGTCCTCGAAGGTGCCGGCCTTGACGGTGCGCCGGTTGCGCAGGCCGAGGGTGGCGGTGGGCAGCGGCAGCTTGAGGTGCACGGACGGATCGTCGGAGAGGGCGACGGTGCGCATGGACAGGGTGGGCACGACGGTGAGCCGGGACGCCTCGGCCCGGACGGCCTGCTCGGGCAGGTACCGGAAGGTCAGGGGGTGGACGGGCATGGTGAGGTGGCTGTCGTCCAGGTGCGGCAGACCGAGGTCGCCGAGGGCCGGCCACCCGTCGGAGACCCCGGGGGCCGGCGGGGTCACGTCGGCCCGGGGCACCGCCGCCCAGCGAAGCGCGAAGGACGGGTGGAACTCGGGCGCGTACCCGCGCAGTTGGTCCTCCCCCAGGGCGACCCGGCCCCGTGCCGTCGGGTAGACCGGGTGGTCGCGGTAGGCCGCGAGGGTGTCGAAGGCGAGCGAGGCGGCCCAGCCGGTCCACTCCGCCGGGTCGGCGCCGTGGGTGGCGGCCAGCCGTTCCCGTACGGGCCCGGCAGAGCCGGCCTGCAGCCGCATCGTGGCCAGCGTCTGCCGGCATTCGGCGGCGAAGGCCACGAATCCGCCCCGGTCCCGAGGGTCGGCCAGGTCACCGAGGGCGCCGATGACGTGGTCGAGGCCGGTGAGTAAGGCGCCGTCCGGTTCGCTCTCCAGGAACGGGAGCCGGGCCGCGTACTCACATTGGAAGCCGTCGTCGGCGACCGGCAGCAGCAGTGCGCCGCCCGTCGGCGGGGGCGTCACGGGCAGCCGTAGCCACAGCCCGTCGGCGCGCCGAAGCGGCGTGCTGCGGGTGCGCAGGCCGACCGTGTCCTCGCGCAGCAGCGCGCTCAGCACCCGCAACAGCAGCCCGTCCTCGGCCGATTCCGCCGCCCGGTACCCGGCCGTGGTCGTCACGGTGTGATCTCCCAGTGCTGTGCCGCGATGAAGTCCGCCACGGCCCGGTTGACGGATTCCTGGTCGGTGCCGGTGGCCCGGACCACGCCGAGGAAGTCGCGGTTGGTCCGGTACACCTCGTGCCGCTCACCGATGCTCCGCAGCGGACGGTACGTCAGTCGAACGCCGTCCAGGGTGAGTTCCTGGGCGACAGGTGCGGCGGTCAGGGTGCCGGGGCGGTCGGCGCAGGGGTAGTCGAGCCGGGCCCTTCCGTCGGTGCGGGCGCCGAGGTCGACGGGCAGCGGTTCACCGAGGTGGGTGCGCAGGACGGTCTCGAAGTACGGGATGCCGAGGAGTCCGGCGAGCAGCAGGTCGCACTGGTCGCCGATGGCCCGGTAGTTCACCTCGACGAGGCGGGGGCGGCCGTCGGCCTGGAGGACGAATTCGGTGTGGCAGGCGCCGAATCCCACGCCCAGGGCCTTGAGCTGGGTGAGCAGCGCGTCCACGACGGCCGGGTCGTGGGCGGGGACGAAGTCGAGCCGCTCCTCGATGAAGTGCGGCGGGGCGGACAGCCGGGTGTGGAAGCCGCCGAGGATGTGCAGGGTGCTGCCGTCGCCGAGGGTTTCCAGGGTGTAGAGCTCGCCGGCCAGGAACTCCTCGGCGACCAGGGCCGCTTCGGGCCTGCGAGCGCGTATCCCCGCGCAGTACCGCAGCAGTTCCTCCGGCCCGGTCGCGAGGAGGACGTCCTCGCTGGCCACGCCTTCCCGCGGTTTGACGACCACCGGCCATGCCAGGTCCTGGCCGAGCAGGGTGGCGGGGTCCTGGTCCGGGCCGAGTTCGGCCGAGCGGACGGTGTCCGCGCCGGTGGCGGCGAGGTGGCGGCGCATCTGCGCCTTGTTCTTGGTGCGCAGGGCCGCCTTCCAGTCCTTGGCAGGCAGCCCGAAGTACTCAGCGGCCAGCGCGGTCTGCGTCTGGAGGTGGTCGCTGTTGGAGAAGACCGCGTCCGGGGCGTGGTGCCGGGAGATCCGGCCGATCACCTCGCGGAAGTCCCGGACCTCGCACGCGATGACTTCCACGCCGGGCAGACCGGCGTACGCGCGCCGGTGGGCGGCGGCGTGGCCGGGTTCGGTGAGGACGGTGACCTCGAGGCCTAGGCGGTCCGCGGCCGGGAGGAAGCCTTCGGTGACCGAGTCGGTCGGATTCTGGGCGAGGGCGTAGAGCCGCCGTCGGGGCATGAACACGAGATCAACTTAGGGTTGCCATACCTCAGTGTGTCAAGTTGCGTCCCGCGACCAGAGCATTAAGGTTAGCCTTACCTTAATCGGCTTTTCCGCCTGCGTGTTGACCCTGCGTGTCGACCCCTGCGTGTTGAACGGAGTGCCATGCTCACCCTGCCTCCCCCGGCCCGGGCCGCCACGCCCGCACCGGCGGCCTACGCCTTCCGGCTGCTGGCCGGAATGTGCGAGGCGCTGCCCCTGGAGGTGACGGACGGCGGCCACCCCACGGACACGTACGGCGGCACCTGGTGGGACACGGCGCAGTTGACCGCCCGCCCGGAGGCCCTGCGCGCCGTCCTCGACGGAGAGTCGACCCGCATCCTGGAGGCCTACGGACACACCGCACGCCCCGACGTCGCCGCGTCGCGCGTCCTGCACCACTACCTGTGGTCCACCGGGCTCCTGCTCGGCGGCCCCTGGTACCTGCAGCGGCGGATCCCCCTGATCCGCCCGCAGCAGCTGTGGATCGAGCCCCGGACCGGCACCTTCGCCATCGCGCCCGGCGCGTTCGCCTCGCCGACCGGCCAGGACGCGCCGCACGCCGCGCTGCGGGCGGCCTTCACGGAGTTCGTGACGCCACTGCTGGCTGCCTTCCGGCCCGTGATCAGGCGCGGACCCCGGGCGCTGTGGGGCATGGCGGGCGACGATCTGGTCTCCGCCGTCTGGTACCTCGGCCGCGTCCTCGGCCAGGAGCAGGTCGCCGTACGCGAAGCGGCCGCCCTGCTGCCCGGCGACACCCCGCCCTTCCCCTCCGCCGCGGGCTTCCGCGACCTGCGGGGCGCCTCCGGCCGCTCGTACGCGACCCGGACCAGGGCGGGCTGCTGCCTGTTCTACGTCATCCGCCCCGACGAGGCCTGCCTCACCTGCCCGCGCACGGACGACGCGGAACGGCTGCGACGGCTGGAGGCGTAACCAGGGACCAAGGACCAGGGATGTCAGCGGGCTGACACCGGGTCTTCGCCCGGCGCTCATCTCGGGAGCCGATGCTCTGACGTATGATCAGATCACGTATCGCAGCCGCCGCGGCGGCGCTCGTCTGCTCAGCGCTCCCCTTCGCGGCGGCCACTCCCGCGGAAGCGAGCCGTCAGCCCGTGAAGCACCGGACGTTCGACCTGCAAGCCCACCGGGGCGGCCTCGGCCTGCGGCCCGAGAGCACCCTCGCCTCCTTCGCCAACGGCCTGGAGACCGGGGTCAGCAGCCTCGAACTCGACGTGCAGATCACCAAGGACGGCCAGGCCGTCGTCACCCACGACCGCAAGGTCGACGGCCGCAAGTGCCTCGACACCGGCCCCGCCTTCCCCGGCGACCCGCAGTACCCCTACGTCGGCAAGTACGTGAACACCCTCACCCTCGCCCAGGTCCGCACCCTCGACTGCGGCTCGCTGACCCTGGCGGAGTTCCCCGAGCAGGTGCCCGCGCCCGGCGCGCGGATGCCGCTGCTCAGTGAGGTGTTCGACCTCGTCAAGCGCTACCGCGCACACGACGTCAGGCTCAATGTCGAGACCAAGGTCGAGGCCGGCGCGCCCACCGAGACCGCGCCGCGCGAGCAGTTCGTCCAGGTGACCGCCCACGAGATCCGGCGGGCGCACATGATCAGCCAGGTCACCATCGAGAGCTTCGACTGGGGCTCGCTGATGCGGATGCGGGAGGTCGAGCCGAGACTGCCGCTGGTCGCCCTCGACAACCACGACTTCCTCCAGGTCGGGCAGCCGGGCGCGTCCCCCTGGCTGGGCGGCATCGACATCGACGACTTCGGCGGCGACCCGCTCAGGGCCGCCAAGTCCTTCGGCGCGAGCGCCTACTCGCCGGTCCACGGCTCCCCGCAGAACGGCAAGGTCACCGACCCCGGCTACGTACCGTATGTGACCCGGCAGATGGTCGACGAGGCGCACCGGCTGGGCCTGAAGGTGATCCCCTGGACCGTCGACGACGCGCCGACCGTCAACAAGCTCATCGACGACGGAGTGGACGGCCTCATCACCGACTACCCCGACCGGCTGCGCACGATCCTCGCCGAGCGCGGCTTCGAGCTGCCGCGCCGCTACGTCGTCACTCGGCCTGCCTGAACTCCAGGCTCGCCACGGTCAGCATGAGCAGCCCGGCCGCCGCCACGATCAGCAGCTCCAGCCAGACCGGCACGTGATAGCTCCCCCAGCTGACGCCCGGCGCGTAGGCGGCGCGCGCCGCGGCGCTGATGTCCAGGTGGTCGAAGACCGCCCGGCGGATCGGGTCGACGGCGTACGTCAGCGGGTTGAGCCTCGTCACCCAGGTCAGCCAGGCGGGCAGGCCGGACAGCGGGAACATGGCACCGGAGGTGAAGAACAGCGGCATCAGCAGCATCTGGGTCAGGCCCATGAAGCCCTGGAAGGTGGGGATCCGGGCGGCCATCATCACGCCGAAGGCCGTGAGGGTGAAGGCCAGCAGCGCCATCATGCCGAGCAGCTTCAGCATCAGCGTCGCGCTGTACGGCACCCCGACCAGCCCGGCCATCGCCAGCACCACCACGCCCTGCGCGGTCGCCGTCGTCGCCCCGCCCAGGCACTTGCCGATCACCAGGGCGGTCCGGCTCACCGGGGCCACCAGCATCTCCCGCAGAAAGCCGAACTCCCGGTCCCAGACGATGGACCCGGCCGAGAAGACCGCCGTGAACAGCACCGACATGGCGAGCGCGCCCGGGTAGACGAAGGTCTTGAAGTCGACCCCCGGCACACCCTTGGTGAGCGAACCCAGCCCGGTACCGAGCACGAAGACGAAGAGCAGCGGCTGGATCAGCGCGGTGACGATACGCAGCCGGTCGCTCGAAAAGCGCAGCAGCTCGCGGAGCCACACGATCTTCACGGCGCGAACGCCGCTGTTGAAGCCGCCGCGCGGAACGGCGACCGCCGCCACGGCCGTGCTTGCCGCTACCATGATCATCGCCTCCCTCGGGCCATCATGGCCCGCATGAAGTCGTTCGCCCCGTTGGAGGACTCGGCGTCGCGGATGGTCTTGCCGGTGTACGTCATGAATACGTCGTCCAGCGACGGCCGCGAGACGCTGACCGACCGGATCGGCACGTCGAGGCCGCCGAACAGCTTCGGTACGAACTCCTCCCCCGACGCGACGTGGAAGGTCAGCTGGCCCTCGCTGATCCGCCCCTCGATCCCGAAGCGCTCTAGCAGCTGGGTCGCCGCGGCCGTGTCGTCGGCCGTCGACACCCGCACCCGGTCCTCCCCCACGCTGGCCTTGAGCGCTTCGGGAGTGTCGATCGCCACGATGGTCCCGTGGTCGATGATCGCGATCCGGTCGCAGTACTCGGCCTCGTCCATGTAGTGGGTCGTCATGAAGATGGTGATGTCCTCGGTGCGCTTCAGCTCGTCGATGTACTCCCAGATCGAGCTGCGGGTCTGCGGGTCGAGACCCACCGTCGGCTCGTCCAGGAACAGCACGCGCGGCGAGTGCAGAAGCCCCCGGGCGATCTCCAGCCGGCGCTTCATGCCGCCGGAGAACGTCATCACCTTGCCCTTGCGCCGGTCGGCGAGGTTGACCATCTCCAGCACCCGGTCCATGCGCGGGCCCAGCGCCGCGCGCGGGACGCCGTACAGCTCGGCGTGGAAACGCAGATTCTGCTCGGCGCTGAGATAGCCGTCGAGGGTGGTGTCCTGGAAGACCAGTCCGATGTTGCGGCGTACGGTCCCCCGGTCGCGTACGACATCGTGTCCGGCCACCGTCGCCGAGCCGCCGGTCGGGGTCACCAGTGTGCACAGCATGCCGATCGTCGTGGACTTGCCCGCGCCGTTGGGCCCGAGGAACCCGAAGGTCTCCCCTGCCGCCACCTCGAAGTCGATTCCCCGGACCGCCTCGACCTCGGCGTAGGTCTTCCGCAGCCCGCTCACCGCCACCGCCGGTTCCGCCATAATCGCGAGCGTACGTCGCCAGGAGGCCCTTCGGTGGGCGGACCCGTCGCTTTACGCGCCTTTTGCCGCGTACCGGTCGCGCAGCTCCCGCTTGAGGATCTTGCCGCTGGCGTTGCGCGGCAGGCCCTCCACCAGCAGCACCCGCTTGGGTGCCTTGAAGTGCGCCAGCTGCTCGCGGCCGTAGGCCACCAGCTCCTCCGCGGTGATCGCGCCGCGCGGCACGACGATCGCCGTGACCACCTCGATCCAGCGTTCGTCCGGCAGGCCGACCACGGCGACCTCCGCGACCCCCGGATGGCCGTACAGCGCGTCCTCGACCTCGCGCGAAGCGACCAGTACGCCACCGGAGTTGATGACGTCCTTCACCCGGTCGACGACGGTGAAGTACCCCTCGCAGTCGCGCACCGCCAGGTCGCCCGAGCGGAACCAGCCGTCGCGGAAGGCCTCGGCGGTCTCCTCGGGCTTGTCCCAGTAGCCCTCGCACAGCTGCGGCGAGCGGTAGACGACCTCCCCGGGCGTGCCGTCGGGCACGTCCTTGCCGGCCTCGTCGACCACCTTGGCCTCGACGAAGAGCACCGGCCGGCCGCAGGAGTCCATCCGGCCCTCGTGTTCGTCCGGTCGCAGAACGGTCGCCAGCGGACCGATCTCGCTCTGACCGAAACAGTTGTAGAAGGCCAGCTCCGGCAGCCGCTCGCGCAGTCGCTCCAGGACGGGCACAGGCATGATCGAGGCGCCGTAGTACGCCTTGCGGAGCCCCGACAGGTCGCGGTTCGCGAAGTCCGGGTGGTTGGCCAGGCCGATCCACACCGTCGGCGGCGCGAAGAGGCTGTCCGCACGGCCCGCCTCCACCAGGTCGAAGACGGCCCCAGGCTCAGGTGCGGGAATGATCGTGTTCTCGGCGCCGACCGCGAGGTAGGGCAGCAGGAAGACGTGCATCTGTGCCGAGTGGTAGAGCGGCAGCGAGTGCAGCGGCCGGTCCCGTTCCCCCAGGTCCAGGGCGGTGATGGCGCTCGCGTACTCGGCCACCAGCGCGCCGTGCGTCATCATCGCGCCCTTCGGCAGGGCGGTGGTCCCTGAGGTGTAGAGCAGCTGCGCCAGGTCCTCGTCCACCACCGCCGGCCAGGACCGTGGCGGCACCGCGGTGCACAGCCGGTCGAGCAGCGAGTCCGCGCTGTCGCGCAGCGGCAGGACCCGTACGCCGAGCGGCAGCCGGTCGGCGAGCTTGGGGTCGGCGAGAACCAGCGAGCTGCCCGACTGCTCGACGAGATAACGCAGGTCGTCACCCTCGAGGTTGTGGTTGACCGGTACGTGGACCAGCCCCGCCCGCGCGCAGCCGAGGAAGCCGATCAGATAGGCGTCGGAGTTGTGCCCGTAGGCCGCCACCCGGTCTCCGGGCCGCATCCCCTCGGCCAGCAGCACGGCTGCTGCTCCCGACACGGCCTCGTCCAGCTGGGCGTACGTCCAGGTGCGGTCCCGGTAGCGCACCGCCGTACGCCGTGGCACCCGCCGCGCGCTGCGCCGCAGGACCCCGTCGACCGTGTTGCCGCGCACCGCGAGCATCTCCGACCTCCCGACCCCGTCCGTACCGCTACCGCTCCCGAGCCCGTTGCGTCAGCGTCGCACCTTCGCCGGCCTCTTGGCGAGAGCCCCGACATGCCTTACTTCCTGGTCAGTCGCACCACCGGGATATCCCGGGAGGTCTTCTTCTGGTACTCCGCGTACGGACCGTAGACATCGATCAGGTGCGGCCAGACGCGCGCCTTGTCCTCGGGCGGAAGGGTCTCGGCCAGGGCCTCGAAGCGCTCCGTGCCGACCCGCAGCCACACCTGGGGGTTGATTTCGAGGTTCCGGTACCACTGCGGGTGCTCGTCCGCTCCGCCCTGTGAGGCCACGATGAGGTAGCCGTCCCCGTCCTGGCCGTAGATGAGCACGGTGCGGTGCCAGTCGCCGCTGCGGCGTCCCCGGTAGTCCAGCAGCAGGCAGGGCGAGCCCTTCATGTCGGTGGCCTCGGTGCCGCCCGACTCCTCGTACCGGCGGGCCTGTTCGGCCACCCAGCCGGAAGGGCTCTGCTTCACATTGTCCGGATCGTAATCAGTCATACGTCCACCGTACGACTCGGGTGGGCAGAAAGCGGCGTGGCGTGCCCGTCGTCGCGTGGGGCGCCGTTGACTATTGATGCTCCGTCAACTCTGTCCGACTTCTGGGGGGACTGTGACACGACAGGCGGCCCGGGTGCGTGTGGCGCTCACGGCGCTGGCGACGCTGGGCACTCTGATCGCCGGGACCGGCACGGCGGGCGCCGCGAAGGCGCCCGCCGTCCGGTACGACGGAGCGGCCAAGCGGCTCGCGCAGGGGGTGCAGTACCGGGAGTTCTCCTACGACGCGTCGCACGGGCAGGCGCACGGACACCTGCTGACGGTCGATCTTCGCGACCCGAAGGTGAGCGTGGACCTGCTCACCCCGGGGGCGGTCGCCGCCCGGGCTCCGGTGTCGCAGCTCGCCGACGCGCGCGGTGCGGTCGGCGGGGTGAACGCGGACTTCTTCAACATAAGCGAGACCCAGCACCCCGGCGTCGACGCGACCGGCGCCGCCGTCGGCCCGGAGATCTCCTCCGGGAAGCAGCTGAAGGCCGCCGTGCCGGACGGCCAGCGCTTCGGCCCGCCGCTGCCCCCCGGCACCTCCACCGAGGACGTGCTCGGCGTGGGCACCGACCGCACCGCACGGCTCGACCGGCTCACCCTCAGCGGCACCGTTCACTCGACCCTCGGCGACCTGAAGCTGCGCGGCTTCAACCAGTACGCCATCCCCGTGGACGGCGTCGGCGCGTACACCCCCGCCTGGGGCACCGCCTCGCGCGTCCGGGCAACCTGCGGCACCGACACCGTACGGGCGGCGCCGTGCAGCGACGACACGTACGAGGTGACGGTGCGCCACGACCGGGTGACCCGGGTGGCCGGCTCGCCGGGGCGCGGGGCGATCGCCGCCGGATCGGTCGTCCTGGTCGGGCGGGAGGCCGGCGCGGACGCCCTGCGAAACCTGGCGGTCGGGGACAAGGTGTCGGTCAGCCGCCGCCTCGTCGCCGCCCGGCACAGCGGTTACCGCTTCGCGGTCGGCGGCTTTCCGGTGCTGCGCGGCGGAAGTCCGCTGACCGGCCTGGACAACGGCACGGCCGCCACCCGTACCGCGGCGGGCTTCGGCAATGCCGGCCGGGTGCTGTATCTGCTGGCCCTGGACGGCAACGCCGAGACCGGGGCCGGGCTGACCATCCGTGAACTCGCCTCCCTCATGAGCGACATCGGGGCGAGCAGCGCCGTCAATCTCGACGGCGGCGGCTCCTCGACCCTGGTCTCCCGGGATCCGGGCGCGTCCCGTGTGACGGTACGCAACCATCCCTCGGGCGGCGCCGAGCGCGCGGTGCCCAACGCCATCGGGGTGTTCTCCCGCCGCTGATCACAGCCCCGGGGCGCCCCAGACGGGGAACCAGCGGGACAGATCCTCCTCGACCCGCAGGTCATTGCCGATCAGGGCCCTGATCTGCAGCTCCAGGGCACTGTCCCGCTTCTCCCCCTCCCGGGGCGCGAAGGGGAAGAAGGCACCTCGCTTGTAGAGGTAGACCAGCGCGAGTGAGCGGCCCTCCGCGTCCCGGAACCCGGCCAGCGAGCAGAGCAGCTGCGGCCCGAAGCCATGGCTCTCCAGCGCCGAGTTCACCGCGTGCAGGTCGGTGACCAGGGACGCCATGTCGTCGGGGGCGTGGCGTACGAGCAGCCACGTGTAGCCGTACGAGTCCTGGCTGGACTCCACCGGCGCACTGCCCTCGCCGGTGTCCATGTCCAGCAGCTTCCGTACGTCCTGCTGGACTTCCGCGAAGGCGCCGCCCTCGACGGCCGCGAAGCACACCGAGCCCAGGCCGGTCGGCTTGAACCCGGCCGCGGCTTCGAGGGTGATCGCGGCCGACGGCAGCCCGAAGAGCTGGTCGAGGTCCGGCTTGACGGGCTTGGTGCGGCCGAGCAGCACATCCAGGAAACCCATCAGCGGCGGCCCAGCTCGACCGAGATCCGTCCGAGCTGCTCCAGGCGCTGCTCGAGCGAGGGGTGAGTGGACAGCAGCTTGGACAGGGACTCGCCGGAGGAGAAGGCGGGGGCGAAGTAGAAGGCGTTGAACGGCTCGGCCTTGCGCAGGTCCCTGGTCGGGATCGTCGCCATCTGCCCGGTGACCTTGGTGAGCGCCGAGGCCAGCGAGGAGGGGCGGCCGGTGAGCAGCGCGGCCGAGCGGTCGGCGGAGAGCTCACGGTAGCGGGACAGCATCCGGGTGAGCAGGAAGCTGATCGCGTAGACGACCGCGCTGACCAACGGGATCAGGATGACCGCCATCTGCGTGCCCGGGTCGCGGCTGCTGCGGCCGAGGCCGCTCCACAGGCCGATCCGGGTGATGAGTCCGGCCAGGACACCGAGGAACGAGGCGATGGTCATCACCGCGACGTCCTTGTGCGCCACATGGGAGAGCTCGTGGGCGATGACGCCCTCCAGCTCGTCCGGCTCCAGGCGGCGCAGCAGCCCGGTGGTGGCGCAGACGATGGCCGCCTTCTGGTTGCGCCCGGTGGCGAAGGCGTTGGGCACGTCGCTGTCGGCGACGGCGACCTTGGGCTTGGGCATGTCGGCGAGCGCGCAGATCCGGTCGACGACGCCGTGCAGCTCAGGGGCCTCCTCCGGGGTGACCTCGCGGGCTCCCATGCTGAAGGCCGCGATGCGGTCGCTGAACCAGAACTGGGCGATGAACAGTCCGCCGGCGATGATCAGGATGAACGGCCAGGATCCGCGCAGCAGGGCGAGTAGCGCCCCTACGAAGACCACGTACAGAAGTCCGATCAGGAACATCGTGACCGTCATTCTGGTCGTCAGTCCCCGGTCAGGTGCGAAGTGAGACCTGTCCTTGGCCATGGCCCCTCCCGATTTCCTGCGGGCCGCGGGGTAGCGGTGGTGCGGTGGGTGCGGCTCGTCGTGCTCCGCTGTCGATGTCGATTGTGCTCCTACTACAACGTGTGCGACGAGCCGCCTGCGGCGATCAGCGTGACACGTCGAGGATCAACTTGCCGTAAGTGCGGCGGGCCCGCAGGTCCTCGTGGGCCTTGGCCGCCTCCGAGAGCGGGTAGACCCCGCCGAGCTGCGGCCGGAGCCGGCCGTCGGCGGCCATGGCGAGCAGCTCGGCCATCGGCTCGCGGTACATGCCGGGGCGGCCGAGGCAGTGCATCAGCCAGAAGCCGACGACGGCCCGGGAGCGGGCCATGAGCTGGGCGGCCTGGATGGGGGTCGGCGGTACGCGGGAGGCGAGCCCGTACGTGACCAGGCGGCCGAAGGGCGCGAGTGCGGCGAGGGAGGCGTCGAAGACCGGGCCACCTGTCATCTCGAGGACGATGTCGACCTTCTTGCCGTCGTTCGCCTCGGTCAGACGCTCCTTCAGGCTCTCGGCGTCGTCGGTGCTCGGATCGATTGCCACGTCGGCGCCCAGTTCCAGGGCGAGGTCGCGCTTCTCCTTGGAGGAGGCGGTGGCGATGATCCGGCCGGCGCCGAAGGCCTTGGCGAGCTGTACGGCGAGTGAGCCGGTGCCGCCCGCGGCCGCGTGGACGACCACGGACTCGCCCTCGGCGATGCGGGCCGAGGTGCGCAGCAGGTGCCAGGCGGTCAGGCCCTGCACGACCAGGGCGAGGGCCTGACCGTCGGTGACGCCGTCCGGGACCTCGTGAGCCAGGTACTCCTGGACGACGGCCTTCTCGGCGTAGCCCCCGTTGTCGGTGAGGGCGACCACGCGGCGGCCGTCGGGGGTGCGGCCGACGACCTCGCCGCCGGGCACCAGGGGAAGGGCCGCCTTGGACAGGTAGGAGTTCTCGACCATGTGGGTGTCGGCGTAGTTCACGCCCGCCGACGAGACCTCCACCAGCACCTGGCCGGGCCCGGGCACGGGGTCGGGCAGCTCCGCCTGCCGCAGCACTTCCGGCCCGCCGAACTCGGTGATCTGGATCGCGCGCACCGCGACTCCTTCCATCGTCTTGCTGGGTACGGGACCACGCTACCGTCAACACCGACCAGTCGGTATGTGACATCCGCCGCGACACCGGAGGAATGTGGGAGTCCGCGCTCTATTCGCCGACGCTCGCAGGGAGTTGCCCATGCTCAGGCGCACCAAGCTCTTCGGCAGGAAAACCCGCGTCACCTTCGCCCTCCCGGCCGACCAGCCGCCCGGCACGGTGAGCGTCGTCGGCGATTTCAACGGCTGGGAGCCCGGCCGCCACGCCCTCGTGCCGCGCCGCAACGGCACCCGTACGATCTCGGTGATCCTTCCTTCGGGGGTGCACCGCTTCCGCTATCTGGCCACCGGTTCGGTGTGGTTCGACGACGACAGCGCCGACGGCGTGGACGGTCAGGGCAGCCTGCTGGAGCTCTGACCCGTACGCGGGGTGGTGTGCACGGTCGTACGCCGGGTGGAGCCCGCCCGACGGGGGCGTCGTCCGGCGCTCGCCGCGGAGATCGGCGCTGACGGTTAACCCGACCGCCGGTCGCTGATTGAGCGTCCGTGGCCCCCGGCCCGTATGGTCGTGCGTAGTGCTGGAGCCGGGACTTGCGGTGGGGAGCGACTCGCGGCGGCGCGGGCGACCGCGTGGACCGGAAGGGCGAGAAACGTATGTGGCGTCGGCTCCCTGTCCGTCAAATATGCTGCGTGGCCCCCCTCCTGCTGGTCGCCGCGCTGGCGTTCTGGCGGTGGCCGATGGTGGATTCCGGCACCGACCAGCTGGGCTCGGCGGACCGGGAGTGGCTGCTCCTGGCGGCCGGTGCGGCGCTGCTGACCTGGGTGTGCTCGGCTGCCGCGCAGCAGGGGGCGGTGCTGGAGCAGTTGCCGCCCTGGCGGTTGCTGGCGACGTCGTTCGCGGCCTCGGCGGCCAATCACATCCTTCCGGCCGGCGTGGGCGGCAACGCGGTCAGTCTGCGCTTCCTGGTCCGCTGCGGGCTGTCGCCGAGCCGCTCGGCCGCCGCGCTGACGGTGCGGGCGGTGGCGGGCGGGATCGTGCGGGTGGCGCTGCTGCTGGGGCTGCTGCTCGCCTTCCCGCACGCGCTCGCCGTGCACCGGGTGGGCGTGCACGGCCGGCCGGACAACTCGCTGGTCATCGGGGTGGCCGTGCTGCTGTGCGCGGTGGTGGCGGGGCTGGCCGGGGTCCGGCGGGTGCGTACGATGCTGCGTTCGTTCCTCGGCACCCTGGCGACCGACGTGCGGGCGGTACATGGGCGCTCCGCCCGGGTGGCGGCGCTGTGGGCCGGCTCGGTGGTCTTTCCGGTGGCGCACGCGGCGGTGCTGGTCGCGGCCGTACGGGCGCTGCACGCGCCGGTGCCGGCCGCGCATGTGGCGGTGGCGTATCTGGCGGGGAGCGCGGCGGCCGCGCTGCTGCCGACGCCGGGCGGCCTGGGCTCGCTGGACGTCGCGCTGGGGCTGGCCCTGGTGACGGCGGGGACGACGGCGGTCGTGGCCACCTCCGCGGTGCTGGCCTATCGCCTCGTCACCGTATGGCTGCCGCTGGTGCCGGGGGTGCTGGTGCTGGCAGCCCTGGTACGCCGGCGGGTGCTCTGACGTGCGGGTTCTCTTCGGCGTGCTCGGCGCCCTGGTGGTCGCCGGGACCTTCTCCTCGGTCCTGCGCACCCTGGTGATCCCCCGCCCGACCCGGTCCAGCTTCACCCGCACCATCCAGGCGCTGGTCCGCCGGATCTTCCAGACGGTGGCCGACCGACTGGACGATCCCGAGGCGAAGGACCGGGTGCTCGGACCGGTGGCCCCCCTGTCGATCCTGGTGACGCTGGTGTGCTGGCTGCTGGCCTTTCTGGTCGGCTACGCCATGCTCCAGGGCTCGGTCAGCGAGCTGGGGCCCCTCGAGGCCATCCGCGAGGCGGGGTCTTCGCTGTTCACCCTCGGCTTCGCCAGCAGCCACCACGTCGACCTCACCGCGATCGACTTCTGCGCCGCGGCGACCGGGCCGATCGTCATCGGGCTCCAGGTCGGCTATCTGCCGACCATCTACAGCGCCTACGCGCGCCGCGAAACCGAGGTGACCCTGCTCTTCGCCCGGACCGGCACCCCGCCCTGGGGGCCCGAGATCCTCGCCCGGTACGCCCAGGTCCAGCTGCTGGACAAGCTCACGGAGCTGTTCCACAACTGGGAGCGGTGGAGCGCCGAGGTCAGCGAGAGCCACACCTCGTACCCGATCCTCATCCACTTCCGCTCCCCCAGGGCCGACCGCAACTGGCTCATCGCCCTGCTGTCCGTCCTCGACGCCGCGGCGCTGCGGCTGGCCTTCAACCCCAGCAGCCCGCAGGCCGAGGTCCGCATGGGGCTGCGCGCCGGGTTCATGTGCCTGCGCGACCTCGCCGACGTCCGGGGCTTCCCGTACGACCACGACCCCACCCCCGACAGTCCCATCGAGCTGACGTACGAGGAGTTCCTGACGGGGGTCGGCCGCATGGCGGAGTACGGCTATCCGATGGAGCGCACGCCCGAGGAGGCCTGGCCGCAGTTCCGTGGCTGGCGGGTCAACTACGAAGGCCTCGCGCACCGCTTGGCCCATGACATCGACGCTGTCCCCGCCCCCTGGTCCGGGCCCCGCCGGACGGCCGAGTCCGTTGTGGTGCCCACGACGCCGGTGGACCGGCGGCCTACCGCCCCGTCATGAACTCGGAGGTGCGCAGCGCCCGTTCGGTCACCCGGACGTCCCCGACGGTGCCGTGCAGGATCTGGTCGATCTTTCCGCCGTACTCGTAACCGCCGAGCAGCCAGGGCAGGCCGAGGGTGGTGAGGCCCTGCGCGGGCGTGGCCGGATTGCGCGCCACGGGGCAGCTGTCGACGTACATGGTGGTGTGGCGCCTGTCGTTGACGACGGCGACGTGCCACCAGGTGTCGAGCGGCAGTTCGTGGCCCCAGTTGGTGACCGGGCCGTCCTGGTTCAGGGGGTAGACCGCCCACTGGAGTTCGCGGCCGCCGGAGAGGCTGAGGGTGGCCACCGGCTCCTGCGCGTCGCCGTTGGTCTTGCCCGCGTCGCCGCTGAGGCCCCAGCGACTCAGCAGCGCGGCCCAGCCGTTGCGGTCGCCGTCCCAGTCGGCGGGGAGCTTGAAGAACGCCTCGACGGTGTAGCCGGAGGGGAAGGTGGCGGCGTTCAGCGGGGCGTCGGCGGCGGTGCGCAGATAGGCGCCGTGCAGCGGGCTCTTGTCCCCCGCGAAGACGATGCTGCCGTGGCCGGGCTGGTCGGGGTGGTGCTCAGCGGACCAGGTGAGCGCCCCGGCCGGGGTTCCCGGGACGGTGACCCGGGTGAGGTCGTTGCCGCGGCCGGTGAGGTCGGGGACGCGCAGGTCGTCGGCGGCCGCCGAGCCGTCCTGGTGGGCCGCGCCGTCGAAGCGCCAGTACGCGACGGTGCCGGGGATCAGGAGCCTCGCCGCCGGGCGGGCCGGGCGGGCCGGGACGGGGGCGAAGCCGGAGAACCGCTGCCCGAAGTCGATGTCCAGGGAGAACCGGTCCTGGGGGCCGGTGAGTTCGATCTCCTGGGCCTCCAGTTCGTTGAGGCCGTCGCGGCTGCCCGTGCGGCCGAGGATCCACGGCGAGATCGTCTCGACGTCGAGCGTGCCCCGGGCCAGGTCGAAGCGGTAGAGGCGGATCATCCCGGCGCCGCCGTAGTAGCGGTTCTGGTAGTTGGTGATGTGCAGGTGGACGTCGTTGCCTGCGCGGTTCTTGCGGGTGGTACGGGCGGGCGGCCAGTAGTGGCCGTTGAGGGTGAGGAAGATCTGGTCGTGGTCGGCGATCAGTTCGTCCCACAGCTGCTGCCCGTGGTCGGAGAGCCGCGCCTCGTCCCCGTACTGGTCCGCGTAGACGATCTCGTGAGTCGTCAGGATCACCGGGGTGCGCGGGTGGTCGGCGATGACCTTGCGCGCCCAGGCGATGCCGGCGGCCGAGGGCCGCCAGTCCAGCGCCAGTACGAGCCATTCGCGGCCGGCGGCGCGGAAGAGGTGGAAGGTGTTGTAGCCGTCGGGCGACGCGCCGCCGAAGCCGGGCGTGGAACGGAAGCGCTGCGGGCCGAAGGTCTCCAGGTACGGGGTGGCGCCGCGCTGGTCGTCGGTCGAGGAGTCGAGGTCGTGGTTGCCGGCCACCACGCTGTACGGGACACCGCTGCGGTCGAGGGTCCGGAACGCCTTGCCTATGGCCGCGAATTCGGCGGCCTGGCCGTTCTGGGTGAGGTCGCCGAGGTGCGACATGAAGACGATGTTCTCGTCGCGGCCGTTGTCCAGCAGGTACCGGAAGGACGCCTCGACCGGCGCCGGGTGGATGCTCGCCCCGTCGAAGAGGTACTGCGTGTCCGGCATGACGACAAAGGTGAACCTCTGGTCCTCGGTGTCGGGCCGCCAGTCGCCGCGCCCGGCGGCGGCCGCCCGAGGCGCGACGGCCAGTCCCGCCATCGCGGCGCCGGCCCCCACCAACCCGGCACCCATGAGCAGGGAACGGCGGCTCGCGCCGAGTTGGGGCCCTTCGGGCTGGTGATGCGGACTGCACATGGCCTTCTCCGTGTTCCGTGTTCCGTGATCGTCACTGCGAACCGGAACGGAACGCTACGGTCGGCCGCCCCAAGCGCACGGCGCAGCGCCCGGCAACACCCGGAGAAGACTGCGTGAACGCCCGGTCAGATCCCCGGCTACGGCACCGGCTGCGGCGCGGGCGGGCCGACATAACGGGCGGAGGGCCTTATGATCTTGCTGTCTTCCGCCTGCTCAAGGATGTTGGCGCTCCAGCCCACGACGCGGGCACAGGCGAAGGTCGGAGTACTGCATTCCCCCGGGGGGCGACCCCCCGTACCCCCACGACACCCCAACCGGACCGCCCGACGCCCAGCGGCACTTCGCCGCACACCACCTCAGTCCGCCGGCACCGGCTACGGCACCGGCTGCGGCGCGGGCGGGCCGACATAACGGGCGGAGGGCCTTATGATCTTGCTGTCTTCCGCCTGCTCAAGGATGTTGGCGC